>NZ_CP114599.1:1276000-1595000 GCF_027286305.1 Phenylobacterium sp. NIBR 498073
CTACAGGACAATGGACGAAGTGTCCGGCGCCCTGATCGCCATCGGCCTGGTCCTGCTGGCCGTGTTCGTGCCGACCGCCTTCATGCCGGGCATCCCGGGGATGTTCTTCCGCCAGTTCGCGGTGACCATCTCGGCCGCCTCGGTGATCTCGCTGATCACCTCGCTGACCCTGTCGCCGGCCTTGGCCGCCATCCTGCTCAAGCCGCATGTCGAACACTCGCTCGACACCGGCCCGCGCTGGCTGCGTCCGATCAAGATGGCCGGTCACAAGTTCAACAGCGGCTTTGACTGGCTGAGCGACAAGTACGGCGCCCTGACTGCGCGTCTGGTGCGCGCCAGCATGATCGTGCTGGTGGTCTATGCCGGCCTGATCCTGTTGACCGGCTGGCGCCTGACCGCCACCCCGACCGGCTTCATCCCGCAGCAGGACCAGGGCTTCCTGATCGGCGTCGTCCAGCTTCCGCCGGGCTCCTCGCTCGAGCGCACCGACGCGGTGGTCCGCCAGGCCAGCGCCATCGTCCAGGACACCCCCGGCGTTCAGGGCGTGTCGGCCTTCGCCGGTCTGGACGGGGCCAGCTTCTCGGCCATGTCCAACGGCGGCGTGTTCTTCGTGAAGCTCGACGACTGGTCCAAGCGCGGCAAGGAACTGAGCGCCGACGTCATGGCCGGCCAGGTCATGGGCCGCCTGTCGGGCATCCAGGAGGCCAACATCTTCTTCCTGGCGCCTCCGCCCGTCGAGGGCATGGGCAACGCCGGCGGCTTCAAGATGATGGTCCAGGACCGCTCGGGCGCCGGCTACGCCGCGCTGGAGCAGGCCGCCAACGGCCTCGTCGGCGCCGCCGCGCAGAGCCCGCAGAGCACGGTCGGGGTCTTCTCGCAGTTCAACACCGGCTCGCCCCGGGTGACCGCCGAGATCGACCGCGACAAGGCCCTGCTGATGGGCGTGCAGCCTGGCGCCGTCTACGACGCCATGAGCACCTATCTCGGCTCCACCTACGTGAACGACTTCAACCTGCTCGGCCGCACCTTCCGGGTGACCGCGCAGGCGGAGTCCGACGCGCGGGACGATCCGTCCGACATCGCCGGCATCAAGGTCCGTTCGGCGTCGGGCGGCATGGTGCCGCTGGGCTCGCTGGCCACGGTGAAGGACGAGACCGGCCCGGTCCGCGTGGTGCGCTACAATCTCTTCCCGGCCGCCGAAGTGCAGGGCGGGGCGCCTCCGGGCGTCGCCTCGGGCGATGCGCTCAAGGCTATGGAGGAGCACGCCGCCGAGGTGCTGCCGGCCGGCTTCAGCTACGAGTGGACGGAACTCGCCTATCAGGAGAAGGCGGCCGGCAACTCCGGCGTCCTGATCTTCGCTCTGGCGGTGGTGTTCGTGTTCCTGGTGCTGGCCGCCCAGTACGAGGCCTTCACCCTGCCGCTGGCGGTCATCCTGATCGTGCCGATGTGTATCCTCGCGGCCATATTGGGCGTGAACCTGCGGGGCCAGGACAACAACATTCTGACCCAGATCGGCCTCATCGTGTTGGTCGCCCTGGCGGCGAAGAACGCGATCCTCATCGTCGAATTCGCCAAGCAGGCGGAAGAAGACGAAGGAGCCGACCGGTTCGAAGCGGCCATCAAGGCGGCCCGGACCCGTCTGCGGCCGATCCTGATGACCTCCTTCGCCTTCATCCTGGGCGTGCTGCCGCTGGCGATCGCCACCGGACCGGGGGCGGAGATGCGTCAGGCGCTGGGCACGGCTGTGTTCTTCGGGATGCTGGGCGTGACCATCTTCGGCCTGATCTTCACGCCGGTCTTCTACGTGCTCTGCCGCTGGATCGCTGCGCGCCTCCCGAAGGCCAAGGGCAAGGAAGAGAAGACCTATCCGACCACCGGGGGCGGCACGCCGCACCACCCGCTTGAGTATGAAGGAGGCGCGAAGTGATCCGCCTTAAGCTGATCCCCGCGCTGCTGGGCGCCACGGCGCTGACCGCCTGCGCCGCCGGACCGAACTACCAGGTCCCGGCGCCGGTCGTCTCCGGGCAGGGGGCGTTCGTGTCGGCCGAGCCGGCGGTCGCTGTCGCCGAGGCTCCCCCCGGCGACTGGTGGCGGCTGTTCCAGGACCCGACCCTCGATGGTCTGGTCCAGGAGGCTCTGGTCGCCAACAAGGACGTCGCCGTCGCCGCCGCGAACCTCTCGCGGGTGAGGGCGGTGCTGAGCGAGACCCGTTCGGGCCTGCTGCCCTCGACCACGATCTCGGCGTCGGGCCAGCGCGTCCGCGGCCAGGACCTGCTGACGGGCCAGTTCGACGACGGCGACCAGTATCGAGCCGGCTTCGACATGTCCTACGAGGTCGACCTGTTCGGCCGCGTGCGCCGCAGCCTGGAGGCCAATCGCGCCGACGTGGCCGCCGCGCAGGCGGCGCTGGACGTGGTGCGGGTCTCGGTCGCGGCCGAGACCGCCCGCGCTTATGCCGACATCTGCGCCGCCAACGCCCAGATCGCGGTGACCAGGCGGACCATCGAGCTGCAGCAGAGCACCTACGACCTGACGGTTCGCCAACTCGACGCCGGCCGTGGCACCGCGGCCGACACCTCGGCGGCGGCGACCCAGCTGGAGACCTCGAAGGCGGCCTTGCCGTCGCTCGACGCCCAGCGGTCGGCGGCGCTGTTCCGCCTCGCCCTGCTGACCGGCAAGACGCCGGCCGAGGCGCCGCAGGCGGTGCTGAGCTGCCAGGCGGCGCCGCAGGTCGCCCAGGCGATTCCGGTCGGCGACGGGGCCGGCATGCTCGCCCGGCGTCCGGACGTGCGCCAGGCTGAGCGCGACCTGGCGGCGGCGACCGCGCGGATCGGGGTGGCGACGGCCTCGCTCTATCCGTCGGTGACTATCGGCGGCGGCATCGCCACCACCGGCGCGCGGACGGGTGACCTCGGCGATGACTACACCTTCAATGTCGGGCCGCTGATCAGCTGGAACTTCCCGAACATCCTGGCCGCCCGCGCCCGCGTGAAGCAGGCCGGGGCCGGGGCGGAGGCCGCGCTGGCCACTTTCGAGAAGGTCAACCTGACCGCCTTGCAGGAGACCGAGACGGCGCTGACCCAGTACGCCCGGGAGCTTGATCGCCGCGCGGCGCTCAGGCGCGCGCGCGACGAAGGCGCCAAGGCCGCGCGGCTCGCCCGGCTGCGCAATGAAGCCGGCGCCGACAGCTTGCTGGCCGTGCTGGTGGCAGAGCGCCAGCTGGCCTCCCTGGAGGCCCAGCTCGCCCAGTCCGACGCCCAGGTGACCACCAACCAGATCGCACTGTTCAAGGCTCTGGGCGGCGGCTGGGAAACCGCCGGCGACTAACGGGCGCAGAGGGCGGGGGCGCAGGCCCTCGCCCTGCCGCTCGCTGCGGTTTGGCTCCCAGCTGCGGCAGAAAATCTCCATTGAGACGATAATTCCTACTGACATTGTGGGAATATGGCGGCGGGCGCACTGGGCGGCGCCGCTCTCATTGGAGGACGACCATGATCGTGAGCGCAGAATCGGCGCGTCGAACCCTGCTGACCGCGGGAGCGATGCTGGGGCTAATGTCGGCGCCGGCGTTGGCCGCTGACGCCGCGACGGTTCACAACCGGGCCCTGGTCCTCGATAGTCACGTCGACGTGCTGCTGCCGGGGACCAATGCGCGCTACTACGCGCCCGACGGCAAGTCGTTCACCGAGCTCGACAAGCTCAAGGCCGGCGGCGTCGACGCCCTGGTCTATGCGGTCGCCGTGTCGACCGGTCCCGACACGCCCGAGGGGCATGCCGCCGCCCGCGTGGAGGCCGACGCCAAGCTGGCCGCGATCCGCAAGCTGGCCGCCGATCATCCCGCCGACGTCGCCATCGCCTACTCGGCCGGCGACGTGCGCAAAATCGTCGGTCAGGGCAAGATCGCGGTGCTGATCGGATTCCAGAACGCCTATTCGCTGAAGCCCGACGTCGCCGAGTTCGATCATCTGCAGGCCGATGGCGTCCGGGTCGCTGCACTGAATCACGCCGGAAACAACGCCTTCGCCGACTCCTCGCGGCCCCAACAGGGGACAGGCGAACAGCACGGCGGCCTCTCGCCGCTGGGCAAGGCGGCAGTCGGCCGGCTGAACGACCTGGGCG
The DNA here is from genome assembly GCF_027286305.1 of Phenylobacterium sp. NIBR 498073. Lineage (NCBI taxonomy): Bacteria > Pseudomonadati > Pseudomonadota > Alphaproteobacteria > Caulobacterales > Caulobacteraceae > Phenylobacterium > Phenylobacterium sp. NIBR 498073. The sequence continues at coordinate 1,280,117 of NZ_CP114599.1, forward strand.
TCCTGATCGACGTGTCGCAACTGACACCCAAGGGCGTGTACCAGACGCTGGAATTGACCCGCGCGCCGGTCGTGGCGACGCACTCTGCGGCGCGGGGCCTTGCCGACAACAGCCGCAACCTGTCGGACGCCGAGCTCGACGCGATCAAGGCCAATGGGGGCGTGGTGCAGGTGGTCCCGTTCAACGCCTATCTGCTGCCGGCGCCGACCGATTATGCGCCGCGGCTGCGGGCGCTGCGGGCGCAGTATGGGCTCGCCCCGGACAAGCCCGGCTACCAAGGGGCCGACGACCTGCCCGCCGAGCGGCGCGAGGCCTTCTTCGTCGCCTACCGGGCCCTGTCGCCGCAGGCCACGTTGAAGACCTATGTCGATCACATCGACTACATCGCCAAGCGCATCGGCGTCGACCATGTCGGCGTCGGCACCGACTTCAACCACGGCTCGGGCGTTCCCGGGTTCGGGGACGAGGCCGACGCCGGCAACGTCACGCGCGAGTTGCTGGCGCGCGGCTACAGCGAGGCGGAGGTGGATGCGATCTGGGGTGGGAACTTCTTGCGCGTCCTGGCCGCCGCCGAAGCTGCGGGGCAAGGCCGGGCGAAAGCTGACTAGAGACAGGGCGGCGAGCGGGCTGCATCAGCAGACAAGCGGACGCGAACTAGGGGATTCGCCGGGTATAGGTGCTCAGCAGATTAGGCGACCATTCGTCCTCAACCATAGAGGACGTGCGAAATGGTCCGACTGATGAATCCCTGGGCGAGCGTACGCTTCGTCTCGATCCTGGCGGTGGGCGGGTTGGCTTTGAGCGGCTGCGCCACAACCAAATATGTTGATGAGCAGATCGCCTCGGTGAACGGGCGCGTCGATGCTGTCGACGCCAAGGCGACCGATGCGATTCAGCGCGCCGACGCGGCCAACAGCACGGCCCAGGCCGCGGCCAACGACGCGCGGACCGCCAACCAACGGCTCGACCAGCTGACGGCTCGCGTGGACCGGAACGAGCAGATGGCCATGCAGGCGGCTCAAACCCGCGCGGGAAAGATGCCAAGAAACTGATCGTCCCAATTTCGACGATCTGCGCCGTCATACGTTCGTTCTTTGCGCCGTCTGTTGCGGCGTTGGGTTGGTGGGACGAATCTCATGCGCGATGCTTTGAAAGCGGTGTTGGCGGCTTGGGCGCTAGGCGTGCTGTCGGTCGGGGTCTCTGCAGCCTCGACCGCAGCCGCCGCAACGCCCGCACATGAGGGCAAGTCCGAGCAGACCCCGGCCTCAGCCGAAGTCGTGCGCTTGGCCGACTGGGTGATCGCCTCGAACGACTACGACGGTCTGCCCTTCATGATCATCGACAAGGTCTCGGCCGAGGTGTTCGTGTTCGGCGGCGACGGCCGCCTGCGCGGCGCTGCGCCGGCCTTGCTGGGCCTCGCGCGCGGCGATGATTCGGCCCCCGGCATCGGCGAAAAGGAACTCTCGAAGATCCCCCCCGAGGAGCGCACGACGCCCGCGGGGAGATTCGTCGCCAGTTTCGGCGAATCGCCGACCGACAACGACATCCTCTGGGTGGATTACGAAACCGCGGTGTCGCTGCACCAGGTGGTGACCAATAATCCCAAGGAGCATCGGCTGCAGCGGCTGCAGTCGCCGGGCGTGGACGATAACCGGATCACCTTCGGCTGCATCAACGTGCCGGTGGAATTCTACCAGAAGATCGTGCTGCCGACCTTCACCGGCACCAAGGGCGTCGCCTACGTGCTGCCCGAGACCCGGCCGCTGGAACAGGTCTTCATGGACTATCGGCCGCAGGAGGGCGCGCGCTCGGAACTGGCCGCCACGAGCGCCACGGGCGTCGATACCGCCTACACAGTCGGGGACGGTCCGACGGACGTCTTCCCTTATTCGAAAACCAAGCATTGAGGCTGAAGAAGCGCTGAACGCTTCTGGCGCAGCGTCCCACCGCCGTGCCTTGAATCCGCCCTCGGGAAAGGCGGGAAAAGATGGTCGTGTGTGCAGTCGCTGGGCAAAAGGTCTCCCGAAAAATGGGAGACAAATCAGCCTGAATCGGGCCTCCTCGATACAGCCGAGGGCGTGTGCTTCTAGGGCGGGATGGCGCGCAAGCAATTGATAATATTATTGTATTTGCCGATCCCGGCGCGTCCCTTTGAAGTCGCGTCGGCGCGGTTGGTCTCAATTGGCTTCCATCGCATCGTGGCTTCAGCGTGAGTTCCGCGTCGCGACCCGCTCATTCCTCACGACTGCGAAGGGCCCACCCCGCTCCAAATCGGCTGCAGTCCATTCGTGAGGCAAGGGGACTGAGTGTCGCCGAGCTTGCGCGGCGCGTCGGTGTGACCCCTCAGGAAATTGGCTACCTGGAAACGGGTAAGCGGCAGCTTACAGTCACCTGGCTGAAGCGCCTGGCCGAGGTCCTTGATTGTGCGCCATGGTCCATCGTCACGGACGAGACATCCGACCTGTCAACCGATGAGCAACAGCTGGTCGATGCCTATCGGCGAATGCCGAAGGAGTTGCAGGCAGAACTACTCCTACGCCTCTCTAGCGATAAAGGCTCAGCTTGCTCCGAGCTTGAGCTTAAGCATTAGGTTTACGCCGCGCATTCCTAAGAGCTTGCGGCGAACGTAACAATCTGTTTCCTTAAAATCATGAGATCATGATTGAGGAGAGCGGCAATGGCCGCTTCCGGTGGCACAGAAGTTGATGCCTCCAAGCCGGGCGAGACGCGCTTGCGCGCGGCTCAGTACGTGCGCATGTCGACAGACCACCAGCGCTACTCCACCGAGAACCAGGCCGACGCCATTCTGAAGTATGCCGAGACCCACGGCATGGAGATCGTTCGGACCTATTCTGACGAGGGTAAGAGCGGGCTCAATATTGGCGGCCGCGAAGGCCTTCAGCGGCTTCTCGAAGATATTCAGGGTCGGTCCGCCCACTTCGAGGTCCTGCTCGTCTACGACATCAGTCGCTGGGGGCGATTCCAGGACGCGGACGAAAGCGCCTACTACGAATACCTGTGCCGCCGAGCCGGCGTGCGCGTGGTCTATTGCGCCGAGCCGTTTGAGAATGACGGCACGCCGATGGCCACCATTTTCAAGAGCGTGAAGCGGGCGATGGCGGGCGAGTATAGCCGCGAGCTCTCTTCAAAGGTCTTCGCTGGTCAGTGCCGCCTGATCGAACTCGGCTTCCGCCAGGGCGGAGTGGCGGGCTATGGGCTTCGCCGCTTGTTGGTCGATGACAAGGGCCAAGCCAAGGGCATACTCGGCCCGGGCGAGCACAAGAGCCTGCAGACCGACCGGGTCATTCTAGTGCCGGGGCCCGCCGACGAAGTCGCCATCGTCAAACAAGTTTATCAGCGCTTCGTCGTCACGGGCATGACCGAGCGGGCGATCGCAGCCCAGCTGAACGTAGAGGGTGTCGCAGCAGACCAGGGTCGCCCGTGGACGCGCGGCGCTGTGCATCAGCTGCTCACCAACGAAAAGTATGTTGGCCATAACGTCTTCAATCGCTCCTCCTTCAAGCTGAAGCAAAAGCGGGTCCGAAATCCGCCCGAGATGTGGGTTCGCGCCGAAGGCGCGTTTGAACCGGTCGTGCCCGAACATCTCTTCCAACAGGCGCGCCAGATCATCCTCGAACGTTCGCGGCGGTTCACCGACGAAGAGATGCTGGCCAAGCTGCGCCGGCTCTTTGAGACGAAGGGGCCGCTGTCGGGGCTCATCATCGACGAGGAGGAGGCGATGCCGTCCAGCAGCGCCTACCGCTCTCGGTTCGGGAGCCTGCTGCGCGCTTATCAGCTGATCGGCTACCGTCCCCAGCGCGATTACCGCTACCTACGCATCAATGCCCGGTTGCGAGACCTCTATCCAACCGTGGTGGCGCAGGTCGTAGCGGGCGTGCGCGAGGCGGGCGGCACGGTCGCCGGTCCCGGGCCCGATGGTCTCTTGCGGGTCAACGATGAACTCACCCTGTCGATCGTCATCGCCCGTTGCCGTCAGACCCAGGCGGGCAGTTATCGTTGGCGCCTGCACTTCGACACCAGCCTTGCCCCCGACATCACCATCGCGGTGCGGATGGACGCCGCCAATCGCGCCATACTGGATTTCTATTTCTTCCCGCGCATCGATCTCATCTCTGATCGGCTGCGGCTGGCGGAGGAAAATGGCCTGTCGCTCGACGCCTACAGGTTCGACGACCTGAGCGACCTGTTTGCGCTGACGGCCCGAATTCCATTCGCGGAGGCGGCGTGATGGACCAGCCCGACATCATCGTTGAGATGATCCCGATCGATCAGATTGGCGTCCTCAATCCGCGAGCCCGCAACCGGAAGAACCATCGCGAAATCACCGACAACATCGAGGAGATCGGGCTGAAGCGCCCGATTACGGTGGCGCGTCGCAGGCTTCCCGGCGGCCAAGTTCGCTATGACCTCGTGTGTGGTGAGGGCCGGATCGAGGCGTTCCAGGCGCTTGGGCAGAGCCAAGTCCCGGCGATTGTCGTCGACATGCCGGAAGAGGACTGCCTTGTCCGAAGCCTCATTGAAAACATCGCCCGGCCCCAACATCGGGGCGTCGATAATCTGCGCGAGGTCGGCGAGCTGCGGAAGCGCGGTTACACCGACGCCGAGATCGCCCAGAAGATCGGGACATCGCCCTCATGGGTGAACATGATCATCACGCTCCTGGAGAAGGGCGAGGAGCGTCTGATCGCCGCTGTGGAGAGCGGCATAATTCCAATCACCCTCGCCATGACGATCGCGCGCAGCGATGACGCTGGCATCCAGCAGGCTCTTGCCGACGCCTATGCAGATGGAAAGATCAAAGGGCGGAACGTCGAGATCGTTCGCCGCCTGCTCGACCAGCGGCGGCGCAAGAGTGGATTGGCCGAGGCGCGCTTCGGCCGAGCGTCACATGGCAGACGACCTACTCCGGAGCAACTGGTCGAGGTGTTTCGACGCGAGGCGGACCGGCAGCGCTTGATCACCAAGAAGGCCGATTTCGTTCAGAGCCGGCTTCTGTTCGTCATCCAGGCGTTGAAGGAACTGCGCGCCGACCAGGCCTTTGCCACCCTCCTACGCGCCGAGCAGTTGGACACCATGCCGCGAGCCCTGGACGCCCGTGTGGCGGGCGGCGTGCGATGAGCGACCAGACGAACCTGGCGGGAGTACGGCTCGCCTTCGAGCGGCGTGGTGTCCGTCTGCCGATCGCGTCATTGACACCAATGAAGCGCCTGCGGCCCAGCGTGAAACTCAGTTCGAAGTACCGGCAGATTCTCACTTCGGTGCAGGCGGTGGGCCTGGTCGAACCGCCGGTGGTCATTGGAGATCCGGCTGATCCAAGCCGCCACCTCCTGCTCGACGGCCACCTGCGGATCGAGGCGCTGAAGGACCTCGGCGAAACGGAGGTGACCTGTCTGGTCGCTACCGACGACGACACCTTCACCTACAACAAGCGGATCAGTCGTCTGTCGGCGCCCCAGGAGCACCGAATGGTAGTCCGCGCCATCGAACGTGGCGTAGCGCCGGAGAGATTGGCCGGGGCGCTTGGCATCAATGTGCAGTCCATCCAACGGCGCGCGCAGTTGATGGACGGGATCTGCGAGGAGACAGCCGAGCTTCTCAAGGACACGCCCTGTCCGATGGCCGTCTTCGACGTGCTGCGGAAAATGGCGCCGTTCCGTCAGCTCGAGACCGCCCAGATGATGATCAACCAGGGCAACTTCGGAAAGCCGATCGCCATGGCTATGCTGGCGGCGACGCCAGAGGGTCAGCTTGCCAAGCCGCGGCGCAAGGGCGCCGCGACGAACGCGGTGACGCGCGAGCAGGTCGCGCGGCTGGAGCGCGAACTCGCCAGCCTGCAGGTCCAGATCAAGTCGGTCGAAGAGACCTTCGGTCTCGACAATCTGCATCTCACGGTCGCCAAGGCCTACCTCACCAGATTGCTCGGCAACGCGCGCGTCGTTCGCTGGCTCGCGCAACAGCGCCCGGAATACCTCACCGAGTTCCAGGCGATCGCCGAGCTCACCAATCTGCCAGCCGAGGTGAGCGCCGCGGCGCCAAACTAGGGGACCGGGACCCTTCAAGCGCCGGGACCGTCGGAGACGCCGTCGTGTGGGGCGGATCAAGGGCGGTGGCGGGGATGGCGGCGAACCCGCGCGGAGCCCGCTAGGCCGGTCGTTATCAGATCGGCCGAGATCAGCGCGCCGGGCGAGTTGGTCGCCCGGCGCGTTCAAGCGCCTTTAGGAAAGTGGCCTCTCAGGTGGCATCATGCCCCCCTTTCCGCGTTGCTATTCTTGAGGATCCGCGCGCGCCCTTGAAATGGCGTCGGTTACGCTACCTCACTCGCCGAATTGGGACTCCAGTGCAGAATGCGCTGGTTCTCCTGGCGCAATGCCCCCTGGAACTCGCCATCGAACCTATCATTGCGAGGCTTGGCATGCCTTGGACGTCTCGCGACCGCGAAAGGTGTATCCTGTTCCGCATCGGAGGGTGCCACTCACGCGCCGCCCCGTTCGGTCGCCGCGTCACGTTCCGAATGATCGTGAGTTGCTATCAATTGCGCCCATTCCCCCGGATCGGCGACGGTTCTCGCCAGTAGTATTGAAACCTCGGACGCTGAGTCCCGAACCATCAGGCGTCCGGCAATCGCGGCGGCAGAAGGATCATCTTGCGCCTGGCAGAGGTACCGTTGTCCGGGTCCGGCAGCCTCGCTCTGTCGGATTTCGACTGCCCAATAGCCCGGCATCTGCGAGCGATGGATTCTTTGAGAAATCGTGCTCATGAGGGTGAGCTTTCAGGACCGGGGCCAGAGCTACGCTGCGCGTGTCCTTTCCGTCCCTGAGGGGCGGTCAGCCACTCTCAATCATTGTTCTAATAGCGCAACCGCGCCGAATAGTCCCATATAATCGGCCAATGGCCCTAGATGATGTCGACTTTGCCATTCGGAATCGGTCACGTCTTTCGGAGTAGTGCAGTCAAGCTCTGCACGGCTTGGGTTAGCGCAAGGACCTCTTTTTCACGTAGCTGGTCGATTTTCTCGTGGAGGAGCTCAATTTCGAGCTCGGCCTTCACATTGATTCTATAATCGTTGGCCGCTTCCCGGCGGTCCACGTCCTGTTGGCGATTCTGGCTCATCATGATGAATGGAGCCGCGTAGGCAGCCTGGAACGAGAGCGCCAGGTTCAGCAGGATGAAGGGGTAGGGGTCCCACTTGTGGACATAGGCAGTGATATTCAACGTCACCCACAGGACTAGCAAGGCCGACTGGATCACAATGAAGCGCCAGGAACCCATGGTCGCTGCAACCAGGTCCGCAATACGCTGGCCGAGCGTGAGCGGCGCAGTGACGACGTTTGGCGCAAGAGCCCGCTGACTTCGGCGCAGGGTTCTCAGCTCGGCCAGTAGCCTGGCTTCTTCGTCGTGCAGTTCATGCCGTAGATTCAGCGCGCACATGATCATTGCCTTCCGGTCGGTCCGCAGCGCCTGGTCGTGACGTCAGCCGCCCAATATCACCGGAACAACGGCCGTTCGCCCGCCGATGAGCGGAGGCGACTCGCGGCTATCGTGGCGCCTCGAAGATCAGCTCCGCGTGACCGCCCTGATCAGCGATGTCGCGCGCTGCTTTTGTCGCTGCGTCCCGAGCTGGACCTTCCGCCAGATAGTCTCCAAGGAAAACGTGGTCGCGCGTTACGTGCCAGACCCCGCCCACCCGCGAGGTGCGGATCGCAATGGGCGGATGGAGGCCGCTGGCTTTCGCGACCGGCGTGTTCGAGTGGGACCTCACGGAAGGCCGCTCGGCGGCTTTCGCGTCTTGAAGGCGTCCGAGCCGCGCCACTTCGTGCAAGAAGGCCTCGGCGTAGTCGGCGGTTTCGACGTAGTCGTGCTCGTGTGCCCCGCGGCGCGTGTTGGCGAAACGCTCATGCATTCGGCTCAAAAAGCCGGGCTGCCCTTCCGCCAACTGAGCCATTAGGGCCTGAAGGATCTGTTCGTGCGCCAGCACGCGGCGCTCCAGGTCGGTGTTTTCGACGGCCATTCTGACCTCCATGGGAACATTGTGTGTTCCTTGGTCGGGGCCGACTCGCAGCTCGAGCCTCGCCCGTACCTCATGTAGTGATGCGCTAGGTCCTCCGCCATGCAGGTCGGCCAGGAGATAACTTGATTGAACTTTTAATCGTCCAGCTTCGAGACCTCGGCCTATGATTGAAAACTCTGCAGCTCGACTGGCGTCGCGTGGGTATGGACCAAGGAAATAGCGGTCCCAGGGTGCGCGTCCGCGACCTGGACGCGTGCGCGCAGCTGGCTTGCGAGCGCCGCGACGATGCTGGTCCCAAGACGGGGAGAGGCGCTCGGGGCGTCCTTGGGCATGCCGACCCCGTTGTCCGTGACGGACAATGTCCAGTTTGGGCCGTCCGCGTGGTACCCGACCACGATCCTGCCTGGCTGCGCGCTGGGAAAGGCGTGCTTCAACGCGTTGATCACGAGTTCGGTGACCGCCAGTCCAAGGCTTACAGAAGTGTCCGCAGGAACGGCGCTAGCATCCACGTCCACCTCCAGGCTCAAATGGCCGGGATCGCGGATCATCGATGCGCCGATGCTCTCGCAAAGCTGCGTGAAATAGCCCAGCAGCTCGACGTCGCCCAGGCGAGATGCGGCTAACTGCTGCTGCAGGGTGGCAACCGACATAATCCGGCTGTGAGCTTCCTTCAGATGGCTCCGCGCCTCTTCCGACTGCACGCGGCGCGCGCTCTGGAGGATCACGCTGGCGATGATCTGAAGGCTGTTTGCCACTCGGTGCTGGATCTCCTGAAGGAGGACGACCTTTTCTCGAAGGAGGTCTTCCTTCAGTTTGTCGGCGAGCCGCGCGTCGGTGACGTCGGTCACTGAGAGCAGGATTCGAACGTGCTCTGGATTGCCGTAGTCGAGCCTATGCGCATTGACCACCAAACGTCGCGGTTCGGTCCAGTCGCCCATCAGATCCATCTCATAGGCGTCGATCTGGGCGACTCCGGCCGCCGTCGCTTTCAGCAAAGTCCGCAGCTGAGGGACATTCCAATCACCTGAGCGCAGTTCGAAAATGGTACGCCCCTCCGTTTCCCCGCGAGCGAGCTGGAAAGCGTGGAAGAATGACGCGCTCGCCGCCACGACCCTGAAGTCGCCGTCGAGGAGGATCAGTGGCGCGGTCGAGGAACCGACGACGGCCAAAGCCAACGCAATGCCGGCATCTGGATCAATCTTGGCCCGAGCAGCGATGGCTGTCCCTCCAAAACCCGGAGTCTCGCGAAGCGAAAGACGTATCCCGGCCGAGATCGGGACACCGAGGCGTCCTCAGTTAATAGATCTATGCTAGCACGTCCTAAAGCGCCGCGCCCGCCCCAGGATCGTGCGATCGGATATGCTTACCCAATGCGTGTGGCTCTAGCCGGCATGCTTGCGGGGGGCTGATGGCCGCGCCTTGACGCTCATGCTTCTTCGAGCTCAGGACGAAGGTCTCCGAACCCATGTCCTCAAGCAGAGCGGCTTGGGCTCCGGACGCGGGCATGTCCTCCAACTTTGCACTCATCGTCCCTGAAGTCTCCACACGCCAGCGCTTAAGAGGACGGTGCGCGCGGCCGGCAGGCAGGGAGCCTTGAGTTCATGAAGAGCCCCTTCAAGCGGCTGGCCGCGATGTCGCTCACCGCGGCTCTAAATTTCGGCCCTGATATCGGCTTCGGTTGGAGCGATGCCTCGGAACCAAGACACGAGAATCTTGGTCGCGTTCCTAACGGTCCCGGAAATCCAGGTAACGCAAGTGGCGCCGCGGCTGGCTTGGGCCGGGCCTGCTTGGGTTTTCGCGGCTCCCGGCTGGATCGCTTCTGGCCTTTGGCCATCGTCGGCGCCTTTCAGGTTTGAGGATGAGGATGTGCGAACGCAAAGCTGAGCAGCACATCGTTCGCGTGCGCGCCGGCGCGTGCGGGATTGAAGAATCCGATGTCCAACTGGCTCGGCGTATCGTCCAGGACGGTCAGCCTGTCGTCCCGCCATTCGCCGCCGTCCAGTGCGTGCTGCCCCCGCACCTCGAGCCGGCAGTCAATGTCCTGCGCGGGTATGTCGATACGTTGTTCACGATCTTGACCGCCGATCTGAGAGCCGTAGACGAGCCGCGCCGGCGTCGCGGCCGTCGCGCCGACGCCATGCACCTGAACCGCCCAGCGATGGACGCCCGTCTGCGGCCCAGCGGTGGCAGTAAGTCGAACGGTCGAGCCGGTCGGCATAATCATCTTGTGCATCGCACGTCCTTTCAACTGGACCGCATTAGGTTGCTCGTGACGAAGGCTTGGTTCATCGCGACAAGCTGGCGGGACGTCTCATCTTCAGGGACGCGCTCGCCGCCTCACACCTTCGCCACATGACTACTGGCCTCCGCTGAGCGGATTTGGCGGCCGGATGGGGGCGCGGCCGTGCAAGCGCTCCACGATCTGCCTCAGGCGTTCGACCTCAGCCGACAGCGCGGTGACATCGCTCTGGAGTTGGTGGTTTCTCTGGCGCAGGTAGGCGTTCTCCCGCGCGAGATCGTTCGGAGGAGCGAGAGTCATCGCTTCGGCCTCCAGTTCAGCAACGAGAAGGCCTTAGGCAAAAGCATCGCGCTCACGACTAGGAGCGCGGACGCTACGAAGAGCGGGGACATTGCGGTCTCGGATACGTGCGCCGCCTCGGGGACGATCGACCGCTTCGGTCGCGGCACACGCCCGATGGCGCCTACTTCATATGGGGACGCGCATCCGAAAAGCTAGGACGGAGCAACGACCAGGTCCGTCTGAATAACCGAGGCACAGCTACGGAACGGATATCGAACGTGGATCGAAGTCCCCGGACGCTGTAGGCTTCCGGATCTTGCGACGCCGATATCGTTGAAGAGCCGGAGCCGTCGCAGGCTTGCCCGGTGGACGGCGCGATCCATCCGAGCCCGCGTTCATCGAGGCGGAAAACTGCATCGCCTTGGCCTGCGAGCCCACGGCGCTTGCCCAAGCACGGAAGCCGATAGAGAGGCGCGATGCACCATACTCCGCTGATCGCCATGATCGCCGCCGGCTTCGCGTCCGCCCTCCTCTTGGGGATGCTCGCCAGCCGCCTGCGGCTTTCCCCGATCGTTGGATATCTGGCGGCCGGCGTGCTGGTCGGCCCCTATACGCCTGGCTTTGTCGGCGATGCGGAAGTCGCCGCCGAGCTTGCCGAGATCGGCGTCATCCTGCTGATGTTCGGCGTCGGATTGCACTTTTCCTACCGGGACCTCATCGCGGTTCGGAAGATCGCCCTTCCAGGCGCCTTGGTGCAGATCCTCGTCGCCACCCTGCTCGGCATGGGTTTGGCGTGGTGGCTCGGCTGGTCGCCGGCCGCGGGGCTTGTCTTCGGGCTGGCCCTTTCGGTCGCTAGCACGGTGGTTCTTCTTCGAGCTCTGACAGAGCGGCAACTGCTCGACACACGAAGCGGCCACATCGCCATCGGCTGGTTGATCGTCGAGGACATCGCGATGGTTTTCGCGCTCGTCCTGCTGCCGATCTTGGCTGGGGCTCTGTCAGGCGACACCGGGGGGCCGGGGCCGCTCATCCTCTCGCTGGGGCTTACCCTGGCCAAGCTTGTGGCGTTCGGCGTGCTGATGATCGTCGTCGGCCGGCGCCTCATTCCGTGGCTCCTCGCGCGTGTAGTGAGGACTGGTTCGAGCGAGCTCTTCACCCTGTCGATCCTGGCGGCGGGGATCAGTATCGCCTACGGCGCCTCGGCGCTGTTTGGCGTGTCGTTCGCCCTGGGGGCCTTCTTCGCCGGCATGATCCTCAAGGAATCCGAGCTCAGCCATCGGGCCGCCGCCGACACCCTGCCGCTGCGCGACGCCTTCGCCGTGCTCTTCTTCGTATCGGTCGGGATGCTGTTCGACCCCGCCGTGCTCGTCGAGCAACCCCTCGCAGTTCTTGCAACGGCGCTGATCATCATCGTCGGCAAGTCCATCGCCGCCTTCGCGATTGTGAAAGCCTTCCGCAAGCCTACGGACACCGCCGTCCTCATCTCGGCGAGCTTGGCCCAGATCGGCGAGTTCTCGTTCATCCTCGTCACCCTGGGGCTCAGTCTGGGCCTGTTGCCTCCTGCAGGCCGCGATCTCGTGCTCGCCGGGGCGGTGATCTCCATCATCCTCAATCCCCTGGTCTTCCTGTTTGGGGACCGCGCCCGCGCCCGGCGCGCCGCGGCCTTGGCCCGGGAAGTCGAGGCCGAACGAGAGCATCAACCCTACAGGACCACGGCTTCCGATCATGTGATCGTTGTCGGCTATGGGCGGGTCGGAAGGCTGGTCGTGGAGCGGATGAAGGAGACTGGGCGGGTCTGTGTTGTGATCGAGGACAGCCTCGAACGCGTCGAAGAACTTAGAACGAGTGGCTTTGACGCCGTCCTGGGGAACGCCACAAGGGCGGCGGTTCTTGCCGCGGCTGGCATCGGCCGCGCCAAGAACCTGATCGTCACCGTCCCGAATAGCCTCGAGGCCGGAGAAATCATTGCTCGCGGACGAAACGCGAATCCGAGCCTGCGAATTGTCGGGCGCGCGCAATCCGACCGTGAAATCCAGCATCTGCAGGAGCGAGGCGCGGACCGGGTGATCATGGGCGAGCGAGAGATCGCGCGCTTGATGAGCCTGGAAGTCTAGGCGATCGCCTCGTGATTGGCCCTGCGCTCTCCTCGAGCAGGGATGCTGGCGGCGACCTGGTCCAGCGCCCGCCGGACCGGCGGGCGGTATGGCGGGAGAGTGGTTCGGCAATCTCGTTGGCGTCGACGGGTGATGTCGGGTCGGAGTTTGATGCGTTACGATTGCAGTTCCGGCTTCCGGCGCAGGCGCGTGAAGGTGGTCTGTCGATCGAAGTGTGCGCGCCGCGGCCTATTGAGCTCGGGCTTGACCTCCGAGGAGACCCCATGATGACTACCAAAGACATCGCCCTCGACGCGCGCTTTCTCGCGCAGGAGCGCATCGTTGACGCGCTGCTCCGCGCCTTGGCGATTCGACAGCCGGAATTGCTGAGCGCCATCCGCGGCATATTGGTGGACACTGAGTTCTCACACTCGGGCAAGCCGGGAGAGCATGAAACGGTGCATCAACAGATCAAGAGCCGGCTCGACCTCGCCTCACAGTTCGCCGACGCTCATGGAACCGCCCAGGACTGACTGTGCCGTAAGAAGACGCTGGGTGCGTAAGGTAACAGGAGTTCGTCAAGCGCGGAGCTGCTGGGAAATCGAGGGCTTCGAGGACGAGGACTGATTTTCACGAGCCTTCTCAAGCGTGCAAACTCGGCCGTGTCGGGCCCTGCCCGAGGGGCGCCGTGGTCAGGCTGCGGGGATTAAGGCGGATAATCGCCGCATAATGTGCGGCGAAAGTGCTTGCCTGTGCGGAGAATGGGCGCCATTTTCACCGCAGAAAGTGCGGAGAAAATGGCGCCCTACATCCACGAGCAAGGCGACTGGCCCCATCTAACTTGGGACCATAAGCAGCTCGAGGCGCAGCTTGCTGCAGTCCGCCTTCGGCAGGGCAAGCTCATTGGCAGGATGGAGACGCTAGGATTTCAGCGTCGAGCGGAAGCCGTCCTTGAGACCCTCACCGCCGATGTCCTCAAATCGAGCGAGATTGAGGGGGAGCAACTCGACAAGGGCCAAGTCCGCTCCTCTATCGCGCGGCGCCTGGGGATGGATATCGGCGCGCTCACGCCGGCCGACCGACATGTCGAGGGCGTCGTCGAGATGATGTTGGACGCCACCCAAAATTACGGTGCGCCGCTCACCGACGAGCGCTTATTCGCGTGGCACGCCGCGCTCTTTCCGACGGGCCGGAGCGGGATGAGCCGCATCCTGGTCGGCGCGTGGCGCGACGCAGCCTCTGGCCCCATGCAGGTCGTCTCCGGCCCAATCGGGCGTGAGCACATTCATTTTGAAGCGCCGCCTGCCGAGCGGATGGAGGCCGAGATGTCGGCCTTCCTCGTCTGGTTCAACGGCGATGACACTTTAGATCCGATCCTGAAGGCGGCCCTCGCTCACCTTTGGTTCGTCACCATCCATCCCTTCGCCGATGGGAACGGCCGGATCGCGCGCGCCATCGCCGATCTTGCGCTGGCCCGCTCCGAAGGCAGCGCGCAACGCTTCTACAGCATGTCCGCGCAAATTCGCCTCGAGCGGAACGCCTACTACGCCATCCTGGAGCGCACCCAGAAGGACGGCCTCGACATCACCGCCTGGCTGCAATGGTTCCTGGGGTGTCTCGATCGTGCGTTTGACGGCGCCGAGACCACTTTGGCGAATGTCCTTCGTAAGGCGCGCTTCTGGGAGGCCTTGGCGGGGCAGGCGTTCAACGAGCGTCAGAAGCGCATGCTCGACCTGCTCCTTGAAGGATTTGAGGGGAAGCTGACCAGCTCGAAGTGGGCGATCGTAACCAAGACCTCACCAGACACGGCGCTTCGGGACATCGACGATCTTTTGCGCCGCAGGATCCTGGTCAAGGATCCGGCCGGTGGGCGCAGCACGAGCTACTCCTTGATCGAGACGCCTGCGGAAGCTCTGCGGGCCGTCGCCGCCTATACTCGCGCGCATGCGGCCATCTCCGCCTGGGATGGGCCGCGTATGCCGACACCGGCGGAGACGGCGGCGCGCCAGCGCCAGATTGAAGACCTCGCTGGTGAGATTGAGGCGTTGGCGCAGCGCAGCGAGCAGGCTGCCGTGACCTACCGCGAATTCGAGGCTTGTCTCACGGCGCTCCATCAGCAGGGGTTTCATCCCGACCCGCCATTAGTCTCGGCTGTCGCCCACGCTCTAAGCCGGGTGGCCTGAGGGGGTCGCGAGTGGCGTTCGGCTCGCCTTGTGAGAGCCTGGTCGCGAGAACCCCAGACGCCCGGGCTGAGCGAAATCCTAGGGTAGGGGAAAGAGCTTCCTGTTGCCTCTGGGTACCGCCGGCGACTTGCCATGCCGAGCCGTCCTACGGATTCGCCATCCGCCCTTTTGGTGAAGATCGAGCTGATCCTCGCAGGGGTGTCGGTATTTATTCGGCGATCCGTAGGAGGCGACCGCCACAGAGTGCTTGGCGCAAGGGCTCGGCGGTGGAGTCGCACCCTTGCCGCCGTGATGGGGAATCATGACGGCCGTGAGATCGGACTGAAGATCGGTGGGAATGGCGTGATATCCGGCGTCGCCCGTGAGCAGCACGGCTTGTCCATCATACGCCACGCGCATCGCGTACCCGGAGTTGTTGCGGTCGCTCGCAGGTCCATTGCAGCGCTTCAACTTGAAGCCGCCCAGGTCGAGCGAGCCCGAGATGAAATTCAGGTTGGAGCCGAGCGACTTCTGAAACTTCGCCGTGCGTGGTCCGACCGGCTGGTCAGGGGCGTACCACTTCAACGTCCGGAGGATCGGATGTTCGTAGGCCAGCGCATAGTGGTCGAAGTCACAGTGGGAGAGGATGATGAAACCCTTGTTGCAGGGCGTATGGTCAGGGCGTCGTGGGAATGATCCACGGTTGAAGAAGATCGGGGCTCCAACATCGAAATAGCCGACGCACTGTCCCTGTCGCCAAAAGGCGACGCACGCAGCCTGCCCGACATCAATCGCTTCAATCCGAGACGTCTGGCTGGGGGCCAAGAAAGCAATGGCATCGATTTCGGGCGCCTCGATCCGCGTCGTGTGAGGAGAGGCGCAGGCCGTGGTTAGGAGTGCGACCGCGTCGGGGCCCAACGCGTCTCCAGCTGTGACTGCGACCGCATTGGTGGCGATGGGATCACCGAAGCCATCACCTTCTGAGGGGATCAGCCAAGTGCGCGGGTTGCCGGGCGACTTCTCGGTGGTGAGGCTCACCCACGAGCCTTCCTCCGGGATGGCCCGATCGACGCCGATATATTCTCGGAGCCGGTCTGGTGTGGTCAGCAATCTGACCAGGAAGAGGGCGTCGTCCCGCTCGATGGCAAGAGGATCGGCATCAAACAGGTCGGCGTCGACGGCGTCCAGATGAAGCGCCAGCCGCGAGCGCGGGTTTTCGTCCTCTGCCGGGATCACAGAGTCCACGAACCCATAGAGGCGGCGCGGCAGCCGCCTTTCGGTAGGCCGAGGTGTTTGACGGCGCGCCATGGTCAATCTCGCTCATTCTCAGAGCGCATTTTCCGGGCGCAATCGTAAGTAGTTGTTGACGGCGCGTCTGCAGAGTCGCCCGCGCAAGACGCCTTTGGGCAATCCGCCGAGGAGGCCCATCTCGATCGCGCGCCGCGTGCGGTCGCGCCTCCTAATAGAACGAGGGATAGACGGTGATCCGCAGCGGCGTTGTCCTTGCCATGGCCCTTTCGGTTCCGCACTTGGCGCATGCTGATCCATGCACGGCGCCGTTGCCGTCCGCCGGGACCGTTTTTTCCGGAGCGGTTCGCTACGTTGGTGATGGAGACAGCCTCTGCGTGGGGTCTTCGGCCGACCCAGGTACATGGATCGAAGTACGTCTGTCGGACTTCTATGCGCCGGAACTTGCCGCGCCGGGCGGGCATGAAGCCAAGAACGCGCTGAGCGATCTTGCCGAGGGCAGGAAGGTTAGCTGCCGGGCGGGCAAGCGTTCCTACGACCGGGTTGTGGCGCAGTGTTCGCTGAACGGCGCCGACTTGGGCGACCTGCTGCGTCGACGTGGTGTGATCGAGGGTGGGAACGGCTGGCGCTGACGACGATGCGGCCAACACCTTGACGCTGATTGTCTCGTTCGCAACCGTGGGGTGGGAGCTGGGCCATGGAACACCTCACCAAATCTCGGATCGCCGAGTACGAGCAATGCGAGAAGCGCTTCTGGCTCTCCCTGCATCGGCCCGAATTGGCCGCAGTCGCCAGCGGGGCCTTGTTCGCCGGCGGCAATCAGGTCGGAGGACTGGCGCGCGCGCTTCTCCCGAACGGTGTGGCCGTAACTGA
The DNA here is from genome assembly GCF_027286305.1 of Phenylobacterium sp. NIBR 498073. Taxonomy (NCBI): domain Bacteria; kingdom Pseudomonadati; phylum Pseudomonadota; class Alphaproteobacteria; order Caulobacterales; family Caulobacteraceae; genus Phenylobacterium; species Phenylobacterium sp. NIBR 498073. Next base: position 1,297,043 of record NZ_CP114599.1, read on the forward strand.
GATCGATGCCGTCGCCGCTGTCGAGCAAACGGCCGAGCTAGTTCAGGCTCACCCGGACCGCCCGATTTTCGAAGCCGCGTTTCGACATGAACGCGTCCTTGTGCGGGCCGATGTGCTGCTGCCTGAGGAGGGCGGCTGGCGCATGATCGAGGTCAAGAGCAGCGGGTCGGTGAAAGCCTACCAACTCGCCGACCTCGCCACTCAGGTCTGGGTGACTCAAGGCGCAGGTTTGCCCCTCGCTGGCGCCGTCATTCGGCACGTGGACACCAGCTTCACCTACCCTGGTGGCGGCGATTACGCGGGCCTGTTCAAGGATGCTGATGTCCACGGCGAGCTTGGCCCCCTGGTCTCAGGACGCGCGGACCTGGTCCGCGAGGCCTGGGGACTCGCGCTGGCTGGCGAGCCGGCGAAGGAGCCGGGTCCGCACTGCTCAGACCCTTTTGAGTGTCCATTCACTGCCTATTGCCTACAGAATGCGCCGACGCAGCCTGACTATCCCGTCACACTCCTGCCCGGCGTCGCCGGCAAGAAGATCGCGGCTCAGCTCTCAGCGGCGGGGTACAACGATCTCCGTGACGTGCCGGTCGGCGCTATCGAGCCGCCCGCCCAAGTCCGCATTCACGAAGCGACGCGCTCTGGCGTGCCCTACCACGACCGCGCCGCGTTCGCCGCTGCGGTCGGCGCATGGTCATTCCCGCGCCACTACCTCGATTTCGAGACGATCGCCCATGTGGTTCCTCCCTGGGCCGGCACCCGGCCTTACCAAGCCGTCCCGTTCCAATTTTCGTGTCACGTTGAAGAGGCCGACGGCGCGCTCACGCATGCCGGCTTCCTCGACTTGTCAGGCGATGATCCGAGCCGCGCCTGCGCCGAGGCTCTGATCGACTGCATCGGCGATGAGGGAGCAATCATCACCTACAATGTCGCCTTTGAACGCGGTTGCATCACCGGTCTAGCTGCCAGGTTTCCGGACCTCAGCGACGCGCTGATGGCCCGTGCTGAGCGTCTCGTCGACGCGCTCCCGCTTGTTCGAGCGCACTACTATCACCGCGACATGAGGGGATCGTACTCCATCAAGGCGGTGCTCCCGGTGGTGGCGCCGCATCTCTCCTACTCGGACCTGGAGGGTGTGCGGGATGGGCAGGGCGCGCAGATCGCATATCTTGAAGCCACCGCGCCGGAAACGACGCTGCAACGCCGAGTCCAGCTGCATGGCCAGCTCAGCAGCTATTGTGGGCTCGATACCCTGGCCATGGTCGAGCTGGTGCGGGCGCTTTCGGCATGAAACGCTTGGATGAGGTGGTGGTCCACCTCCTTCGGCCTCATCCGAGCAGAATATTGAAGAGGATTGGCCTGGCCGTCCAATCACCCTCAGCGAGGCGCGCGGCAGGGTTCTGGATTGCCTGCACCTGCGCGCGATCGGTCAAACAATTTGCCACAAGATAGAGCCAGAATTTATCGCCATGAGTTTGGGCCGCACGAAGTTCGCCGGCGGTGAAGTCGATGCTGGTGAAGGCTGCGGACACGGTTCCTTTCACCTCGACGCGCTGCAGTTCACCGGATGAGTCGACATAGTCGATGTCCCAGCCCGGCCTTTCGCCCTCGGCGGCTCGGTGCACCAAAGTTGCTGGGCCCAGAGTATGACGAATGAAGGCGAGGGCGGCGCGTTCAGCCCAATCGCCAACTTCCTTAGCGCGCTTGGATTTCCGGTAGCCACCATTGGGTCCGCCGCCCACAGTTTTGCCTCTGGGTACGATCAGGTTATCGGCGGCTTGCGGCGTGGCTGGCTGTGGAACGATGGTCGGGGCGCTTGTGCCCGTCGGGCGTCCGGCGGCCGCGACAATCCGTTCAAACACGTCCTGATCGAGGGTGCGGACGCCGTTGCGCCACATGTTTGGGGCGATCTGCTCGTAGAAGACGCCATCCGGCTTGGCGGGGACGGGCGGTGTAAACGGCACATAGTCTTCAATGGTGCAGAACCAGGACGGCCGCGAACTCCCCGTTGTTGCAGGATCTTGCCGGATTTCCCCGATCCGGCCGCGACCAAAGTATTCGGCCTGGCCGCGAGGACCATCCTTCCAGTGAACGCCGCGGTAGTAGACGAATGGTTCGCCCGTCCGGATCTTGTTCTTGTACTGATTGGGGTAGTGATACTGGACGCCCGTGATGTCGTTCCAGGCGTGGTCGGGATTGAGAACAACGTCGTTGGTGGTCAGGACAATCGGCATCAGGCGGTTCTGTATGAGAATGGCGGACGCCAAATGGGCAACCGTATTCATTACAGTGGCACGTCGATGTGAGGCGGCGCCAGCCTCTGAACTGGCCAGCACGGGTGGCTGACGGTTGCAGGCGTAGACGTCACACGCGCTGTTCGCTTGCCCGCCTGCCCACCGGCTGCCCGATGGGTTCGTTCATGCTATGTCCCGGAAGCGCAACTCGCGCCCTGCTTGATTCGGAATTGAGCGTCGGTGACGGATTTCAGCTTCTACGAGTTTTTCGCCGGCGGCGGCATGGCGAGAGCTGGCCTAGGGCCGGGCTGGACGTGCCTGTTCGCCAACGACTTCGATCCGATGAAGGTTCGCGCCTATGCTGACAATTGGGGCGACGAGCATCTTGTCTGCGAGGATGTGGCCAAGATCGCTGTGGCCAACCTTCCGGGTCTAGCCGACCTCGTCTGGGCCTCGTTTCCTTGCCAGGACCTTTCGCTAGCCGGGGACTACAAGGGACTTGGTCGTCACGATGCCAACGAAGTCACCCGTTCGGGAACCTTCTGGCCGTTCTGGCGACTGATGCAGGACCTGAAGAGGGAGGGGCGTGCTCCGCCCGTCATCGTACTCGAGAACGTGCTCGGCGTGCTGACCTCAAAGCGGGGCGCCGACTTCGCTGCGATCGCAGAGACCTTAGCAGCCAGTGGATATTGCTTTGGTGCGCTCGTGCTCGACGCCCGGTGGTTTGTCCCCCAGTCGCGGCCGCGGGTGTTCGTGGTTGCGGTGCGCGAGGATATCGAGGTTCCCGCTGAACTCACGCTGCATGAGGCCGGCGACGGCTGGTCACCGGCAATGTTGCGCAACGCGCATTCGAAGCTGACACCGTCCCTAGCTGCTCGCTGGATCTGGTGGAAACTTGCTGAGCCGACCAACCCGCAGCCGAGGTTCGCTGACCTTCTGGAAGAGGAGCCGCAGGACGTAGAATGGCACGATCCCAGCCAGACAAAGAAGCTCCTGGAAAGCATGTCTGCGTTGAACCGGCGGAAGGTCGAGCTAGCCAAGACGGCGGGGCGCCGGATGGTGGGCACGCTCTACCGCCGGACGCGTCCTGATCAGGATGGCGGTCGCTCCGTAAAGGCTGAAGTCCGCTTCGACGACATTGCCGGATGTCTACGGACGCCCGCTGGCGGGTCCTCTCGCCAGAGCCTTTTGATTGTGGATGGTGAGCAGATCCGCTCGCGATTGCTGTCGCCGCGCGAGGCGGCACGCCTGATGGGGCTGCCTGACAGCTACAGTCTGCCGACGCGCTACAACGACGCATATCATCTAGTTGGTGACGGCGTTGTCGTTCCGGTCGTCCGGCACCTTGCCAATCAATTGCTCGAACCGCTCGTGCTTGCTGTGCGCGGTTCGGACCGGATGGCGGCCGAGTGAGCGCCCCCTCTGCGATCGAAGACGCCAAAGCACTCGATCTGGAGGCAGCACTCACGCATTTCGCGGAGGCCCACGGCGTACGCTCCAAGGGCGCGCTCTGCCTTCCACTGGTTGTCACTGACCACGCCCGCGTCATGGGCCTGCCGCTCGACCCGAACCGGTTGCGCACAGACAAGGAAGGTCAGGTGCTCGGCCTCGGCAAAGGTAAGGTTCAACAGATCCTTGCCCGGCACGGCATCGACCGCGTGCTAGCGGAGGAGGGCGGGCGGACGAGCCGCGGATCGCTTGGCAAGATGAGTGCGTATGTCGCCTTCTTGAACGCCCGATCGGCCGAAGGCGCGTTCGATCTGGATGCGGTGGAGAAGTTCTGGATTGCACGGGTGCGCGAGTTCTTCGCGGCAAAGCCCTTTGTGCTGCGCATCGATCCTACCCTGAGCCTGCGATCCGCCTTCCGCCATCTCTTCGCCCAGGCGGAGGCGCGCCAGAAGGAGATGCAGGGAACAATGGTCGTGGGTACGATCATGCAGCATCTGGTCGGGGCTAAGCTCGAAGGTGTCTTTGGCGCGACCATTGGCCACCATTCTGCCTCGACCAAGGACGAGGGACAGGCCAGGCCTGGCGACTTCAACATCGGTGACCTCGCCATTCACGTCTCAACGGCGCCGGGCGAAGCGTTGATCCGAAAGTGCCAGGCAAACCTTGCTTCCGGGCAGCGGCCAGTAATCGTTACCACGGCTCGCGGGGTGACAGTCGCTGCTGGTCTCGCGGAGAATGCAGGCATCGCCGAGCGACTGGATGTCTTCGACGTAGAGCAGTGGCTGGCTGCCGAGATTCTCGATCGCGCTGGCGACAGCATCGTTGGCCGAAATCAGGCGGTGGTTCAGCTGCTTGATCGCTACAACGCCATCATTGGTAAGGTGGAAACCGACCCTTCGCTAAGGATCGAAGTGGCTGCAGCTGGGCGCGGCGGTTGAGCCCATGGGCTTCTTGAAACGTCCCTTCGGCTTGGATCGTCCGCAATCCCGCGACGCCTCCGAATCCTCCCAACGCTCAATGATCGTCCAAAGCTCCAGCGAACAGAGCGGCGACGTGATGGATCGCTACTATGACAGTATGGGGCGCATCCAGGCGGCTAGGCATGCCTCCACGACCATCCCAGCAGGGAAGCCTTGAGCCAGATCATTAGCGGGAGCGGGCCTGGCCCCTAAGTTTTTATGTATGAAGCGCATTCTCTTCCTTTGCGTCACCAACTCCGCACGCAGCCAGATGGCCGAGGGCTTGGCCAGAAGCATCCTGGGAGACCGGGCCATCGTAGGAAGCGCCGGGTCGGCACCCACGGCGCTCAACCCCAACGCGGTTGAGGTGATGAACGAGATCGACGTGGACATTTCCCATCACGCCGCGAAATCCCTGGATGCCGCCGACGTAGAGGTCGTCGATCTCGCGGTGACGCTCTGCATGGACGAGGTCTGCCCCGTGCGGCCGGGACGCATGCGTCGATTGCACTGGCCCGTTGCGGACCCGGAGTCCGGCGATCCCTCGCTCACGCCCGAAGACCTGCGGGCGCGCTTCCGGACCGCGCGGGACCAGATCAAGGCCCGCATCGAGGTCTTGGCGGGTCTGCTCGATCTCCCGCCGGGGCCCGACGCCCAGGAATTCCACAGCAGCATTCGTGTCGGAGACTTGGCCGCCAGCACGCGGTTCTACGCTTGGCTGCTCGGGACCTGGCCCAAGGAGTGGACGCACCGCTACGCGACCTTCATCCGCAGTGACCTGAAGCTCAATTTCGTCCTGCTCGTCTCGGACGGAAAGACGCTGAACCACGACACCCTCTATCACCTCGGAATCGAGGTCGCGGATCGCGAGGCGGTGGTCGCCGCCTACCACAAGGCGCTCGGCCTCGGGGCCAAGGTGGAGAAGCCGCCGCGGACGACGTGGAAGGGGACGCCCCTGCATGAGCTGTGGCTCACCGATCCAGACGGCAACCTGATCGAGGTCTATGCGCGTCTGACCGAGCTGCAACTGTCTGAAAAGCCAGCGGACGAATCGCCGGTGTTCCTAGTTCCCGGCACAGCCTGAGGTCCCCGATGCTCGAGTACCATGTCTCCGCGCGACGGCAGGACCAACACGGCAGCTTGGCCGCCTGCAAAGACGCCGAGATCGTCCTGGACACGGACATGAACGGACGCCCCGACGCATTCAATCCGGCGGAGCTGTTCCTCGCTTCGATCGCCGCCTGCATGATCAAGGGCATCGAACGGGTGACGCCCATGCTGAAGTTCGATCTGCGCGGCGTCGAGGTCAGGCTGCATGGCGTGCGCCAGGACGCCCCGCCGATGATGGTCTCGGTGGACTACGAACTCACGGTCGACACCGACGAGGACGATCAGCGCCTGGAACTTCTGCACAAGAACGTCCGCAAGTACGGCACGATCTCGAACACGGTGGCGCAGGCGACGAAGCTCGTAGGCGTCATTAAGCGCAAGGCCTGACGGTCCTTGGACGGCCTGCTTGCACCAACGCGAGCTTGGCGCGGGGCCGATCCGTCGCTGCGAGACGAGGAGAGAACGAAATGAGCCAGGATTTTGCACAGGTCGCCGATGACGTGATCGCCGGTGTCGGTCTGCTGCGCCACGGCGCGCCAGAGGCGATGAAGGCCTTTGCGGGGCTGGCGACAGCGGCCACGTCGACCCAGACCATCGACAGCAAGACAAAGGAGTTGATGGCTCTGGCGATCGGCATCGCGGTCCACTGCGACGGCTGCGTCGCTTACCACACCAAGATGGCGCACCAGCACGGCGCCACCCGGGAAGAGGTCGCCGAGACGGCCGCGCTGGCCATCTACATGGGCGGCGGCCCGGCGGCGGTGTACGGGGCCGACGCGCTGCGCGCTTATGACCAATTCAGCGCCATCGGCGGTGGCTAGATGCGCCCGTGTGCGCGGCACGGCCAATGACCAGCAAATCGCGCCCACAGACGCTGCTGGAGGTGCTCGACCGGGGGCCTAGGCACCTGTTCTTCACCGGCAAGGGTGGCGTCGGCAAGACCTCGCTGGCCTGCGCCAGCGCGGTCCAACTGGCCGACGCCGGGCGTCGCGTGCTGTTGGTGAGCACCGATCCGGCCTCAAATCTCGACGCGGTTCTGCAGACGGAACTGGCAACCGCCCCGAGAGCGGTCGCCGGCGTCGAGAACCTTCAGGCGATGAACATCGACCCTGAGCAGGCGGCCCGAGACTATCGGGAGCGGACGACCGCACCCTATCGCGGCGTCCTGCCGGCCCACGACCTGGCGGCGCTTCAGGAACGGCTGTCCGGGGCCTGCACGACCGAGGTCGCCGCCTTCGACGAGTTCGCGCTGCTGGTCAGCGACCCCGAGAGAACAGCGGCGTTCGATCACATCATCTTTGACACTGCGCCCACGGGGCACACCCTACGGCTACTCGAACTGCCGGCGGCCTGGAGTGGGTTTCTGGAAACCGCGCCGGGGGACGTCTCCTGCCTGGGCCCCCTGTCGGGCCTGAAGACGCAGCACGACCGCTATACGCAGACGCTCGCGGCCCTGGCTGATCCCGCCCTGACGGCGATGGTCCTGGTCGCGCGCCCCGATCGTATCGCCCTCCTCGAAGCCGCCCGGACCCGGACCGAACTGCACGGCCAGGGTATGGACAACCAGCTGCTGGTCATCAACGGCGTCTTTCACGCGACCGATCCCAGCGATCCGCTGGCCGTCGCCTTCGAACGCCGCGGCGCTTCCGCCCTGTCGCAGATGCCGCACGAGCTGATCGGGCTGCCGCGAACCGACATCGCGCTGCGTCCCACCAACATGGTGGGGCTCGACGCCCTGCGCTCGCTTCTGAAGCCGGCGGAACGGCTGACGCCGAGTCCACCCGCGCCCGTCACCGTGCCGTCCGGCGTGTCCAGCCTGTCCGCACTGGTCGACGAGATCGCCCGGTCCGGGCATGGCCTGGTGATGGTCATGGGCAAGGGGGGCGTCGGGAAGACCACCGTGGCCGCCGCGGTCGCCATCGGCCTGGCCAAGCGTGGACTGCCGGTGCATCTGACCACTACCGATCCGGCGCAGCACATTCGCGAGACCCTGCAGTCCGAACTCGTCGGGCTGCGCGTGAGCTACATCGACCCAAAGCAGGAAGTGCAGCTCTACCGGGCGCGCACGGTAGAGGCGGCGCGATCGACGCTGTCCGCCGAGAAACTCGCGCTCCTTGAAGAGGAGTTGAGATCACCCTGCTACGAGGAGGTCGCCGTGTTCCAGGCGTTCTCCCGCATCGTCATAGCCGGACGCAAAGAGTTCGTGGTCATGGACACGGCCCCGACCGGCCACACGCTTCTGCTTCTCGATACGGCGGGAGAATACCACCGACAACTGACCCAGCACCCGGTCAGAGGCGTCCGAATCCGAACGCCTCTGATGCTGCTGCAGGATCCGGACTTTACGAAGATTCTGATCGTCGCCCTGCCTGAAACGACCCCGGTGCTTGAGGCGAGCGCCCTCCAGGATGATCTCCGCCGAGCGCAGATCGAACCGTTCGCCTGGGTGATCAACGGGAGTCTCGCCGCCGCGCATCCGAGCGATCCGGTGCTGCGAGCTCGGGCCGCCGCCGAAATATCGCAAATCCGCAAGGTCAGGGGGCACCTCGCGCGACGGGTCGCCCTGATCCCGTTCCAGATTGAGGAGCCGGTCGGCATCGACCGCCTGGGCGCTCTCGCCATTGACGGAGGGTCATGACGCGCACACGGGAAGGGGGCCGGGCCGCGCATCCCCGGCGCTCAGGGTCTTCATGACGACCACGGGCGCAAAGCCCCCGCCCGGCGTGCGGAAATTGGTCGTCTGCCCCTGGTAGAGGCGCGCGGCCGCTAGGAGCGTCTCGCCGGCATAGGTGTAGAGCCGGACGTCCAGCTTCCGGGTCTGCGGGTCGCCGTCCACCTGGACCCGCCGCGCACTCGGCGCGGCGAAAGCCTGGGCGATGAAATCGCCCTCCAGGATGCCCGCCCAGGCCCCGCGCGTCAGCTTGTCGCCGCGATAGACCGCCTTGCCGGCATGGCCGCCGGCGGGCTTAAAGAACAGCGACTTCCGTTCCGCCCAGAGCTCCGCGGCGTTGCCCGCCGTCACCCGCTTCGCCTTCGGAAGCGCTGCAAGGATCCGACGCTGCTCGGCGTCGACACCTAAGGCTTCGAGTTGCTCGGGATCCGAGAGGAGGGTGAGGTTGCGCTTGTCGGCTAGCAGCGCGTGGTTGCGCGGGTTGGGCGTCACGACGACGGCGTCGGCGAGATAGGCCTGCTTCAGCGCGGCAGACTCCGGGCGGTCGAAGGTGAAGTCGACGAGGCGGTTGTAGACGAGGTCGATATTGAGCTCCCCCAGGACCAGACGTCCTCTGTCGAAGCGAAGATCACCCGGATCGGCGATCACCGCTTCGAGGCCCTGGCGCGCGAAGAACGCCTGGGCCAGCAGGAACTCGGGATAGAGGTATTGGTCTGCTGGAGCATCATCGACGATGGCGACGACCCTCGGGCGGCCGGTTCGACCTTGCAGTTCCCATTCGGCCGAGAACATCCCCCACACTGCAGCTTCGAAGTCCGCCAGGGGATCGGCAGCGGGGACCAGCGCGCGGACCTCGGGACAGCAGGCGACCTGGGCCTGCGCCAGAAGCGCATTCAGGAAGGCCCCGCCGGCGTTGGTATTGACCTCAATCAGCTTGGGGCCGGTTGGCGTCAGGTGGAAGTCGTAGCCCATGAACGCGCCGCGTGGGCCGGTGGCGACCTTGGCGATTTCCGGCGCCCAGGCGAGAACCGTCTCTTGATAGCTCGCGAGTTGGGCCGTTGCTTCGATGGCCTGGACGATCTTGCTCATCGCCGCCAGGTCGGCCTCGGACAGGAAGACCGGCGCGCTGGAGAAGAGATGGGCCCGGTGCTGCTTGAGCAAGTTGACGGGCACGACGTCGGCCGCCGCCTGCTCGACCGCGGCCCAAACCTGGGCTTGGTCGATGTCGATGCAGAAGCAATCCTGGTTGAGCCGCTCCTCCAGGGTGAGCGAGTTCATCAGCCGGCCTTGCGCTCATGGATCATCGCCATGGCTCCCAGTTCATCGCCAGCCGTGACGCGGCCGTCGGCCTTACGCTCACTGTAGCGGTCGACGAGGTAGTCCGCGCGGTCGCGCGTCAGCAGGGTGAATTTGTAGAGTTCCTCCATCACGTCCACGACGCGGTCGTAGTAGGCCGACGGCTTCATCCGGCCGTTCTCCTCGAACTCCAGATAGGCCTTGGCCACCGAGGACTGGTTCGGGATGGTGATCATCCGCATCCAGCGGCCGAGCAGCCGCAGAGTGTTCACGGCGTTGAACGACTGCGACCCGCCGCTGACCTGCATCACCGCCAGGGTCCGCCCCTGGGTCGGTCGCACGCTGCCGACCTCGAGCGGAATCCAGTCGATCTGGGCCTTCATCACGCCGCTGATTGCGCCGTGGCGTTCGGGGCTGCACCAGACCTGTCCCTCCGACCACTGTGACAGCGCCCGCAGTTCCTGCACCTTCGGATGGTCCGGCGTCTCGGCGTCCGGCAGCGGCAGGCCGCGCGGATCGAAAATCCGGGTCTCGGCGCCGAACCGCTGTAGGATGCGCGCGGCCTCTTCGGTTAGGAGGCGGCTGTAGGACCGTTCCCGCAAGGAGCCGTAGAGCAGCAGGATCCGGGGCGGATGGGTCGAGACCGCAGGCGGCTCCAGCTTCTGCAGCGTCGGCGTGTCGAGGAACTGCGGCTGCAGGGCGGGGAACTCGGACATCATGGCCTCAAAAGAAACGCGAGCGACTTCCAACTGTCGCAATATTCTTATATCGTGGAAATATGGAAACGAAACCTGCCGTCGCAATCCTCGCCGCCCTCGCGCACGAGGGCCGCTTGGCCACCTTCCGCCTGCTGGTGCAAGCCGGATCGCAAGGTTTGGCCGCCGGCGAAGTCGCGAGGCGGCTCGACGTGCTGCCGAACACACTTTCCGCCAGCCTCAGCGTGCTGAGCCACGCGGGCCTGATCACTTCGCGCCGGGAGGGCCGCTCGGTGATCTACTCCGCCAACTATGACGCCATGCGCGAGCTGCTCGCCTTCCTGATGGAGGACTGCTGCGCAGGCACCCCCGAAATCTGCGCGCCGCTTGCCGCCCTCGCCAGCCAGGGCTGCAAGGCCGAAGCCCTGCGCGCTTGAGGAACCGCCATGACCGACAAGATCTACAACGTCCTCTTCCTCTGCACCGGCAACTCGGCGCGCTCGGTGATTGCCGAGGCGCTGATGAACCGAGAGGGCCGCGGCCGCTTCAAGGCCTTCTCGGCCGGATCGATGCCGACCGGGCGCGTCAATCCTCATACGCGACCGATCGTCGAGAGCCTGGGTTTCGACTTCGGCGATTTCCGCTCGAAATCCTGGGAGGAGTTTGCCCAACCCGGCGCGCCTGTGCTCGATTTCATCTTCACCGTCTGTGACAACGCCGCCGGCGAGGTCTGCCCGGTCTGGCCGGGCCAGCCGATGACCGCCCACTGGGGCGTGCCGGACCCGGCGGCGGTCGAGGGTTCCGAGGCCGAGATCGGCGCGGCCTTTTCCGAGACCGCTCGGCTGCTGGGCAATCGGATCCGCCTGTTCCTGAACCTTCCGCTCGACAAGCTCGACCGGATGTCCCTGCAAGCTAGGCTTCGCCAGATCGGCGAAGCCGCCCATGAGACGAATCCCGCCCAATGACCATCGCAACGCCGGCCGTCGCCGAGGCCCCCAAGCCCATGTCCCGCTTCGAGCGCTTCCTCACCGTTTGGGTGGCGTTGTGCATTGTGGCCGGGGTCGGCCTCGGTCACCTCTTCCCAACCGCTTTCCAGTCGATCGGCTCGGCCGAGGTCGCCAAGGTCAACCTGCCGGTAGCGGTGCTGATCTGGCTGATGATCATCCCGATGCTGATGAAGGTCGACTTCGGCGCCATGCGCCAGGTCGGCCGGCACTGGCGGGGTATCGGGGTGACCCTGTTCGTCAACTGGGCGGTAAAGCCGTTCTCAATGGCGGCCCTGGGCGCCTTCTTCATCGGATACCTATTCCGGCCCTACCTGCCGGCCGGAGAGATCAACAGCTACATCGCCGGCCTGATCCTACTGGCGGCGGCGCCCTGCACCGCCATGGTGTTCGTCTGGAGCAATCTGACGCGCGGCGAGCCCAATTTCACGCTCAGCCAAGTGGCCGTGAACGACGCGATCATGATCGTGGCCTTTGCGCCCATCGTCGGCCTGCTGCTCGGCCTCTCGGCGATAACGGTGCCGTGGGAGACCCTGCTGATCTCGGTGGGCCTCTACATCATCGTGCCCGTCGTGATCGCCCAACTGCTGCGCACGGCGCTCATGCGGCGTGGCGGCGAGGCGCACCTCCTGCAAGTCCTGGGCAAGATCGGTCCGGTCTCGCTGACGGCACTACTTGCCACCCTGGTGCTGCTGTTCGGTTTCCAGGGCGAGCAGATCATTTCGCAGCCGGCGATCATCGCGATGCTCGCCGTGCCGATCCTCATCCAGGTCTACTTCAACTCGGCCCTGGCCTATTTCCTGAACCGGTTCACCGGCGAGGCGCACTGCGTGGCCGGCCCTTCGGCTCTGATCGGCGCCAGCAACTTCTTCGAGCTCGCCGTCGCCGCCGCCATCAGCCTGTTCGGCTTTACCTCCGGCGCGGCGCTCGCCACCGTGGTCGGCGTGCTGATCGAGGTGCCGGTGATGCTCACTGTCGTCGCCATCGTGAACCGGTCGAAGGGCTGGTACGAGCGCGGCGGCGCAGTTCAACGGGTGGCGGCGCAAAGCGCCCCGCCGATCATACGGTGACAGCCATGTCCGATTTCCCGATCACCATCTTCCACAATCCGGCTTGCGGCACCTCCCGCAACACGGTGGCCATGGTCCGGGCCGCCGGCTACGAGCCGGAAGTCGTCGAGTACCTGCAGGCCGGTTGGACGAAGCCCCAGCTTAAGGACCTGCTCGCCGCCATGGGCGCAGGTCCGCGCGACATCCTGCGGGAGAAGGGTACGCCCGCGGCCGAACTCGGACTCCTGGCCCCCGGCATGTCGGATGAGGCGATCCTGGATGCCATGGTCGAGCACCCCATCCTCGTGAACCGGCCGATCGTCGTCACGCCCAAGGGCGTGAAGCTTAGCCGCCCGTCGGAAGTGGTGCTCGACCTGCTGGAGCGGAAGCCTGAGAGCTTCATCAAAGAAGACGGCGAGGTCGTGCGACTGCGCGCATGACGCGCTTCGCCTCGACCGCAATGGCGTCGGCCGCTTGGGGCGTGGCGGGTGTCGCGGCGGCGCTGCTCCTGGTTCAGCTTCTCGCGCCCTTGGGGGCGACGGGGTCGTTACTGGCGTTGTCGGCGGCGGCCGGTTACGCAAGCCTGACGGAGTTCGGCGCGCGGCGGGGGCGGGATCCGGCGCTCGGCTCGCTGGCCGAGGCCGCAGCGGCCGGTCTGGTCCAGTTTCTGGGTGTCTGGACGCTTATAGCGCTTACCGGGCCCTGGGCGGCCCAGGCCGATGAGTTCCTCACGACCACGCGCTTTCGATTCTACGCCGCCGTGGCGCTGGGCGGCGCCTTCACCGTTTCGCTGCTGCTGCGGCTGGTCGCGCAGCGGCGCCCGGATCTTCCGGGACGACTTCTCGTCCAGGGCATGACCTTCTGGGTGAGCCCGTTCTTTGGCTTCTTCAGCCCGGTGGTGTTCGCGGCCATGTCGGTCTCTGGCTTCGGCGGAGCGCCGACTGGTTTGGCCGGGCTTGGTGTCGCGGCGGGTATGGTCGCGACGCATCTCGCCGGCCGCTTCCTGGCCGATTGGTTCACCGAAGCCCGCTGACCTTGAGGTGCCCTAAGCCGGCGCAAGCGCCTCGGCGATCTGGCGCGCGGTCTCACGTGCGGATCGCATGACGCCCGTCAAGGTCGCGGACGCAAAGCCCGTCCACTCGCCATAGCCGACTAGCCACAGGCGCGGCTCCTTGACTGAGCGCGTGCCCTCGACCGCCACACGTCCGGACGGTTCAACTACGTTCAGGTCGGCCAGATGCTGCAGGGCCGGTCGGAAGCCGGTGCACCAGATCACTGCATCCACCTCGGTTTCCCGCCCGTCGGGCCACACGACACCGCGAGGGGTGAAGCGCCCGAAAGGACGGACCGCCTTCAGCACGCCGCGGTCGCGGGCCGCCCTCACGGGCGGCACCATGACGACATCGCCGAGCCCGCCCGGAGGCGGCGCGTCGGCGCCGATCCCTTGCTTTGCCTGCCAGCGAGCGGTGGCCCGCTCGAACAGCACGCGGCCGTCCACGTCATCCGGGAGGAAGGTCGGCGGTTCCGGTGTCACCCAGGTTGCGTCGGCGACCTGCGACACCTCGGCGAAAATCTGCGCCCCGCTGTTGCCGCCGCCGACCACCAGTACCCGTTGGCCCTTGAAGACCTCGGGGTTTCGATATTGCGCCGAGTGGATCTGCACGCCTTCGAAGCGCGGCTGGTCGGGATAAGGCGGCCAGTAGGGCGCGCGCCAAGTGCCGGTTGCGCTAACCACGGCTCGAGTTCGCCATGTGGCGGGGCAGGTCTCGACCACGAGCGCACCCGCCTCCGCGTGGACGAGGTCAACCTCGGCAGGCCGGATGACCGGCAGTTCGTAGCGCGCCTCATACGCGGTGAGATATGCGATCACCTCATCGCGGGTCGGATAGGCTTCGCCGCTTGACGGCATGGGCCAACCGGGAAGCGAGCTCCACTCAGCGGGCGAGAACAGCCGAAGCGAGTCCCAGCCGTGGCGCCAAGCCCCGCCGGGGTCGGGCTCGCCATCGACGATCGCAAAGCGCAGGCCAGTCCGGCGCAGGAAATATCCTATGGCGAGCCCAGCCTGGCCGCCGCCGATGACGATGACGTCGAAGCTCGTTGGAGAGGACTTCGTCATGCGTATTTGCCTCCTGTAGTCGGCAATACCTCAAGATGGAGCCTGGGGCGCTGCTCAGCATCCCCCGCCGGTCTCTCGATTTTCTGAGACTGGAAGTTGATAGTTGACCCCGAGCGCCGGCGGTAGCGGCCGGCTGGCCGAAGCCGGCGCGATGCTTCGCGACCCAAATACCTAGCCGACGAGCTCTGCCAGCGGCGCGGCCAGAGCCCCGGCGATCTTCTCCAGCACAGTGATCGTCGGATTGCGAACGCCCCGCTCGACGCCAGAGACGTAGGTGCGATGCACGCCTGCGCGGTCGGCGAGGTCCTCCTGCGAGATGCCCTGAGCCTCCCGCAGCCGCTTCACGTTGAGCCCCACTCGCCGACGCACGTCCATGGCCCGAAGGGGCCGGGACGCAGCCTTTTGATCTACAGCCTATGAGTCTCAATTGAGTTGACTGCTCGCCACTGCGTATGGCTGCTCAACCTCCAGTGAGACTCATAGGATACGGAGAAAGCAATGGGTGCGGGCGGCCAGAGCCAAGACGAACAGGCGAAGGGGATACTGGCGCCGGCCAGCCAGAAGGTGTGGGTGATCACCATCGGGGTCGCCTGCCTGATCGCGGGCGTCATTATCACCAACACGCGGAATGGCGGAGACGAGCATAAGAGCGTCGTCGGGAGCGCAGACACCTCGGCGGCCTCCGCCACCCTGACAGAGGAAGCGACCGCCATCTGGACGCAGTTCGAGACTTCGGCTCAGGCTTGCGATCAGGCGAGCGACCGGGTGAAGGCCGAACTGCAATCGCCGGACGGGACGCCCTATTCGACCTATCCCCTGGCGAAGGACGCCGTCTATGCCTGCGACGCCGCCACGAGCGCCATCTTCGCGCTTGAGCCGCCGAAGGGCGCGCCGGACGCCCTGAAGGCGGAGTTTCAGACTGCGCTCAGCGCCTGCTACCGGGCCTACCGGGGCAAGCAAAACGTCTTCCAGCGCCTCACCAAAGTCTTGGACGGCGACGCGCGGCCATCGACCATGCAGGCGGTTCAGAACGAGATGCAGACGGCCGAGGGCCACATGGTAACCTGCGTGCCCGGCCTGATGGCCGCCGTCGAACAGGCGACCGGCAAGTTCCCCGAACCCGCACAGCGGTGATCACCGCCGCACCACCTCTCGGCGCTCGACCACCTGTCTTCGCTCAGGCGTTCGGCGCACCAGCGGCCCGCTACGGGCGTTGCGGCCGGTAAGATAGTCGAGCGCCTGGCTGGTCGCATCGACCTGGTCGTCGTGCTTGCCAGCAGGGAAGGCGAGCAGCTCCCTCACATACTCCCCCAGCCAGGGCGCTTCCTGGGGCAGGTGTACCTGTCCCGCTTCGAAGCGCGCGGACTGCGCCTCCAGTCGCACGCGCTTCTCATGATAGGGCCGGATCAGGATCGGGCGCAGAAGGCCGGCCCGCCGCAAGTCCTGCCCCAGCGCCCGCCCAAGCTCGGTGTCTTCGATGATGGTCGTGTCGGCCTCCCAGCGCATGGCGACATCAACGATGGTGCGACGCAGATCCGGCGCCTCCAGCCGGTCGCGCACGACATCGAGCAGATAGTAGTCGAGCCCCTTGGCGCCCCACACCTGACCGACCGACCAGTCCGAGGTCTCGTTCAAGGTCGAGGCCGTATCCCAGGAGACGATGACCCGGTCGAAGGTCTCGGGCAGGGCGTCGCAGTACCTCAGCCACTCGCGCCGAATGACGTTGCCGCCAGCCGGCGCCGGCTGCTGCTGGTACTGGGCCTGGAAGAGCAGACTGCCCTGGGCGCGGCGAAGCTCGTTCAGCACCTCGATCGGTTCGCGCTCGGGCATGAGGAGATCGCCAGCGCGCCGACAATGCATGTCGCCGCGACGACCACTTAACGGGTGGACCGTGTCCTCGGTGGCGATGGCGGGGAAGGAGACCACCTCCCAGTCACCGCGCTCCAGCACGTGGCCGACGAGATCGTCTTCGTGCAGCCTCTGCATGATGATCACTACCGCCCCGCGGGTCTTGTCATTGAGACGGGTGATCAGGGTGTTGTCGAAGAAGTCATTGACCCGCCGGCGCGACGCCTCCGAGAGGGCGTCCAAGCCCTTCAGAGGGTCATCGACAATGATGACGTCCGCCCCGCGGCCGAGGATTGCGCCGCCCACGCCCGAGGCGAAGCAGGAGCCGAAGCGCGAGGTTCGAAGCTCCAGATCCCGGAGCCGGGCCATCTGGGTGTCGGGGAACAGCGACTGATACCAGTCGCTCTCGGCGATTGCCCGACGCTTGATGCTGAAATCCCGCGCCAGGTCCTCGGTGTGCGAGACGCAGATCATCTTCAGGGTCGGATCATGCCCCCAGAGGAACATCGGCCAGGCGATGGTCGCCAGGACCGATTTTCCCGACCTAGGCGGGACATTAATGATCAGCCGGCGGCATTCGCCGCGCATGACGCGGGCGAGCTGCCAGGCGATCGCCTCGTAATGCCAGCCCATGACGAACTGGGTTCCGGGATCGATGTCCCGGAACACGCGCTGTACGAAGGCCAGCAGATCCTGACGTAGAACGGCTTCGAGAAGCCTTGTCCGATCAGACACCGGCGCCTCCGCGGCCGAGCCGTCGCAGCGCTTCGGCGAGGAGTGCGGCGTCCTCGTCGGTCATGCCCTCGCCGTCGGCGTCGGTCTTCGGCTCCAGGGCCGAGAGCATGTCGACGATCATCGGAAAGGTCCTGATCGCGATCTTTGGATCGTTGACGGCGGCCCCCATCATGCGGCGAAGGACCGCTTCCATGACCGTGAGTTCCCGGTCGCCCGCTGAGATTGAGCTTTTCAGGACCTCGACGAGGATCTGGTGGAGCTCGTCCTTTAGCGACGGCGGCTTCTTCGCCCGCCGTCCCGCGGGGTTAGGGGATGGGCCGCCCTTCTTCCACTGGTGCTCCTTGCCGATGTTCTTGTAGCCGGGCTTGCCGTCACCGGGCTGACGGCCGGCAGGCTGATTGCGGTGCTTTCCCATGACGGCGACCTCACGCGGCGGCCGCGGACGAGGCCGCGCGCTGGTCGAGGAGGGCCTCCAGGGTGAGGCCGGTCTCCTCATGGATCATGGGGCGATCCACGACCGCCTGCAGCCGGCGAACCGCCACCTCGAAGTAGATCGGGTCGATCTCGACGCCGACGCCCACCCGGTTCACCCGGTTGGCGGCGACGATGGTCGAACCGGTGCCCATGCAGGGGTCGAGGACCACATCCCCGACGTTCGTCACGTCCAGGATCGCCTCGGACAGAAGCTGGACCGGTTTGACGGTGGGGTGAGCCTCCAGCGCGGCCTTCCGATCGACGCCGAACTGAGCCATGCCGCTGCTGGACCACAGGGTCGTCCGATTGCGGCCGTGCTTGCCGAGCTGGACGTTGTTGACGGCAATGCGCTCACCCTTGGCCAGCACCAGCACGAATTCCACCTGGTGGCGGTAGATGCCGCCCATGCCGCCGGCGGTCTTGTCCCAAGCCACCGTGCAGATGTGGCTCAGCCCCAGCGACCGCGTGGCCTGGGTGAGGCCGTACATTCCGCGGTGGTCGATGAAGAGGAAGACCGCGCCGTTCTGGACGACGTGCGGCACCGAGGCTCCCAGCAGCTCGGTGAAGAAGCTGATCGCCTCCGGCTCGCTCATGGAGGCGCCTTCGACGAAGTCCTTATGCCTGGCGCTGACGACGCCCTCGATGGGCACCAGGCCGTAGGGGACATCGGAGAACAGCATCCGGACCGGCCTTCCACTAAGCGCCTGGCCGATGATGGCCGGATCCTTCGCGTCGCCGCAGACGAGCCGATGCGCCGGCGCGCCATCGGCGGCGGGGTCGAAGATGAAGGCGTCGCCATGCCGGAGGAGGGAGGTCTTCTCCGCCGTGGGGATGTCGTCGTCGGCCGGCTTGTCGAAGCCGGAAAGGAGCAGGCCGTCGATCTTGCCCATCGGGAGCAGAGTGTGGGCGACCAGATCCGGGTCGATCTGAATCAGGCCCTCGACGCTGAGCTTAAGCTGCTCGACGTCCCATTGCCCCATCTCCAGCAGGGCGTGATGGGCGATGCGGAACGTCTCGACCTCCGCTTCGCTCAAGTGGTCAGCGCGCTGGACGTAGACGGTGGTGTGGCCAAGCGTCTTCAGCGCCTCCCAGAGGAGGTGGCCGTCGATGATGCGGTTGGCCTTGTCGACCAGGATCGGGGCGACCACGCCGAATCGGCGAATGGTCGAGACGAGCTTGTCGAGCTTGCCGCGCGGGTGTTTGCGCACCCGACGCTCGGCAGGCTTCAGCTGGTCGATTGGTATCTGTGCGAAGGTGGAAGGACGCTCAGATTGTAGAGCTGTCGAGGTCTGGGGGCGCTGGCGAACGCGCACGGCGTTCGAGTTTGGCTGGGGCATTTGGGCCTCCGAGAAGACGTGAACCCGGCCATCGACGTCGTTCACCTCATTTCAGAGGCGCCAGTTCGTTGATTAGCCAGCTTCGCCGCTGCTCAGAACCATTCGGTCCCAAAATGCCGCTCACTGTCCGTTGGGTGTGCGGACATCGGCATGCTGGCGCGATTCGGCGAGTTGTGAAGATTGGGGCAGTTTCTGTGTCAAAGCGGACCCCCCAATCTATAGGGGGCGATGTCTCAGTTGGGCTCATCAGAGACATTGGGAATGTCTGCCTTAGGGCAGCGGAGCTGGTCGCTATCGCTTTCGTCGCCTAGTACCCGCTGCAAGACGTCGACGTAGGCTCGGGGATGACGTTGAGACTGCGGCGTGCCCTGACCTAGGTTCGTTCAGCCGACGTTCCGCCAGCGCGGAGGCGCTCGGAGGCCAGCGTTCCGGCTTGGCGATAGGCTGCCTGGTCGCGTTGCGACCAAACTTGACTCTAGAGACGACAGTCGGACTCGCGCTAACGTTGTTGGAACCCACGCCGCGACCGGGAATTACCTTGCCTTCATATATCATCATGATAGTCAGCCGGTGACGGCTACTGGAGGGTGGTCAAGAGCTGAGGCAACGCGCCGGATTCGAAGCTGCGCTTCGATGCGGCGCCTTAATGCGCACTGGAAAGAATTTGCGCTCGCTCAACTGGCGGAATGCGGACTGTGCTCCGGAGACGTCTATCACGTCCTTAGACGAGGGCGAGTTGTGAAGACGCCCACGAGTTTGTCGAAGGGCGCTCATCGATGCGAGATCGCCTCGTGTACGCCGAACTCGCGTCGAACTGTTGTGGTCACGGTCGTTCTGAACGGCGGCCGTGATTTGAAGATTATGAACGTGTGTTGGAAGGAACCGTCATGACCAAGCGCTCCGACGTGGGATACCACTACACCCAATGCGGTCTGGATGACGTCTATCTGGTGAACCTGCCTTCTGCGTTCGATCGGGCTGGCGACACCACGATCACATTCCCCAATATTAACGAGCTGCATGCCGTGATCCGAGAACAGGTCGCCCTGAAGCTCTCACGTCTGAATGGCCGCGAGATCAAATTCCTGCGCACGGAGCTGGGGCTGACCCAGGCCGCGCTGGCAAGACACCTTCATAAGGACTCGCAGACCGTGGGCCGGTGGGAGCGCGGCGAGACGGATATCGACGGCGCGTCCGAGACATTGCTACGGGTCATGGCGCTCGAGGACACCTCGGTGCAGGGGACTTCCGTGCGCGAACTGGGGCAACGCGTCGTCGCCCCAGCAGGGCCTACACCCTATCGCATCGAAGCTTCCGACCCGGAGCACTATCGACCGGCGGCTTGATCGTTTTCGACCTATCACCGTGATAGGTCGCATTGCGAATCGACTATCACCATGATATTTCCGAGTTACACCTATCACGGTGATAGGTGCGCGTTTGCTTGGCGGCGGCGCGAGACAACGAGGACAACGCATGGCGAAGAATACTGGCGACGGCTTCCGTCGCGGCGCTGTTACCGGTCGTACCCAGTTCGAACGACCCGACGGAATGTTTCAGAAGCGCGATGAGCGCACAGGGCACTTCATGGAGGTCAAGCAATCTCCGGGAAAGTTCAAAGGTGTCGCGACTGAGCCTGACGGCCGCGACACCGAGAACTCCTAAGTCCCGAAAGAGGCCCGCTTCACGCTTGGGTGGCGGGCCTCTCATTCAACGCGCACTCGCGCACCTTACATCAACAAGGGAAACAGCGATGGCGCGGCGCGTCTTCTTCAGCTTCCATTTCGACAACGATTTCTGGCGAACCCAGCAGGTCCGCAACATGAACGCGCTGGAGGGTCAGCCCCTCTGTACCCCGAATGCCTGGGAAGAGGTGAAGCGCAAGGGCAAGGACTCCATCGAACAGTGGATCGACGACAACATGAGCGGCAAGAGCTGCGTCGTGGTTCTGGTCGGCGCGCAGACCGCCGAGCGTCCGTGGGTGCGCCGCGAGATCGTCAAGGGATGGGACGCCGGCAAGGGCGTCGTGGCCATCCGCGTCCACAAGCTGCTCAATTCCAATGGCTACGCTGCGAGTGCTGGCGATAACCCGCTCGACAGGATCAACTACGGCTCCACCGGCAAGAAGCTGTCGGCGATCGCTCCGATTTATTCGCCGGCAGGCGCGGACAGCAAGGCAGCTTACGCCACGATCAAGGACAACATCGAAGACTGGATCGAGAAGGCAATCGCGATCCGCAAGGCCAGCTGACGGAGGACGACCATGGCCTTCTACACCTTCGACCAGGTCCGGGCGGCGGCGCAGGACGTGCGCCGCCGCACACAGAAGAGCGATCACCAGTTGCTCCGCGAGGCGCGCGACACGCAGCGGAATAGCTTCGACATTTTCCTGTCGCACTCGAGCCGCGACAAAGAGCTGGTGATCGGCGCCAAGAAGCTCATCGAAGACCGCGGCTACAGCGTCTATGTGGACTGGATCGAGGACTCCGAGCTTGATCGGGCGGCCATCGATCGTGGGCGCGCCGACCATCTGCGTCGACGGATGAGGCAATGTGAGAGCCTGTTCTACGTGCACACACCCAACGCAGCGCTGTCGCGATGGTGCCCATGGGAGCTCGGCTTCTTCGACGGTCTGCGCCAGCCGGAGCGGCGGGTGTTCGTGTTTCCGATCGTGCGAGCCGGCGAGCCCTACAAGGGCCAAGAGTACCTTACGCTCTATGACACCGTGGACCTGACGACCTGGGTCCGGCCGACCGGCCGCCGCCCACCGACTGTCGATCCTCTGGAGCAGCGGCTCCTTGCCGACCGTTTGGGCATCCTGCGTCGCCCCGGCCACATTCTCTAGGGCGCGTGCCACGTGAAACGGGACGCGGAGCGCTTCATTGTCGACTTCCTCAAGGAGATTGAGGCGGGTAACGCAGCCATCTTCGCCGGTGCTGGGCTCTCCGCGCCGGCGGGGTTCGTCGACTGGCGAGGCCTGCTGCGGGAACTCGCCGAAGAGATTGATCTGAATATCGATCTGGAGACCGATCTCGTCTCGGTCGCGCAGTTTCACGTCAACCATTCGGGCTCAAACCGTAATCGCCTGAACCAGGCGATCATCGAGGCGCTTGCGGCGGACAACCCTCCGACGCTGAACCATCGCGTGCTCGCTAGGCTGCCGATCGCCACTTGGTGGACAACCAACTACGACCAGCTGATTGAGCGCGCTTTGCGGGAGGTGGGCAAGGTAGTGGACGTCAAGGCCGATGTGCCACAACTGGCGAACACTCGCCCGCGGCGGGACGCCATCGTCTACAAGATGCACGGCGACGTCGAACGCCCGCATGAGGCCGTCGTCACCCGCGACGACTATGAGCGCTACGAGCGCGATCGCGGCGCGTTCACCAGTGCCTTGGCCGGCGACCTGGTCTCCAAGACGTTCCTCTTTCTCGGGTTCAGCTTCTCGGATCCGAACCTGGACCAGGTGCTCGCCCGGGTTCGGCTGAACTTCCGCGAAAACCAGCGGCGCCACTATGCGATCTTCAAGCGCCGCGCGCGCCAAGCTGACGACACTGACGAAACCTTCGCCCATGCACAGGCGCGCCAGCTTCTGGTCGTGCAGGACCTGAAGCGTTTTCACATCGAGGTGCTGCTCGTCGATGAGTACCAGGAGATCGATGTGATCCTGGCCGAGATCGAGCGTCGTTACCGTCGCACCACGGTGTTCGTCTCGACAAGCGCCGACGACTTCGCGCCATGGGGCGAACGCGAGGTGGAGGCGTTCATGCGCGATCTCGGCGCCGTCCTGGTCGACAATGGCTTGCGCATATCCACAGGCCTGGGGCTGGGGGTTGGCAACCCGTTGTTCACCGGCGCGGTGGAGCGCGTACTCACGGGGCAGGGACGCCACATCGAAGACATCATCACCGCAAGGCCCTTCCCGCAGGCAATCCCCAACGAAGCCGAGCGCAGGCAAGTTTGGGAAGCCTTCCGCCAGGACCTCATCGGACGCGCCGGGCTCGCCCTCTTCCTATTCGGCAACAAGCGCGACGGCGACAACATCATGGCCGCGGATGGCATGGTGCGGGAATATGAG
Organism: Phenylobacterium sp. NIBR 498073; assembly: GCF_027286305.1. Classification (NCBI taxonomy): domain Bacteria; kingdom Pseudomonadati; phylum Pseudomonadota; class Alphaproteobacteria; order Caulobacterales; family Caulobacteraceae; genus Phenylobacterium; species Phenylobacterium sp. NIBR 498073. The sequence continues at coordinate 1,320,092 of NZ_CP114599.1, forward strand.
GTGGCCTGCGAGCTAGACCTCGTGGTCCTGCCGGTCGGGGCGACAGGATCGGTGGCGGCCCGCCTCGCCGCGCAGGCGCTGGCTACCCCGGACGAACACCTTGCGGAGCTGAACCGGGAGGCGCGGGAGATTCTCAAGGCGCTCGCCGAACCCGTCGAGCATCTTGCAGATTTGCTCGATCCTATCGTGCGGCTGCTCGTGAGCTTAAGACGCTCGACCTGAACTCCGACCCACGCGCATGCGCAGCCGAGACGCTCGTGGCATCTGCTTCTCGGCTCGAAGCCAGGTTCAGCCAATCACCAGGATGTGCGTCGCTAGCATGTCGATGAGACGTCATCGACCGGGGAGAACTGCGCATCATTGGGGGGGCGGACGTGCCCGCGCTTTACTTCGTCGAGGTTCGCCGACGTGCGCGAAGGTCTTCGTGTAGCGCGCCATCTGCCGAAGTTTCGACCTCTGTCAGCAGCCGCTCCCACCAGCTGATCGCCTCCTTGATGACTGCCCGCTGCGGCACTATCCGGTCGCCCAAGAACACCGGCGCATCAAGGGCCGGTACACTGTCCTCTGCGACGGGTTGAACGAGGCGTGCGCCGATCTCGTACTCCTTGGCGATCGAGTTTCGCTCTTGCTCGATGAAGTCGTGGAAGATGAGGTTGTCGGCACGGTAGGACTTTACGCGCGCCCACTCTCGGTCGATTGCCCCGCGCAGGTAGGGCGAACGTGCCCCGTCCACCTTGTCGAGTACGTGGCCCACTGTGCGCAGGAGCACGACCGTCGTAATCCACCGCAATCGCCAGGTGGCCGGGGTCGTTGCCTGGGCGAGTTCCCGGGCGCTTCGGTGACAGTCGCGCAGAACAGCCCGAGCGGCAGTGGCGTCGCTGCGCGCGAATGGGTCATTCTGTTGCGCGCGGGGGCTCTTGCCGCGCCGGGTCCAAGTCTTCGCCATGCAGCGAGCCTAACTCAAGCGAGGCGTACGCAGACTGGCCGCAAACCCGATTTTTCTAGCACCTGCAGCCGGCGGACGAGCGGCAGCTATACCGACGGGCCACAGCTTCGCACACAGCGCTGAGTGTCTGGTCCGGGGCGCGAAGCCAATGTCTTCTAGTGGCGCCAGGCAGTCATTCGACCGCCCAGTTCGCCGGCGGACGCGTTGGAAGTCTCTGTGGGGGTGGCTAGCGGTCACACCGCTCGCACGCCGCTTAGCCGGCGGTCGCTCGCCTGTAATTGACGCCCCCTGAGAGCCGCCGATACAATTTCAAGCTGAATAGCGAAGAGCGAGCAAGAGCGACAATGGCTTTCACTATGACGTGCCCGAGTTGTGGGGGCGATGCTGAGCTGTCGGGCGGCGTATTCTGCTTGTGCGACAAGGATTTCTGCACCGGCCAAAGGTGCGGCGCGAACGAACTTCATGCCAAATATACATGCCCGAATGGCCACAGTGGTACGCCTCCCGAGACGCTGGAATACCGCAAGCGCTATCTAGGAGATTAGGCGAGCGTAGCCCTTTACGTCTGCTTTGGGTCGGATTCAGCCGTGGCCAACGGGCCGGCAATCGGACCTTCGTCGTTGCCGAGCAGCGTCCGGAATCCGGCCCTCAGCCAACGACAGCAAGTGGCGGTTTTCGGCAATCGGAATCTTTAGGCCAGTAAGACGGATGTCCGGTTTCATGCCATTATGGGGCTTCTGCTCGTGGCGCGCTTCGACCAGTAGCTCCTTGCCCGATAGCCTCGGCACGGCCCCTCTAGGGCCGTCCGAAACGACGTTAAGGTTCAGCTTGTGTGTGGCGGGGCGTTAGCCGGTGGCAGTAGAGATCACTTTCTCGAACCGCGCTTATGGCGAAAAGTGGTTCGACGATGTGCGTGTATCCAATCCTGCACAGTACGCCGTGATCGAGGCGATCATCGAAGCAATAGACCGTGCCGACGGGCACGAGATCAATCAGGCAGAAATATTCAAGCGACACCCGGCGGTAGCGCGATATGTGCAAGATCGGCGCTTTAAAATTGTGCCCTCCAATGGGCAGCTATTGATCGCCAATGGTCGCGGGATCCGACACGCGAAGTACTCGCCTTCGAAGAGCGTGGCGGTCGTGTGGGAGAAGATCCGCCGAACGGTCTATGTCACTTTCGACGATCACGCGCCGATGCCCTACCATCGAGCTATCTGGCATCTGCGCGACATTCGCCTAGGCAGACCGACCCTAGCAAAGAAGGCGCGGACAGGCCGACGCCTTCTGCAAAAGCTCGAAGCTTACAAATCCGGTAAACATCTTTCCGACATGCGGCGCTTCAACCCAAAGAGCCGGTTCTATAGGTAGCGCTCTCTGATGGTGCATGCGGTAAGCGTCGGGTTTTCGGCATAGTCCCAGAGTCCGCAACTGACGCAGGAAAGATCAGCCTCGTTTAAGCCTAGCTGGCGATGAGTGGGCTCCCTCAGTTACGCCGAAGCCTTCTTTGATGCGCCCTTGATGAAGAACGCAGCAGGTCTCGAGGCTTCGTAGAAGGCGCTCTCAAGTTCATCCGCCTTCCCGAGGAAGAATTCGCCGCCCAGAGACTTGAAGCGATCGGCGAAGCGCGCCTTCAAGTGGTCTTCCGCCAATTTTGCGTCGACGCCGCTTGGGAAGGGCTTTGATGTGAGCGAAAGAAGCCATCGGGTCGCCGCCGCTGGTGGCAGGGTCTGGTTGTGGTCCTCGCAGCGCTGTTTCGGATTGTTTGAGAGGCCCACCTTGACGACGACGCGGGTTCCGACCTCTCGACCGAGAAGCGCCGACGCCTCTCCCGCGAAAACCAGCATGTAGAGGCGCGTGTCGCCGTCGACATAGTTGCTTTCCCGTTGGCCAAAGCTGGGGGTGAAGCCCTTCGATGGTGAGAACGCGGCGTTCATCGTCTGCTCGGGGGCGGTGGCAGCGGCCACTTCGAGGGGCGGCTCGCCGAACACGTCCATGGGGATGACGGGGAGCTGAAGCGCAACGAGGGCCTCGTCGGCGCTCAAGATTTCGCCCTGGGACGCGATTACTCGCGCTCGGTCCGACGTATAGGTATCTGGAGCGATGTGCTTGACCTGAATGCGTCGCTCGACTCGCCATGCGCGACGCACAGGAACGGCGTGAGTCCAGCGATCTCCACAGCCCATCGCCACCTTGCGGTCCCAGCCTTGCTGCGAGCAGCGTTCGCGATCCGTCACGGGGATGGGCTCGCACTCGAGAAATCCTAGGGCCTGGCGACGATCCTCGGCGTCGGTCTCCTTGGTGTCGGCGCCGTATATCAGCACCAGGTCACCAGGTTGGTGCTCGCGGATGAAACGATTCCGGTCGCCTGGGCGAGTGAAGCCCAGGTAGCCGTCTTGCGTCGGATCGAACCCCCAGAACGCTTTAAGCCAGACGCGGCGCTTCGCCGTTGTCTGTGAGGATAGCTGCTGGGGGGCGCGGGCTGCCCTCGCCCGGAGGAGCTCGAACGCACGCCGGATACGACGACGAGAGGGTTCGCCCACGTGCTCGGCAGGGACATAGCCGCGAAGCCACGGCTCGCCGTGCTCCTGCATGACTGCTGAGATGTTGCGCATGCGGTAGTCAAAGGACTGCTTGGAGCGTGCCGCGAGTGGGCCGTCCCGGTACTCACGAGAGACGGCGGCTTTCTGGTACGGTTCGCCCCTCTGCTCATAGCCAAGCATTCGGAGATAGGCCTCGACCGCTGCTTCGAACTCAGCGTCGCTCCATCCGTCGTCTTCGCCCAAGCCTGGCTCCCCCTATTGGCAGGGGGCTAGCACGGATAGCGACCGCCCCCCTCGAAACAGAGCAGCGCTCTTTGCGTTCTGCAAGCTCGCCTAGGAATTCCTAGTCCGCGGCGATCTGGATTCCGTTTATGGCAGCCGCCCCAATGTCCAGTCATGGCGCGAAGCTGAGCTGAGTGCGCCCAAGAAAAGATTGCTTAGCGCTTGGCAAGGCCTGAACCGGGCCGAGCCGGCCGTTTCGGGCAACCATCTAGCCGAGGCCCGCCTGAAAGGCAGCTCGGCCCCCTCTGAGCGCATTCACGAGTTCCAGCGAGGCGTGGTGTGCGGCCAGCGCCTCGGCCGGCGTACAGGGCTCCTCGCCGTAGCGGATGCCCGGCGTGCACTGGATCGCTGCAACGAGAGCTCTGAAATCGCCGATCACGCCGACACCGGCGACCTTGTCCGCCAACCGCGAGAGGTCGTGGGTGAAGGGGAAACGGCCGCCGCCCAAGGCGATGGCGGCCTTCAGGGTTTTCTCCGCCGCCTGAAGAGACGCCCACTTGGATTCTCCCGCCCGATCGTGACGATCCATCAGAGCCGTGACAGCTGTCGCCACGTCCGACCGCGCAGACGACAGCAGGTCGTGAGCGGTCGCCTCCAGGGTGTAGCTGGCGTAGAGTGCCGCGCCGAAGGCTTTCTCGACCGCTTTCAGATCAGCATCGGTCAGGCGCGCGGCCTTCCGGGGGGTCATATGCTCGATCAGTTGAACGATGTTGCATAATCCCGGACCTTGCAGGGATACCCGCTCGGGAAGGAAGTCGCGGGTAACGACGAACTGGATACTGCCGAAAATTCGAGGGATGCTGAGCGCATAGAGGTCGCCGTCCAGCCGAACGACGGTGCGGCCGGCTTTCATGTCGACCTTCAGCCGGTCGCCATAGGTCTCCTGATACCAGCGGCTGATGGCGGCGCCCAACGGCGCATAGGCGGCGATTTCGGGTGGGAGGCGACTGGGATCTTGGTCGCCGATCGGGATCGGCACGCCGTGGAGGAGGCTGACTTCCCGGCCGGCATGAATCGGGCGGTCCTCGATCCCATAGCCGTCCCGCCCCAAACGGGCATCGATCTCCTGCATCATGGCCTCGAACGCAGGGCCTTCGTGGGGAACGGTCTTGGCTGCAGTCATGGTGCGAGCGGGCCCCTCGGCGGTTGATTTTCGATTATACGCTCGCCTGGCTAGGGCGACGGCGAAACGAAAGCCCTGCCGGTCATGGCGTTTTTCCCAGACATAGTTGCCTCGGCGCGCCCACCAAGTGCGGTCCCGCTTTGAATGTCGGCTTAGGGCCAGTGATCCAATGACTGCTTCTGGCGCGACCCGGCCATCGGTCACCAAGATTCCCGCTCGAAGTTCCAGGCAGCGTGGTCCTGAACACTGCTGGACTTCGGCCCGCAAGGAAGCGGTAGTCCACACACGCCCGGGGAGCCGGGCTCGTCTCAGTACGGGGACCGCGATGGGCGGCCTCGATGAATGGAGGCGAGTATGACCAAGCCAAAGACCAAGACCCAGTCCGCTGAGACCGCGCGCGCAGCCGGTGACGTCGGAGGCCCGAAGGGCAAGCTCGGGACCCTGGTGGCGCTGCTGCTGCGCTCGGAGGGCGCGACGCTCGAGACCATGCAGGCAGCGACCGGCTGGCAGGCGCATTCAGTGCGTGGCGCCATCGCGCGCTCGATCAAGAAAAAGCTTGGTTTCGAAGTCACGTCGGAGAAGGCCGAAGGCGGTCGGGTCTATCGCATCGCGAAGGGAGCCGGCGCGTGAGCGCCGGCGACCACCTGGCCGGGCTGGATGCGCTGTCGCTTGCCGAGTTGCGTGCCGCCTGGACCGAACGGCTCGGCGGCGAATTACCTAAGCTGCGTACACGCGAGCTGATGGCGCTCGCTCTGGCGCATCGACTGCAGATCCGCGTCCACGGTGATTTGCCCGGGTCGTCAAAACGCCGAATGGCCGAGCTGGCGCGAAGGTTTCGCGAAGACCGTGGCTACACGCCCACGCCCGGTCCGAACTTGAGACCTGGCACGACCCTGATCAAGGAATGGCGCGGCGTGCGTCACGAGGTCTGGGTGCTGGAGGAGGGGTTTAGCTACATGGGGCAGCGGTTCGGCTCCTTGAGCGAGGTCGCCCAGCACATCACAGGCACGAAGTGGAACGGCAGGGTGTTCTTCGGCCTGAAAGAGCGGCGGCGATGAGCGTCGTGCGCCTGCGTTGCGCCATCTACACCCGCAAGTCCTCGGAGGAGGGGCTGGAGCAGAACTTCAACAGCCTGCATGCCCAGCGGGAGGCCTGCGAAGCCTATGTGCTATCCCAAGCCGGTGAGGGCTGGAACGCCGTCAAAACGGCTTACGACGACGGTGGCTACTCGGGCGGCTCTATGGATCGGCCTGGTCTGCAGCAGCTCATGGCCGACATCCAGCGCGGCCTGGTCGACGTCGTGGTGGTCTATAAGGTCGACCGCCTGACCCGCTCGCTGGCCGACTTCGCCAAGATCGTCGAGTTGTTCGACGCTAAGGGTGTCTCCTTCGTTTCGGTCACCCAGGCCTTCAACACGACCTCCAGCATGGGGCGCCTCACGCTCAATGTGCTGCTCTCCTTCGCCCAGTTCGAGCGGGAGGTGACCGGCGAGCGCATCCGCGACAAGGTCGCCGCGTCCAAGGCCAAGGGCCTGCGCATGGGGGGGCAGCCGCCGCTCGGCTACGACATCGTGGATGGGCGGCTGGCGGTGAACAAGGTCGAAGCCGCGCGGGTGCAGCGAATCTTCCAGCGGTACCTGGAGCTGGGCACGCTGCTGGACCTGGTACGCGAGGGCGTCGAAGCGAAGCGCTGGGTCAACAAATCCGGCCGAATGGTCGGCGGCGGCATGATGGGACGTGGCGCGCTCCACTACCTGCTGACCAATCCTGCCTACCGCGGAATCACTCGCCACCACGAAAAGCGGTACGAAGACACCCATCCGGCCATCATCGACGCTGGACTATGGGATGCTGTGCAGACCCGATTGGCGGCCACCAACGCCAGCCAACCGAAGACCGAAAAGCGCGGGGAAGCATCCAAGCTCGAGGGGTTGATCTTCGACGACCGCGATAACCTCATGGTCCCGGTTCATACGAAGCGCGTCGCCCGGCGCTATCGCTACTATGTAAGTCGCCCGGTCCTCACCGGCCAAGGACGGGCTGGGAGCCTGCATCGGATTCCGGCGGGCGTCTTGGAGCAGTTCCTCGCCGAGCGCATCGGCCCGATGTTGGCGCCTGCCTGGAGGCCGGCCGAGGACTTGCTCGACCGCATTGTCGCGGCACTGAGGAGCGCGACCCTTAGCGAGGACCAGATCGCGGTGCGTCTCGTTGCCGACGCCTTGTCCCCTGCGGCGACCAGCGCGTCGGCAGTCCCGATCGACGATGACGGCTGCGCCACCCTGCGCATCGCCTTCTTCATGCGGCGTCGTGGAGCGATCGTGCTGCAGGCTCCGGGCGCAGCGGCGGCGCCCGCCGATAGAATCGACCGGGCGCTGGTCAGAGCCATTGCGCTTGCTCGCGTCTGGGCGGTCGAACTAGAGAGCGGCCAGGTGGATTCCATCAAGTCCCTCGCCAGGCGTGAAGGGCTCTGCAACCACTACGCCACGAGGCTTCTGCCGCTTGCCTATCTGGCCCCGGACCTGATCGATGAAATCCTCGAGGGGCGCCAGCCCCGCAATCTGACCCTGAGTGCACTAACGGCCGAGCCGCTGCCGCTGGATTGGGGCCGGCAGCGCGAACGGTTCCGGGAGCTTGCAGCGAGCTGAGGAGTCCGCTGTTGCGCTCATAGCTGCGCCTGAAGATCGCTGTTCTCAGCCTCGCCCTCGCGCCCAGCGCGGGGCGAAGTCATTGAGGAGCAAGCGCTTCTCGCGACACGCGACGCGGATTCGATCGGGCGAATTTCCGGATATCGCTGTTGAATTCGCTGTTAGCAGTGAATTCTCCCCCGCGCGGCGAAAGGTACACTTATGGAATGGGCCGAGAGAGAGGCGGGGCAATAGGCCCCGCATCGCGCGGTGAGGGGCTCTCAGAGAGCCACGCGCATCGGCCTTAGCCCGCCTAACCGGCGGACTTCTCGAGGGTATTCTAGGGGCGGGAAATCACCCCGTGTTAGCGGGGGAATGAATGGTCGCAGATTGAGGATGCGAATGTTGCACACCCGCCTGATGCGCTTCCGATAACGCCCCATCGGCGCGCCGGATTCGCGACCCCGACCGAAACCTACACTTCTGGAATGCGCCCAGAGAGAAGGCCTCGAAATCGGGCCTATCGACCCGAAATCCGGCTCTCGGAGAGCCAGAACCATGGCGCCAATAGGCGTCAAGTGGCGGAATTGTCGTGAGAATTTCGGGGGCGCTCGGGAGGCGCCGTACCCCAGAAGACTTGTTGGTCGGAGTGGCAGGATTCGAACCTGCGACCCCCGCGTCCCGAACGCGGTGCTCTACCAGACTGAGCCACACTCCGACTTGGGAGGGCGCCTTATAGAGGCGATCTTTCGAGACCGCAAGCGGGTCAGAAAGACCTTTTTTGGGGCGTTGCATCCGGCGAACTGTTGGGCTATCTCCACGCCCTCGCCGCGGGGGACACGTTCCTCCGAGCCGTTCCTGCTGGGGAATGGTGTAATGGTAACACTGCGGTTTTTGGTACCGTCATTCTAGGTTCGAGTCCTAGTTCCCCAGCCACTTCTCCCCCTTAAGTTCAGCGACCGCCTCGGCGACCGCGCGCCGGATCCGCGCGTGGGGCGGAGGCTTGTCGTGGCGGCTGTGCCAGTACATCGCACCTCCCGCGCGGGGCTGGGGATCGGCAGCTGGAAGAGCTCCAGGCCCGTCCCCTCGGCAACGGCGCGTGCGTACTGGACGGGCAGGGCGGCGATCAGGTCGCTGCGCCCCACGGCCAGCGCCACGCTCTGGAAATGCGGCAGCCCGAGCACGACCTCGCGCCGAGCGCCGATGGCATCGTCCATGCTGGGGAGACGGTGGTCGGCTCAAAGGGCGTGCCGCACGGCTTCGTCGTCGAATCGTCGGCCGGCGCCTGCTGCCTGGTGATGACCCGCGGCGGCGACTTCGAGGGATTCGTGGGCGAAATGGGACGGCCGGCCGCCACGTCCGGGTTGCCGGCTCCGGTCAAGCCGACGCCGTCGATGCAGGCGGCGTTGGGGCAAGTCGCGGCCGCCCACCGCATCGCCCTGGTCTGACCGCCTCTGGCGGCGCTCTAGGCCCCGCCCAGGACCATGCCGGCGGCGTCGGGCGCGCTGGCGTCGCCGCCGTTCAGCGCCTTGCGCATCCAGACGATGTCGACCCAGCGCCCCTTCTTCCAGCCCAAGCCCTTGCCGACGCCGGCGTGCTCGAACCCAAGCGAGCGGTGCAGGCCGATCGAGCCGGCGTTCTCGGAGTCGCCGATCACCGCGACCACCTGGCGGATGCCGAAAGCCTCGCAGGCGTCGATCACAGCGCCCAGCACCGCCCTGCCGACCCCGCGGCCGAGCGCGTCGGGCGCGATGTAGACGCTGTCCTCGACCGTGTAGCGATAGGCGGCTCGCGGCCGGAACGGGCCGGCATAGGCGAAGCCGAGCACGCGGCCGGCGTCCTCGGCGACCATATAGGGCAGGCCGCGCTCGACGATGGCCTGACGGCGGGCGGCCATGTCCTGGACGCTCGGCGGGACCTCCTCGAAGGTCCCGAAGCCGTTCAGCACGTGATGGCCGTAGATCTCGGCCAGCGCGGTAGCGTCCTCCGTCGTCGAAGCCCTGACGATCACTGTTCCCAACCCCGTTCCTGCGCCCAGATCGCGAAGGCGTAGTCGAGCGCGATCTCCTTGAGGAAGTCGAAACGGCCCGAGGCCCCGCCGTGGCCGGCCTCCATATTGATCTTGAGCAGGATCGGAGCATCGCCGGTCGTATTGTCGCGCAGCTTGGCGACCCACTTCTGCGGCTCCCAATAGGTCACGCGCGGATCGCTGAGCCCGCCGGTGGCCAGGATCGGCGGATAGGGCTTGGCGGCGACCTGATCGTAGGGGCTGTAACCGGCGATGCGGTCGTAGGCCTCGGCGTCTTCCAGCGGATTGCCCCACTCTGGCCATTCCGGCGGGGTCAGGGGCAGGGTGGTGTCGCTCATGGTGTTGAGCACGTCGACGAACGGCACGGCGGCGATGATGCCGCTCCAGAGGTCTGGACGCATGTTCACCACCGCGCCCATCAGCATGCCGCCGGCCGAGCCACCATAGGCGACCATCCGGCCGGCCTTGCCGTAGCCGTTGGCGCTCAGATGCTCGGCGCAGGCGATGAAGTCGGTGAAGGTGTTGGTCTTCTTCTCCTTGCGGCCGTCGAGGAACCAGCCCCAGCCCTTGTCCGAGCCGCCGCGGACATGCGCCACCGCCCAGATCCAGCCGCGGTCCACGAGGCTGAGGTTGCGGATCGAGAAGGTCGGCTCCATGGCGTGGCCGTAGGAGCCGTAGCCGTAGAGCAGCAGCGGCGCCGAGCCGTCGAGCGGCGTGTCCTTGAGCATCAGCACCGTGATCGGCACCTGGGCGCCGTCATGGGCCGTGGCGTAGAGACGGCGCGCGACATAGCGGGCCGGATCGTGGCCGGAGGGGATCTCCTGGGTCTTGCGCAGGGTTCGTTCGCGGGTCGCCATGTCGTAGTCGAACCACTGCCGCGGCGTGGTCGGCGACTGGTAGACGAAACGGGTCAGGGCGGTGTCGTACTCCAGCCCGCTCTCCAGCGAGAGCGCATAGGCTTCCTCGTCGAAGGCGATCTCGTGGCTGACGCCGTCGCGGGCCATGACCACGATGCGGTCATTGGCGTTCACGCGTTCCAGCCGCGCGAGGAAGCCGGCGAAGGCGGCGAAGCCGGTGATGAAGCGGCCGGGCTCGTGTGCGACGAAGTCGGTCCAGGTCGAGCGGGCCGGGACCGGCGCGGCCGACTGGGCGAGTTTGAAGTCCACCGCGCCGTCGGCGTTGGTGCGGATCACCCAGCGGTCGGTCCAGTGGTCGAGTTCGTACTTCACGCCTTCCTGGCGGGGCTCGGCGACTACGGGCGCGGCGGTCGGGTCGGCCGCCGGGATGAGCCAAAGCTCAGTGGTCTCCTGGTTGCCGACATGGATCAGGATGTGGCTGCGGTCGGAGGCGACGCCCACGCCTAGGAACATGCCCTCGTCGGCCTCCTCGTAGACCAGGACGTCCTCGCCGCCACGGGCCGGGCGGCGGAAGACCTTCGAGGGCCGTGCGTTCTCATCGCGCCAGATCCAGAAGATCCATTGGCTGTCAGGTGAGAAGGCGAAAGAGCCATAGGCGCTGTCGATCGCGTGATCGAGGGTCTGGCCGCTCTCCAGGTCCTTGACCCGGATCGTATAGTACTCCGAGCCCTGCTCGTCGGCCGCCCAGGCGTAGAGCTTGTGGTCGGGGCTGTGGCTGGCCGCGCCGACTTGGAAGAAGGCCTTACCCTTGGCGAGGGCGTCCTCGTCCAGCAGCACCTGTTCGCCGGAGGTCTGGCCGCGCGGCCGGCGGCCATGGACCGGGTGCTCGGCGCCGATCTCGTAGCGGGCGTAGTATTCCCAAGGGCCGTCGGCGGCCGGGACGCTGGAGTCGTCCTCCTTGATGCGGCCCTTCATCTCGGCGAACAGCTGGGCCTGCAGGGCATCGGTCTTTTCGAGCAACGCCTTGGTGTAGGCGTTCTCGGCTTCCAGGTGCTCGCGGATGTCCGCCTGCAGGACCTTGGGGTCGCGCAGCACCTCGCGCCAGTTGTCGTCCTTCATCCAGGCGTAGTCGTCGGTGCGGGTGCGCCCGAGTTGTTCGATGACCTTCGGGCGGCGGGCGGCGGCGGGGGGCTTGAGAGCGCTCATGGCCAGCTACATGCGCCGCCGCGGGCCGCGTCTCAAGGGTTAGAGCAAGACCGCGTCCACCGCTGTGCAGGCGAATTCCTCGATGGTGTTCTCGACCGCCAGCTTCTCGATCACCGCGTCCCTCAGGATCATCGTGTAGCGCGCGCTGCGCTCGCCCAGATGGAAGCTGTCGGCCCGGACGCTGAGGCCGAGCTTGCGGGTCAGTTCGAGGTTTCCGTCGGAGAGGAAGCGGATCTTGCGATCAGGGTCGAGTTCCTGCGCCCAGCGCTCCATGACCCAAGGGTCGTTCGGCGTGATGCAGGTCAGCAGTTGGAAGCCGGCCGACCGCAATCGCTCGGCATTGGCGATATAGTCGGGGAGGTGCTTCTGGGCGCAGGTCGGGCTGAAGGCGCCGGGCATGCCCATGACGATGGCGCGCTTGCCCGCGAACAGCCGCTCGGTCGACAGCAGCGACAGCCCGCCGTTCTGCAGCTCTGCGAGGGAAGCGGGGGGAATTCGCCGTCCGGCGAAGGTACGCATCGACATGCTCGGCTCAACTCTCCGTGCGAGCCTTGCACCCGTCACCCTACCTGCCGCTTAATCACGCACAGAGGCGCCGCGCGGCAATCGGGCGCGGCCGAGCGGCCTTTCCGCTAACGGCGTTCTTAACTAAGTAGCGCTCATCGGGGAGCGTACGAGTTCTTTAGTTTCTAGGGGCGAATGCCTTGGATCTTGCAGTCGAGCTGATACACGCGACCGTCCAGTTGGAGCAGCCGTTGGGCGATGGAACGCGCACGGTCGGCACCGGGTTCCTCATCGCCGAGACCGGGCCGGACGGCGCGCCGCGCACGGTGCTGGTGACGGCCAACCACGTCCTGGCCAAGATGCCGGGGGCCGAGGCGCGGATCGGCTATCGCGTCTCCAATCCGGACGGCAGCTGGAGCTATTCGCCCCAGACGCTAAAGATTCGCGACGCCAACGGCGTCCAGCTGTGGACCAAGCACCCGTCGCGGGACGTGGCGGCTATCTCGATCACGGCGCCGGAGGCGTTCGCCAAGTCGGCCATTCCCCTGCAATGGCTGGCTGGCGACGACACCTTTCAGTCCAACCATATCGGCGCCGGCGACGAGATGATGGCGCTGGGCTTTCCGCGCGGTCTGGCGGCGAACCAGGCGGGTTTCCCGATCCTGCGCTCGGGGCGGGTCGCCTCGTTCCCGGTGGCGCCGGCTCAGGTGTTCCCGACCTTCTTGCTGGACTTCACTGTCTTCCCGGGCAACTCGGGCGGGCCGGTGTTCATGTCGCAAGCCGCTCATCGGCGGGTGGGCGCGGTCGACGCCGGCGAGGATGTTCAGTTCATCGCCGGCCTGCTGACCCAGCAGGTCGAACTGAACAACGAGCGGCTCGAGATCGGCATCGTCACTCACGCCAAGTTCATCCGCGAGACCATCACGCTGATGGACGACCCCCACGCGCCGATCACCGTCGCCCGGGTCGAGCCGATGACAGGCGCTCGCGCGGCCTCGGCGGAAGAAGCGGTCTCGCCGCAATAAAAAACGCCGCCCGTCTCGGAGACGGGCGGCGTCTTCATTTCGATCGGCCGTGCGCTTAGGCGCCGTAGACCACCGAGATGGTCTCGGCGATGCAGGCGGGCTTGGTCTCGCCTTCGATCTCGATGGTGCACTCGTTCTTCAGCTGCATGCCGCCGGCCTTGGCTTCGGCGCCGATCAGCTTCTGGCGCATGCGCACGCGCTTGCCGACGCGGACCATGTTGATGAAGCGGACCTTATCCGAACCGTAGTTGATGCCGCGGGTCACGCCCTTGATCGGCAGCATGCCGGCGCCCAGGAACGGGATCAGCGACAGGGTCAGGTAGCCGTGGGCGATCGGGCCGCCGATTTCCTTGGTCGCGCGCTCGACGTCGACGTGGATCCACTGATGGTCGCCGGTGGCTTCGGCGAATTGGTTGACCCGCTCTTGGGTGATTTCCACCCAGTCCGACACGCCGACTTCCTGACCGACCAGGCCGGGCAGATCCTTGAACTCCACCGGGTTCATCGTTTGCTCCCAAATCAATTGAAACAGATGTTCGAGGTCTAGCACCTGTCTGGGCGCTCGCAACGCCTTTACGCCGCCGCCAGGGACATTAAAGAGCGCCGTATGCAACGAGCTCTCAGCGTCAGCCGGATGACCGGCAACAAGTCGACCTTCCCCGACTGGTATCAGGCGATCGTCCGCGAGGCGGACATGGCTGAATCCAGCCCTGTGCGCGGCTCCATGATCATCAAGCCGTGGGGCTATGGTGTCTGGGAACGGATCCAGCAGACCATGGACCGGCGCATCAAGGAGATGGGCGTCGACAACGCCTACTTCCCGCTGTTCATCCCGCTGGGCTTCTTCGCCAAGGAGGCCGAGCACGTCGACGGATTCGCCAAGGAGATGGCGGTGGTGACGCACCATCGCCTGAAAAGCATCGACGGCAAGCTGCAGCCCGATCCGGAGGCGAAGCTGGAGGAGCCGCTGATCGTTCGTCCGACGTCGGAAACGATCATCGGCGACGCCTTCTCGCGTTGGGTGAAAAGCTATCGGGACCTGCCGCTGAAGATCAACCAGTGGGCCAACGTCGTCCGCTGGGAGATGCGCACGCGCCTGTTCCTGCGCACCTCGGAGTTCCTCTGGCAGGAGGGCCATACCGCCCACGCCACGCGCGAGGACGCGCTGGCCTCGACCCTGCTGGCGTTGGAGATGTACCGGGAGTTTTCCGAGAACGTCTTGGCCATGCCGGTGGTGGCCGGCGAGAAGCCCGAGAACGAGCGCTTCCCGGGCGCCGACAACACCTTCTCGATCGAAGCCATGATGCAGGACGGCAAGGCGCTGCAGGCCGGCACGTCGCACTATCTGGGCACCAGCTTTTCGCGGGCCCAGAACATCCGCTACCAGAGCGACAGCGGCGAAATGGAGTTCTGCCACACCTCCAGCTGGGGCACCTCCACCCGCATGATCGGCGGGGTGATCATGACCCACGGCGACGACGACGGCCTGCGCCTGCCGCCGGCCATCGCGCCGCGTCAGATCGTCATCGTGCCGATGCTGCGGGGCAAGGAGGAGGACGCTCAGGTCCTGGCCTATGCCGAGGCGCTGGTGAAGGACCTGGGCGCCCAGGTCGCGCTCGGCGAACCGATCCGCGCCCTGCTGGACGTCAAGGACCAGAAGTCGAGCGACAAGCGCTGGAATTGGGTGCGCCGCGGGGCCCCGGTGATCGTCGAGCTTGGTCCGCGCGATGCGGCCGGCGGCCAGGTCAGCTTCATGCGCCGCGACCGGCTGCGCGACGGCGACAAGGTGAAGTCCCAGGCCCTGGCCCGCGATGAGTTCGTCGCCCAGGCGCCGGCGCTGCTGGCTGAAATCCAACAGTCGCTGTTCGACGAGGCCAAGGCCCGGCTCGAGGCCAACATCCGCAGCGACTTGACCAGCTTCGAGCAGGTCGCCGAGTACTTCGGTCAGCTGTCGGACGAGGACGAAGAGACTTCGGCCTTCAAGGGCTGGGTGCGCGCGCCCTGGAGCCGGCCGACCGGCGCTGAGCTCGACAAGGTGGTCGAGCGCCTCAAGGCGCTGAAGCTGACCCTGCGCAACGCGCCGAGCCAGCAGCCTGACAGCTTCGGCCCCTGCGTCTTCACCGGCGCGCCGGGCGTCGAGGAAATTTTGATCGGCCGTTCGTACTAGGACCGGAATATCGGCGAGGCGTTGTCGCCTCGCCGATATCTTGAAGCTCAGTAGGCCTCAAAGGTATCGGGGCCCAGAAGTTTGAAAATATCTTCCACACTGCCGGCAGCGCGCACTTGCGCCATCAGTGGAAGCAGGACCGTCTCGTGCTCATCGAAGAGGCAGTAGTCGTCTGGAAAGGCCTCCAGCGTCTCGCAGGCGCGAGCCTTCACCTCATCCAGAGTCGCCTTTTCACGCCGCTCTAGACTGTACTCGATCCTGTACTGTGGGCCCGCCAGCATCGCCCCTATGAGCCAGGGAATAAGGGGGCGCGCCCGGCCTCTGTCATGGATAGCCGTGACGCGGCAGCGAAGCCCGTCGCCATCTATGAGTTCCATCCCCAGCGATTTGCCCTCGCGCAGCGTCAGCTTTCCGCAGGTCGTCAGCGACCTTCGATCGGGAAAGCCCCAAATCTCTCGGTCGGGCGTGAAGCCAATCACCGGGAAGTTGAAATCGACAAGATCAGAGGTGATCGCGTCAGCGTCGGATGAGCTCATCGGCGCGGTGTCCCTCGCGGCTGAACAAAGTTCTGCACGCCGTCGGCGAGGTTCGCCGCCATCGCTGTGGGCAGCGCCTTCTGCCAGTCGGTGGTGCCGTACCAAACGCGACGTACCGGATCGTAGCGAGGCTTGCCCTTCCAACTTCCGGTCAAACGACGATGCTGCTCGACCGGCAGCACCTTGAGGAGCGCGTAGTGGTTGCGAGGATCCTGGGCGGTGCGGCTCAGGCCCTTCAAGGGAATCGTGTGATGAATCTCCTGCCCCTTGCCAGCCAAGCCCTTCGCCCGAATCTCATTGGCGGCGGCTTTCGCCGTGACCGAGCCCTTCCTCACGACTCCGATGCCCTTGCTCGCTGCTCGAACACCCTTCGCCGCGATCCCGATCGGCAGGACGTCAGCGATGGCCATCGCTCCATTGAAGGCCGCGCCCGCATAGTTCCCGTCCTGATAGTCCGCAACGGCCTCCCAGGCTGGACCGACCACAGGAATGAACGATTGCGCGAGACTGGGCCGGGCGATCTTCGTTCGCCCGGCTTCGGCCTCTTCTCGCCGCCTCCTAAGGTCGGCCATGTTGGCGTCGTAGAGTTCGCCCTCCGGGTCAGGTACGGAGCGCGGCTGCCCTTTCGGCATCGTCGTCATTCAGGGTTCCTGTCGATCTCAACATCGAAGATGCGTCCCCCGGTCACGAGGCCAGACGCCGATGTCACTGTCGCATAGATTGCAAGCGCGGCAAGAACAAAATGAGAACATTACGATGGGCGCTCGCCCCTCACACGATCCGAGAGCCTTCCTTGCCCCAGTAGGCGTCGCGGATCAGGCGCTTGTAGAGCTTGCCGGTCGGGTGGCGCGGCAGCTCCTGCATGAAGTCGATGACCCGCGGCGACTTCACGTGGCTGAGGTTGGCGCGGCAGAAGGCGGCCAGTTCGGCCTTGAGGTCCTCGCCCGCCGCTGCCCAGTCGATCGGCTGAATCACCGCGATGACCTGTTCGCCCATCTCCTCGTGCGGTCCGCCGACCACGGCGGCGTCGGCGACCTTCGGGTGAGTGATGAGCAGGTTCTCAAGCTCCTGCGGATAGATGTTCACCCCGCCGGAAATGATCATGAAGCTCTTGCGGTCGGTCAGGTAGAGGAAGCCCTCCTCGTCCAGCCAGCCGACGTCGCCGAGTGTGGTCCAGCCGTACTTGTTGGTGTTCTCGGCTACCTTGTCCGGAGCGTTGTGATAGGTCAGCGGCGTGCCGCCGGCGAAATAGACGACGCCTTCGCTGCGTGGAGGCAGGGGCTCGCCATCCTCGCCGCAGATCTTGACTTCGGCGGTCGTGCCGCGCCCGACCGATCCCTTATGGGCAAGCCAGTCGTGGGGGCCGATGTAGCAGAAGCCGTTGCCTTCGCTGCCGGCGTAGTACTCGTGGATGACCGGCCCCCACCAGGTCATCATTTGCTCCTTGACCGGGATCGGGCAGGGGGCGGCGGCGTGGACGGCCGAGCGCATCGAAGAGACGTCGTACTTGGCGCGCACCTCAGGCGGCAGTTTCAGCATCCGGACGAAATGCGTGGGCACGAACTGGCCGACGTCGATCTTGTACTTTTCGATCAGCCCCAGCGCGTCTTCCGGGTCGAACTTCTCCATCACCACGACCGTGCCGCCCAGGCGGTGGACGCTCATGCACCAGCGCAGGGGCGCGGCGTGATAGAGCGGCGCGGGCGAGAGATAGACGCTGTCGTTCTGAAAGCCGAACAGCCCCTGGGCCATCATCGCCAGCGGGTTTGGGGCGTCGATCGGCGCGCCGGTCAGCGGCGGCTTGATGCCCTTCGGCCGGCCGGTGGTGCCCGACGAATAGAGCATGTCCGTGCCGGCGCTGCCGTCAGGGATCGGCGTCGCGGGTTGGGCGTCGCGCGCCGCCTCGAAGCTCTCGTAGGGCGCGCGCGGCTGGCCGACCATGAACAGCTTCACGCCCGGCAGCAGCGCCGGAAGTTCGTCGACCACGCCGCCGACGCCGGTCGAGGTGATCAGGACCTTCGCCTCGCAGTCCTTCATGATGTACTCGATCTCGCCGGCCGTCAGCTTCGAGGAGATGCAGGCGAAGTAGAGGCCCGCTCGTTGCGCGGCCCAGGCGATCTCGAAGAACCGCGGGTGGTTCTCCATCAGGATGGCGATGACGTCGCCGGTCTTCAGGCCCAGCGACCGGAAGAGTTGAGCGCCCTGGTTCGACCGGTCGTCGAGCTCCTTGTAGGTGACGGTTTCGCCCGTTGCGGCCATCACGAAGGCGGCGCGGTCGGGGTGGGTCTGGGCGTGATTGGCCGGATGCATGTACTCTTCCTTGCGGCGGCCGGGGCGCTTTCGGCGTCTCGACCGTCCTCCCAAAGTTATCGTTGTTAAGGCGAGTATGCGGGCCTTGACGGACCGTCCGTCAAGCGGCGCGGACTAAACGAAATTTCAGGGAGGATCTGATGGCCACGCACAGTTTCGAGACCCTCGGCTACGACGTCGAGGATGGGGTGGCGACGATCACCCTCAACCGTCCGGAGAAGCTCAACGCCTTCAACACGCAGATGATGAAGGACCTGATCGCCGCGTTCGACGTGACTGACGCCGACGATGCGGTGAAGGCTGTGATCGTCACCGGGGCGGGCCGCGCCTTCTGCGCCGGGGCCGACCTGTCGGCCGGCGGTGAGACCTTCGACTACGACAAGCGCGGCGGCGAGGATCGCGCTGCGCGCACCCGTCAGGGCGTGCAGCGGGACGGCGGGGGGCTGGTCTCGCTGCGGATCTATGACAGCCTCAAGCCGGTGATCGGGGCGATCAACGGTCCGGCGGTCGGCGTCGGCGTCACCATGCAGCTGCCGATGGATATCCGCATGGCATCGACCGAGGCCCGCTTTGGCCTGGTGTTCGCGCGCCGCGGCCTGAACCCGGAAGCCGCCTCGTCCTGGTTCCTCCCGCGGCTGGTCGGGGTCCAGACGGCGCTGGAGTGGTGCTATACCGGCCGCGTGTTCCCGGCGCAGGAAGCCCTCGACCGCGGTCTGGTGCGTTCGCTGCATGCGCCGGACGAATTGCTGCCGGCGGCCAAGGCGCTGGCGCGGGAGATTGTCGACAACACCGCCCCCGTCTCCATCGCCCTGACCCGGCAACTGCTGTGGCGAATGGCGGGAGCGGCCCATCCCATGGAGGCGCATCAGGCCGACAGCCGCGGCATCCAGACCCGCGGGGCCATGGCCGATGCCCGCGAAGGGGTGATGTCGTTCCTTGAGAAGCGCCCGCCGTCGTTCCCGAACAAGGTCTCCAGCGACCTGCCGAACATCTGGGAACAGTGGTCCGCGCCGACCTTCAAGTGAACACACGGTTAAGCGCAGTGTGATTCGATAGCGGCGGGTATTCGCCGGGACCCCGCATGAACCTGCCGACGCCGATGACCGAACTCGACGCCCCGCCCGCCTCGCGGGCGCGGGCGAACCTGCTCAAACGGCTGGCGGACGTCGTCTGCCTGCCGCTGTCGCGGATCAACGCCTTCGAGCGGGCGATGACCGCAGACCTGCTGGCCGACATGCTACGCGAGGCCGAGCCGGCGGAGCGCAAGAAAGTCGCGCACCGGATATCCGGCCTGGCTGAGATACCGGCCACCCTGGCGCGGCTGCTGCTGCGCGACGAGGTGGACGTCGCCGAAGAGCTCCTGCTCAACGCCGCCACGCTGTCGGACGCCGACCTGCTCGACTGCGCGCGGTTGATGAATCTCGAACATCGGCGGCTGATCGCCCTGCGCCGGGGGGTCAGCGAGGTCGTGTGCGACGTGCTGATCGAATTCGGCGAAGTGCTGGTGCTCGAATGTCTGCTGAAGAACGACGAGGCGAAGCTCTCGACGGGCGGCATCGAGGCGGTCGTGGCCCTGACCCGTGGCGACCCGCGGTTGACCAGCATGCTGCTGCGCCGGCCCGAACTGCGCCCCGCGCACGCCTATGTGCTGTTCTGGTGGGCCGACGCCGAAGCGCGCCGGGCGATCCTCCAGCGTTTCGCGGTCTCCCGCGAGGTGCTGCAGGAGGCGACCAGCGACATCTTTGCGATGGCTGCAGCCGAGCACTGGCAGGAGCCGTTGTCGCGCAAGGCGCTGCAGTTCATCGAGCGGCGCCAGCGCAACCGCGCGGCCGTCGATCGTAGCCCCTACGACAATCTGGAAGCGGCGGTCGCCGCTGCAGCTGACGGTCTGTCGCGTGAAGTGGCCGAGGAGATCTCGTACCTGTCGGGCCTCAAGCCGATGACGGGCGCCAAAATCTTCACCGACAGCGGCGGCGAGCCGCTGGCGATCCTCTGCAAGGCCACGGGCCTGCCGAAGTCCGCGATTCGGGCGCTGTGGCGCGGTCTCAAACGCGAGGAGACCGAGGCGGACGGCTCGCCATCCGGCGCGTTGGAACGTGCGATACTGGTCTACGACATGATCGCGGTCGACCGGGCGCAGACGGTGCTCAGGTATTGGAACTGGTCTCTGACCTCGGCGCTGACGCCAGCTCTGCTACGCGCAATCCGCGATGGCGACGAAGACGGATTTGACGAATACTCAGCTCCGCAGAAGGCCGCCATGCTGGCGTTTTCCAAGGATTTTGGACGCTGAGCACTACAGGTTGCGACGCATTGCCGCGCTGCAATAGTAGGTGTTGCACAACCGATCGGTGCATCGTGACAGCTAAACTTAACGATGATCGTGTTCGTTGAAGAACAGCGGCGTATTGTTTGCTTGTGCTTCAGTTGGGTTCCAGATATTAACGCGTCCACTGATGTCGTGAATCAGTCATCCCCCAACTTGGTGCACCCGCACTCACGGAACCGAGAAATATGGACGAGAAGTCGGAAGTCATTGAGATGACGGCGGATATTGTTTCCGCTTATGTCGGGAACAATTCGGTGGCTGCGGCCGATCTTCCCAACCTGATCCAGAGCGTCCATCGGGCTCTGGCGGGTATTTCCACCGGTTCAGACGTTCAGGAAGTCGCGCCGAAGGAGCCGGCCGTGCCTGTGCGCCGGTCGATCACGCCCGATCATCTGGTCTGCCTGGAAGACGGTCGCAAGTTCAAGTCGCTGAAGCGTCACCTGCGCACCAAGTACAACATGAGCCCCGAAGAATACCGCGCGAAGTGGGGTCTTCCGAAGGACTACCCGATGGTTGCGCCGAACTACGCCAAGGCGCGCTCGGATCTGGCCAAGCAAATGGGCTTGGGGCAGGGCGGCCGTCAGGCGCCGCGCAAGCGCTCCAAGTAGAGCCGCCCCGAATTCGAGATGCGAAGACGCCCGCCTTTTCAGGCGGGCGTTTTTTGTTGCCCCGCAGGGGTTGGTGTTACGCGACGGGTGGCCTGATTTCTGCTCCAGGCCGGGGGCGCCCGGTTGACTGCCGCGCCGAGGCCGCGAGGGGCGCCGGCGCTGCCGCTCAAGGTCAAGCTGCGCCACCTTTCGGCCCGAATTCTTTCCGGGAATTAGGATTTCCCCTTGCCCGAGAATCACCCTCTGGGCGATAAGTGATTCGTCGCGATTCCAAGGGGTTGTTAAGGAATCTGAATATGGCCGCACAGATGGGGGCTTCGGCGGCGGCCGCGCGCGCACACGAGGAGCTGTACGCCTACTGGGCCGGGTTGCGGCGCAGCGGGCGCCTGCCAGGTCGCGACGACATCCATCCCGATGATTTCAAGCGACTGCTGCCGACAATCAGTCTGATCGACGTGCATCGCAACCCGCTGGAATTCCGCCTGCGGCTGGCCGGCACCGGGCTGTACGGAGTCTATGGTCGCGAGATCACCGGGCGCACCCTGGCCGAGGCCTACAGCGCCACCGCCGCGGACTACTGGCGGCGCGAACTGACCAAGGTCGTCGAAGAACGCCGGCCGTCGGTGGGCGTGCACAGCCTGGCTTGGCGCGGCGCCGCGCACATCTCGATCCTCTGGTTGCGCCTGCCGTTGGCCTCGAACGGCGCCGACGTCGACATGATCCTCGGCTACGACGCGGTGGTCGGCGTGCAGGGCGACACGTTCGCCAGCGGCATCCGCGCCGCCTGAACCGTCAGGCCGCGGTCAGCGCCTCGGCGTCGCGGTGAATCCGGGCCGCCATCGAGGCCAGTCCGTTGGAACGCTGAGCCGACAGATGTCCGGCCAGGCCGAGCCTGTCGAACGCCGACTTCACATCGAAGGCGACGATCTCGTCGGGGCGGCGCCCGGAGAACAGCCGCAGCAGCACCGCGATCAGGCCGCGCACGATATGGGCGTCGGAATCGCCGCGGAACATCACCGCCCCGTCGGCCTGGGGTTCGGTCACCAGCCAGACTTGGCTGGCGCAGCCGCGTACCTTGTTCGCCTCGCTGCGTTCGCTGTCGGAGAGCGGCGCCAAGTCGCGGCCCAGCTCGATCACATAGCGATAGCGCTCTTCCCAGTCGCCAAGAAGGTCGAACTCTTCGACCAGGTCGGCCAGGGCGTCGTCGATCGTATTCATAGCAATGGCGACTTAGGCGCCGCAGAGGCCTTGCGCAACGGCTTTCGCCGCGTCTTGCCCGGTGTTGCGCCTAGCCGGCGGGCAGGTGGACGCGAGCGGTCAGGCCTTGGCCCGGCGCCGAGCTGAGCTTCAGCCGGCCGCCCATGGCCGTGCAGAGCAGCTCGACGATCGGCAGCCCCAGCCCTGCACCCTCGCTGCGCCGGGTCAGCGCGTTCTCGCCCTGCTCGAAGGGGCGCAACAGGCGGGGAATGTCGTGCGGATCGACGCCAGGGCCATCGTCGGCCACGACGATCTCCACCTGCTCGCCCATGCGTGCAGCGTGCACGTGCACCACCGCGTGGTCCGGCGAGAAGATGACGGCGTTCTGGATCAGGTTGCCGAGCAGGTTGCGCAGGCCGCGAGCGTCGGCGGTCACCGTCGGCAGCGCGCCGCGCTGAAGGACGACTACCTCGACCCCGCGGGGGGCGGCGTCCTCGCGCAGGCTGTCCAGCACGTCGTCGAGCGCGTGGTCGAGGGACTCGGTGCGCAGGTCGAAGTCCATCGCGCCGCCTTCCAGGCGGGCGATCTCGAGCACCTGGTTCACCAGCCGCAGCAGGCGCGCCCCGCTGGTGTGGATGATGCTCGCATATTCCTTGTACTGAGGCGCCCCGAGCGGGCCGTAGAGCTCTGACTGCAGAATCTCGGAAAAGCCGAGGATCGAGTTCAGCGGCGTACGCAGCTCATGGCTGGCCATGCGCAGGAACGAACGCTTGGCTTCGTCGGCGACGATGTCCCGACGCTGGCGAGCGGCCGACCTGGCCTCCGGCTCGGACGCCGGATCGCTAGGCGGGTCGGGCGGGAAGTGAGCCGCTTGGGCCATCTGCAACTTACGAGCCTCGCGGTCTGTACTGCTCGCAGACTACCGGTCGCCCACTTACGATTTGGTTTCGAACGGCGCGGAGCCGCAGCCGGCTATGTACCCAAGTCGGGTCGCCCGCGGCGCGAGCGGCCTCGCAGGGACTCGCTGGTGTCGCTAAAGTTAAGAATAAGAATCCTCAGTCGAGTCGCCCGCCAAGGGAGCCGCGAACCCGCCCGTGATCGAAAGTCCGCCCGCCAGGATGCTATCGACGACCCGGCCCGCAGGCCTGGCCTCGATCCTCGCGATCGCCGGCCTCGGCGCGGCGGCGGCGAGCGCGGCCGCGCTGACCGGCGGTGTAGGCAGCCCGCTGGCGGTCTGGTGCCTGGCACCGCTGGTGGCGGCGGTAGGCTTTGGGCGCGGCGAGCGGCTGGCGCTCGGCGCAGCGGTCTCGCTGGCGGCGGTCGGCGTGGCGGCGATCGGCGGGCTGACGCTCTCCGGTTATGTGCTGATCCCGGCGGCGGCCGCGGTGGTCAGCGCCTTCGCCTTGACCTCGACCGTGCTGGGCCTTGCAGCGGCCCTGGTGATCCTGCAGCGCAATATGGGGCGCGAGGACCGGCGGCTACGCCTGGCCTTGGCGCAGCTCCGGCAGGTGCTGGACGAGCAGCCCTTCTTGTTGGCCACGCTGGATCGAAATGGCCTGATCGGGCGGACCTGGGGGCGCGAACCTGCGGGTGCGCGGGGCATTTCGAGCACCGGCCTGACCATCGTCGATATGGCCAGCGAGGCCGATCGGCCGCAGTTGCGTCAGGCGTTGGCGGCCGCGCGGGCGCACGGCGGGGCCGAGGTGGCCTTCGCGCCGGCGGCCGAGCCGCAGGCCTGGCTGGCGATCAGCCTGCGCCGCACGAGCTCTGGCCGGTTGATCGGCGTGCTGCGCGACGCCGCCGCCGCCCACGCGCGTGAATTGGAGTTGGAGCAGGCCCGCTGCGAGGCGGAGGCCCAGAACGCGGGCAAGTCACGCTTCCTGGCCAATATGAGCCATGAGCTGCGCACGCCGCTG
Source organism: Phenylobacterium sp. NIBR 498073 (assembly GCF_027286305.1). Lineage (NCBI taxonomy): Bacteria > Pseudomonadati > Pseudomonadota > Alphaproteobacteria > Caulobacterales > Caulobacteraceae > Phenylobacterium > Phenylobacterium sp. NIBR 498073. Next base: position 1,344,293 of record NZ_CP114599.1, read on the forward strand.
AACGCGATCATGGGTTTCTCGGACATCATGCGTCAGGGGCTGTTCGGGCCGTTGTCGGACCGCTACGCCGAGTACGCGGAGCTGGTCCACGAATCCGGCGGGCACCTGCTGGACCTGATCAACGACGTGCTCGACATGTCGAAGATCGAGGCCGAGCGGTACGAGCTGGCGCGCGAGGCGTTCGACGGGCGCGAGGCGGTGTCGAGCGTCCTACGACTGATGCGCGGCCAGGCCGACCGGGCCGGGGTGCAGCTGCGCGGCCTGCTGCCGCGCGAGCCGCTAGACGTGCTGGCGGATCGCCGCGCGCTGAAGCAGATCGCGCTCAACCTGATCTCCAACGCCCTGAAATTCACGCCGCGCGGCGGGGCCGTGACGGTGACGTTGCAGGCGGACGGCGCGGTGATGGAGCTGCTGGTCGCCGACACCGGCATCGGCATCGGGCCGGAAGATCTCCAGCGCCTGGGACGGCCGTTCGAGCAGGCCGGCGGGGCCGCGCAGCGGGCGGCCGGCACCGGCCTTGGCCTGTCGCTGGTGCGATCGTTCGCCCAGCTGCATGGTGGCGAGATGATCATCGAGAGCCGGATGGGCGAGGGAACCACGGTCTCGGTCCGGCTGCCGGTGATCGACCAGCCGGAGGCTGCGAACGCGCCTTAATGGGCGGTCAGCGCGTCGCGACCTGCAGAAAGGCGCGGCCGGCGGCGAAATCGCCGACCTCGACATAGGCGCGGCGAACCAACTCGCCGTCGGGACCGGCGAACAGGAACTCGACGGCCACCGCCTCGCGCGGGTCGAGTTCGGCCAGGGCGTGGGCGGCTGCGGCCGGGAAGCGGAACGCCCACCCGGATTTGAAACCCTTGGGCAACAGGTCCTGGCCGGCCGGGCTGCGAGCCTCGGCGCTATAGGCGTTGCGGGCGGTCGGCGGCGGCAGGCGCCGCGCCAGCGGCAATTTGCTCAGCGGCTGGCCGCGGGCGTCGAGATAGGGGCCCAGCGTCGCGTCGGTGTCGCGCAGCACCAGCCGCGCGCCATAGGGGGTCTTGCCGTCGGCGAAATTGGCGACCGTCATCAGCGCGTTGGCGCCTTCGCGGCCGGCCAGGCCGAACACCATCTTGTTCCAACCGAAGCTGGCCGACTGCTGCAGCCGCCAGCGCACGCCGCCGGAGCGGTCGGCCCGCCATTCGGACACCTCGCCAGGATAGGTCATGCGCGAGAGCTGGGCGTAGCCTTCGAAGGCCTCGCGCACGCGGCTTGCGGCGAGGGTCATGTCGGCGGACTTGCAGGGCGTGGCCGCAGCCTTGGCGCGGGCGCGGCGTTCCAGCTGCGCCAATTCGGCCTTGTCGGCGCCGGCCCTGATGGCCGCGCCGTGCGCCTGCATCCGCCCAGCCGCCAGCGCCGCGCCGACCGGCGGCGCGAACAGGCCGCACCTGGCGTCGGCGGCGGTCATCACCGTGCGTTCGTAGAAGAGGTCGGCGGCGGCTGCGACCGAAACTCCGGGCGCTGCGAGAAGCCCCCCCGCCGCGGCCAGCCCCATCCATCCACACACGACGCGCCGCGCGGTTCTGCGCGTACTCGTCATGCCTTCTGTTTTTCTCGTATAGGTTCGAGATCTTGCGGCCGAGCCTAACGGCCCGGTCTTTCCGTTCCGTTATCGAGACGCCGTCGACGCCAATGCTGCTTTCCTCCGACATCTGGGTCGCTGCGCTGATCCGCCGCGTGGAGCTGGGCGGCGGCTTCGCCGTCGTGGTGCGCAAGGGTGATGCGCGGGCCGGCAGCGTACTGGTCAAGGTGCTGAACCGCGGCGACGGCTCGGTCCGGCTCTACGCCGAGGCCACCCGCGGCGACGGCGAGCGGGTCTGGATGCGCCCGGCTGTGTCGGACCAGGAAGCCGACCTCGACAAGTACATCGAGCGTGCGATCCGCATCGACCCGGACATTTGGGTCGTGGAGATCGAGGATCGGGAAGGCCGCCACTTTCTGATCGAACCGGTCGAACAGGGCTAACGAGCGCGGTTACCGCGCGATTCACCGCCTTTCTCAACGGGGCCGAAAGCACGCTCGTGGCACACAGCGGCGTTCCACGAACGCGAGCGCTTGCTTGGTATGCTCTTCCTGCTGAACGACGTCGTCCTGAACCTGAGTGGAGCGAAGCTGTCGCCGAAGATGGCGGGCCGCAGGTTCCGGGCGCTGCCGTTCAACGTCGTCAGCAAGCTGGGCCAGGAGCTCTACGCCGAAGATCCGCTGCTGCATTTCGACAGGCCCGAGCGCGCTCGGCGTCTGGCCACCCTGATCATAGCCAAGGCGCCTTCGATCAACGCGGCGCTGTTCGTCGCGCCGGCCTACGGCTGCGCGCCCGAGGACGTGACCCTGCGCTACGCCAATGTCGACTTCGAGGTGATGGCGCGTCTGTCGAGCCGCCAGGACCAGGGGATGCTCGACACCGTTTGGACCGATCGGCAGGTCTGGCGGCGCCTGGCCGCATAAGGCGGGCTTTCGCACAGCGCCGCGCTGCGCTAAGCGCCGTCCATGAGCACCTCTCCCGCCGCCGAGGCCGCGCGCCGGCGCACCTTCGCCATCATCTCCCATCCGGACGCCGGTAAGACGACCCTGACCGAAAACCTGCTGCTGGCCGGCGGGGCGATCCGGGCGGCCGGCGCCGTGCGCGCCCGCGGCGAGAACCGCCGCACCCGGTCGGACTGGATGAAGATCGAGCGCGAGCGCGGGATCTCGGTCTCGGCCAGCGTAATGACGTTCGACCACGATGGTCTGATGTTCAACCTGCTCGACACTCCGGGCCACGAGGACTTCTCGGAAGACACCTATCGCACCCTGACGGCGGCCGACGCGGCGGTCATGGTGCTGGACGCCGCCAAGGGCATCGAGCCGCAGACCCTGAAGCTGTTCGAGGTCTGTCGCCTGCGCGACATCCCGATCGTGACCTTCATCAACAAGATGGACCGCGAGGCCCAGGACCCGATCGAACTGCTCGACGAGATCGCCTCCAAACTGGCGCTCGATCCGGCGCCGCTGTTCTGGCCGGCGGGGTCGGGCGGCCGCTTCAAAGGCATGCTGGACCTGCGCAACGAGCAGTTCGTGCCCTTCGCCAAGAAGGGCGCCGATTCCGAAGAGGGCCATCCGGCGCCGGTCGCCTTCCGCGGCAACGCGATCGTCAGCTACCTCGATCCGGACGAACAGGCCGAGCTGGAAGAAAACGCCATGCTCGTGCAGGAGGCGTCCAAGCCGTTCGATCCAAAGGCGTTCCTTGAAGGCCACATGACCCCGGTGTTCTTCGGTTCGGCCCTGCGCCACTTCGGCGTCGACCAACTGCTGGCCGGGCTGGGCGCCTATGCGCCGCCGCCGAAGGCCGTCGCGGCCGTGCGCGGGGGCGAGCCGACCCATGTCGCCCCGGGCGACAAGGAGGTCACCGGCTTCGTGTTCAAGGTCCAGGCGAACATGGACCCCAACCACCGCGACCGGATCGCCTTCCTGCGGTTGACCTCGGGCAAGTTCCAACGCGGCATGAAGCTCAAGGTGCAGAACACCGGCCGCCAGCTGTCGGTCAACGCGCCGATCATGTTCTTCGCCTCGGACCGCGAGCTGGCCGAAGAGGCCTATGCCGGCGACGTCATCGGCATTCCGAACCACGGCGTCCTGCGGGTCGGCGACAGCCTGTCGGAAACGGGCACGCTGCGCTTTGCGGGCCTGCCGAACTTCGCGCCTGAAATCCTGCAGCGCGTTCGAGTCAAGGATCCGCTGAAGGCCAAGCACCTGAAGAAGGCGCTGGAAGGTCTGGCCGAGGAGGGCGTCACCCAGCTGTTCCGGCCGGTGATCGGGGCGGACTTCATCGTCGGGGCTGTCGGCCAGCTGCAGTTCGAGGTCATGGCCGACCGCCTAGCCAACGAGTACCAGCTGGAGGTGATCTTCGAGGGCTCGCCCTATGCCGAAGCGCGTTGGCTGTCGGGCGACAAGGCCGACGTCGAAGATTTCGCCAACAAGCACAAGGGCGCCATGGCGAGCGACATCGACGACCAGCCGGTGTTCCTGGCCAAGTCCGCTTGGGAAATCGGCTATGTCGGCGAACGTTTCTCGAAGATCGGCTTCGAGCGTTCCAAGGAACGTGCTTAACAGCCGTTAAGCAAATTCGGCGCCAGAGCGCGGCTGGCGCCGAACACATTTTATTTAGTTATTGTTAACTATAACTCGCGCGTTAACCACTTGTTTACGATCTCGGCTCCGGCTTTGCTGTCTCCGGTCTGAACCTTCCGTAGGCGTCCCGTGTTGAGACGTCGCGAGGTGATCGGAGCCTTCGCATGTTCGAGTTCGGTCGAGAGCTGAAGCGTCTGTTCGGCGCAGATGCGGTGAACGCCCCCCGCGACGGACTGACCGGCGGCGACGCATCGCTGCTGGAGATGCTCGACTTGCGGATGATCGCCGAGGAGGGCCGAGCCGCGGACATCGCCGCCGGCCGGGTCGGCGCCAAGGACAAAGCCCAGCGCCGCCTGGAGAGCGCCATCGTCTGGCGTGAGGTCGCTCGTCGCTCGGGCGACGCCGCAGTCCTGCGCAAGGCCGCGGCGACGGCCGAGGCGGCGGCCGAGGCCTTCGACCGCGAGCGCCGGCCCGACGGCTGGGCCCGCGCCCGCTGCGAGCAGGCGTTCTGCGCCATGCTGGGGGCCGAACTGTTCGGCGACGACGGTCTCAACGCCGCGGCGGACGTGGCTTTCCGCGAGGCTCGCGCCGCGGCCCGTGGGGGCCTCTCGCTGCCGCTGGCCGATATCGGCATCGCAGCCATCGAGGCGCGCGAGCAGATGGCGAGGGGGGACGCCCGCGCCGCCCGCGCGGTGGCCATGCGCTTCGCCGCCCCGATCGCCGGCCTTGAAAGCCTGACCAAGCGGTGCAGGGCCGCGCGGCTGCTGGCCGTCGAAGCGCGGCTGGTGCTGGCCGACATTCTGATCGGCTGGGGGGCGCGGCTGCGCGATGACGATGTCCTGGCGGCCGGCCGCGAGCAGGCCGAACGCGCCGCCGAGGGGCTGGATCCGGCCTACGAACCGCTGAGCTGGGCCCGCGCCGCGTCGCTGCGCGGCCACGCCATGGCGCTGCAGGGCGAGAGCGCCGGGGAGGTCGAGGTGCTGGCCCAGGCGGTCAGCGCCCTGGCCGACGTCGCGGGCGAGCTTTCGCGCGACCACAGTCCGCTCGATTGGGCCCGCGTGCAGACGGCCCTGGCCCAGGGCCTGCAGGCGTTGGGCGAGGCGGGCGCCTCGGAACGCGCCTACGAGCAGGCGGTCACCTGCTACGACCGCGCCGCCCATGTGCTGAAGAGCGCGCCCGGCCTGTCGCTGCGGGCGTTCGGGGCCTCGAATCGGGCGCTTTGCCTGGCGCGCTCGGCCGAGCTGTCGGGCGACCTGACCGTGCTCGACGCGGCTGAAGCCGCCTTCAAGATCGAACTGGCGGCGATCTCGGCCAAGCGCGAGCCGGCCGCGTGGGCGCTGCTGCAGGTCAATCTGGCCCGCCTCTATGAAGCGCGCATGGACATCACCGGCGTCGACCGCGGCGAGCGGGCGAGCGCGGCCTTTGCGCTCAACGCCGCCCTGGACGTGTTCGGGGAACTCGGCCTGCGCTCGCTGAGCATCATCGCCGCCGACGCGCTGGAGCGGTTGGCCAGCGCGGGCGCTTCTGCGCGCTCCGCTTCATAGCGAGGCCTGTACAACTCTTGGTCGGCTATGCCACCGTCGCGCAACGACGGGGGGAGCCATGGGCTCGAGATCGCTTGCGATAGCGCTTTGCCTGCTAACGGCGGGGGCGGCCTGGGCCGAGGAGGGCGAAAAGCTTGATGTCCGCCCCAATTGGCTGCAGCGCCCGAGTGAGCGGGACATCATGGCGGTGTGGCCGAGGGAGGCCTGGGCCAAGGGCCTGGGCGGGCGCGTAACCCTGAGATGCCGGGTCAGCCTGCGCGGGACGCTGACCGATTGCACGGTCGCCGCAGAGGAACCCGAGGGTGCCGGATTCGGGGAGGCCGCCCTGGCCCTGGTGCCGCAGTTCCTGCTGAAGCCGGGGCTGCGTGACGGCAAGCCCGTCGAAAGCGACATCGGCATTCCCATCAGGTTCGCGACCCCCGATCTGCCGACCGGCACCTATATTCCCGGCGCCGGGACCGTGGGCGGCAAGACCAGTCTCAGCAACATCGTCTGGCTGGAAGCGCCGGCCTATGACGAGGTCGTGGCGGCCTATCCCCGCAAGGCCCGCGAGAAACGCCAGGACGGCCGCGTCGCGCTCAACTGCCAGTTCAAGGCGGACGGCAGGCTCGGCTACTGCCAGACGATCCAGGAGGAGCCGAGCGGCTATGGACTCGCCGCCGCGGCGAAGACGCTGACGCCACGCTTTCTCGGGCCAGATCAGCTGCCGAACGGAGACAGCACCAAGGGTATGGTCGCTCAGATCGCCTTTGTGTTCGACAGCGACATGCTCGACGCCGACAAGCGGGTCGTCGGCAAGCCGTCCTGGGCCAGGCTGCCGACCGGAGCCGAGGTCGTGGCGGGTTATCCCGCGGCTGCCGCGAAGGCCGGCGTCCGGGGCGCGCGGGTCGTGGTCGGTTGCACGGTTGCGGCCCAGGGCCGGCTTGGGACGTGCGCGGTCGAAAGCGAGGACCCGACCGGCTACGGCTTCGGTGCGGCGGCCCTGACGCTTGCTCGCTCGTTCCAGGTCAAGCCGTGGAGCGACGAAGGTCTGCCGATGATCGGCGCGAAGCTTCGTGTTCCGATCCGGTTTCAGCTTCCGGACGCGCCGCCAGCCCCCTAAGCGGCGGCCATGTCGCCGGCCTTGCGGCGCATCCGCCAGAAGCGGATCGTGCGCTGGGCGGCTTCGCGGGGCAGGTTCTCGTAGAGCTCGCCATACTCGCGCGCGCGGCCCATGGCGTTGGCGTCGCGGTCGAGGATCAGCACCGCGAAGGTCAGGTAGAGCGAGCGCTCGAACCCGGCCGCCTTGCAGACGATCGACAGGGCGTCGAGTTCGCGACGCTCCAGGATCCGGCGGGCGGTGTGGAAGTCGATGTCGGCCAGTTCGCTCAGCGCGACCAGGAACTTGGTGGTCTCGCGTGCGCGCAGGAAGCCGGCCAGCACCTGGGGCGTGATTGCGCCGCGCAGGCGCAGCACGCGGATCTGCTTTTCGGCCTCGGCGTAGTCGGAGGGCAGGGCCCCGTCGCGGAACGCCAGCTGCTTGCGGCCGGCGGCCAGGGCGGCGTCCAGCTCGGCCGGGTCGACCGCCTCGTTGCGGGCCAGGATCTCGCCGCGCAGCCGCGCCTCGACCACGAAATACATCTCGTTCAGCAGGTCGACAGGCAGCGACTTGCGGGTGACCACCGCCTCGTGCAGCGCCGGGTTCTCGACCGCGCGGTCGACGACCATCTCCTGCACCTCGCGCGACATCGCCGCGCCCTCGTTGGCCAGCAGCACGCCCAGGGTGGCGTCGTCGCCGCGCTCGACGATGGCTTCGGACACCGCCTCGGAGACTACCGGTCGCTGCGAGATGGCGCGCAGGTGGTCCTGGCCGCGGGTGCGGGCCACCGAGAGCAGGTCGTCGTCGGTCAGCGCCCGGGAGTTCGCCAGGACGGGGCGGGCGACGTCGATGGAGACGTCGCGGGCCAGGTCGCGCAGCAGGCTCCGCGGCGGGGCTGCGGCGGTCGACATCCGCAGGGCCAGTTCCCCGCGCACGGCTTCCTCCATCTCACCAGCCAGCTGGCTGAGCACGTCGTCGAACAACTCCATCTCCTCGCCGCCGCGCACGTCGTCGCTGGAGAAGAACAGGTCGGTGACCCCGCGCAGCAGCTCGCGCCGGCGCTCGCTGGACGGCTCCTTGGCCATCTCGATCAGGTCGTGAAGCTTGCTGCGGGCCATGTAAGCGTCTTCTTCAGAAGGCGTCCGGACGGGCGTCCGGTGCGACGGTCTTGGCGCGCGGCGGCGCATCGGGCTGTTCGCGCGCGCCGGCGGTCCGGTCCGCGGCGGTCAGCGGGCGGGCGGGGCCGACGACGATGGCGAGAACGGCGCGCATGTCGCCATCGTTAACCGCAAGCCGCTTAAAGCTCGCCTAACGGCTGAGCTTAACGCCCGCGCCACCATGTCAGGCCCACTCGCTCGGCTCGGTCCAGCAGCGCATGCAGCGCCACGCCCATCAGACCCAGCACCACCAGGGCCGCGATCATCCGAGCGGTCTGCAACTTGTTGCCAGCGTCGAGGATCTGCCAGGCCAGGCCCCGAACCCCGCCGGATCCGGCCCCGAACTCGGCGACCACCGCCCCGATGATCGCCAGGCCGGCGCCGACCTTGTGGCCCTCGAGCAGGAACGGCACGGCCGACGGCAGGCGCAGCCGCATGACCCGCTGCCAGCGCCCGGCGCCGTAGAGGTCGAACAAGCGCTCCAGGTCCGGATCGGCCGCCCGCAGGCCAGTCACCGCGCCCGAGAAGATCGGGAAGAACGCCACCAGCACCGCCAGGGCGACGATGGCGCGCTGTGGATGGTCTATGCCGGCCCAGATCAGCACCAGCGGCGCGATGGCGACGACCGGCGTGACTTGCAGCACCGAGGCCAGCGGCCGCACGGCGGCCTCCAGCAGCGGGTTGAGGCCGACGATAACCGCCAGACCGACGGCGATCAGGCTGGCCACGACCAGGGCGATAAGCGCGGTCGAAAGTGTGATCCAGGCCGCTGCGGCCAGGCTGGGCAGGTTCTCGACCAGCGCGACCGCCACGCCGGACGGCGGCGGCAGGAAGTAGGCGGGGACGCCCAGGGTGCGCACGGCGATCTCCCAGGCCGCCAACAGCAGGGCGACCAAGGCCAGGGGGGCGAGGATGCGGCTCATCGGGCGGCCTCCATCCCCTGGGCCAGCAGGCTCGACACCTGCTCGACTGCCGCGCGAAAGACTTCCGAGGTGCGGAACCCTGGCGAGCGCGGCAAGGGGGCATCGATGCGGGCGACGCCGGCCAGACGTCCGGGGCCGCGGGTCAGCACCGCGACGCGGTCGGCCATGTAGACCGCTTCCTCGACATTGTGGGTCACGAAGACGATGGCCGGGCGCGAGGCGTCCCACAGGGCCAGCACGTCGTCGGCCAGGGTGCGGCGGGTGATCTCGTCCAGCGCCGCGAAGGGTTCGTCCAGCAGCAGCAGGCGTGGCTCGGTGACCATGGCGCGGGCCAGGGAGGCGCGCATCGCCATGCCGCCCGACAGCGTCGCGGGGCGCGCGTTCTCGGCGCCGGCCAGGCCGACGCGGACCAGCGCCTCGCGGGCGCGCCGCCGGGCTTCCTCGGTGGGCGTCCCGCCGAGCTCGAGCGGTAGGGCGACATTGGCCTGCGCCGTCAGCCAGGGGGCGAGGGTCGGGGCCTGGAACACGACTGCGGTCTCGCCGCGGCCGGGCTTTCGTTCGAGGGTTCCGCGGGTCGGCGCCTCCAGCCCGGCCAGCAGCCGCAGGGCCGTGGACTTGCCGCAGCCCGACGGCCCGACCAGCGCCAGGATTTCACCGGCCTCGACGCCCAGGTCGATCGGCCCCAGCGCGCGGCCGCGCCCCGGATAGTCGACCTCGACGTCATTCAGCGCCGCGAGGGTCACTTCGCCGCCGGCGCCACGAACTGCAGCGTGTAGGCGCTCTTGTAGTCCATGTCCTTGGGGTAAACGCCCTGACTGGACGCGACGTTGAAGAACTCGGCCCAGCGGGCGTCGGTCATCACGCCGACGCCGGCGGTCTGGGCGTCGCCCGAGTCGACGATGCCGTACGACTTCAGCTTCTCGCGGGCCTGGTCGAGGACGTCCTGGGTCATTTCCGGGTTGTCCTTGCGGATCAGCGCGTCGCCGGGCGCAGCGTCGCCGTGGAGATAGCTCTTCCAGCCGGCGGCCGAGGCCTCGACGAAGGCCTTCACGGCGGCGGGGTTCTTGGCGATCAGGCTGTCGGGAACCAGGACCATGGTCGCGTAACCGGGATAACCCTCGTCGGCGAGCAGGAACACCTTGGGTTTCAGGCCGGCCTGCTTCTCGATGGTGTAGGGCTCGGAGGTCACATAGCCCTGCTGGACGACGCGCTTGTCGGCGAGGAACGGCGCGGCGTTGAAGGTGTACTTGCGCACCTGGTCGTCGGTGAACCCGTACTTCGACTTCAGCCACACCCAGAAGGCGGTGACCGAGGCGTCGGACAGCAGGATCGGGCGGCCCTTCAGGTCGGCGATCTTCTCTAGGCCCTGGTCGGGGTGCGCGATCAGGACCTGCGGGTCCTTCTGCATCATCGCGGCCACCGCCTTCACCGGGATCTTCTCCTTGGCGAGGTTCATGACGATGAAGCTGTTGGAGCCCATGCCCGCCTCGACTGCGCCGGAGGCCAGCAGCTGCGGCACGTTCACGCCGGGGCCGCCTTGCACGATCTGCACGTCCAGGCCGCGCTTGGCGTATTCGCCGGTGGCCAGCGCCTGGTAGAAGCCACCCTGTTCGGCCTGGGCGCGCCAGTCGGTGGCGAAGCGGATGGTGGTGCGTCCGTCGGGGGCCTTGGCGGCCTCGTCCTTCTGGCTCGGAGAGCAGGCGCAGGCGAGGGCCGCGAGCGCGACGGCGGCGAGACGCAGGAGTTTCATCGAGTTCCCCAACTTTCAGCGCGGCGAGCCTAAGCGCAGGCGCGCGCCGTTCCAAGGCCGGCGGAGCTGAAAATCAGGCCGCGGCTACGCCCCCGGGCTCCCCGAGCCAGCGGGTCAGGACGTCGTGCAGGGCCTGGATCTGGATCGGCTTGCCGACCGCAGCGTTCATACCGGCGCGCAGGCAGGCGGCCTCCATCTCCGGCATGACGTCGGCGCTCATGGCGATGATCGGCACCGCGGCGCAGACGCCGCCCAGGGCGCGGATGGCGCGCGTCGCCTCCAGCCCGTCCATGCGCGGCATGTGGACGTCCATCAGGATCAGGTCGCAACCGCTGGTCTGGGCGGCGGCCACCGCCTCTTCGCCGTTTTCCGCCAGGATCACCTCGCAGCCCAGCAGGCTCAACACGGTAGCCCCGAGCTCGCGATTCATCGGATGGTCGTCCACCAGCAGCACGCGGGCCGCCAGCGGAGCGGCGGCTTCGGGGGAGGCGGCCTCGCGAACCGGTCCAGCGGCGCGGCGGGCCGGGATCTCAAACCAGAAGGTCGCCCCGGCGCCCGGCTTGCTCTCGACCCCGATCTTGCCGCCCATCAGCTCGGTCAGACCCCGGCAGATGGCCAAGCCCAGTCCAGTGCCGCCATGGGTTCGGCTGACCGAGGAGTCGCCCTGGCTGAACCGCTTGAACAGCCGCGCGGCCTGCTCGGAGGGGACGCCCGGCCCCGTGTCGGTGACGCGGAAGCGCAGCAGCACGCCGTCCGGCTCCTCGATGGCCTGCAGGTCGAGGCGCACCCGACCATGGTCGGTGAACTTGATGGCGTTGGAGAGCAGGTTGAGCAGGATCTGCCGTACCCGCAGGTCGTCCAGCATCACCGGCGCCTCGACCGGGCCGATGAAGCCGAGCTGCAGATCCAGACCCTTGCGGCGGGCGGCCTCGGCGACGATGGCCATGGCGTCTTGCGCGACGTTGCGTGGATTGATCGGCGCGGGGGAAAGCTCGACCTCGCCGGCCTCGACCTTCGAGAAGTCCAGGATGTCGTTGACCACGGTCAGCAGCGAGGCGCCGGCTCGGTCGATCAGCGCCAGCTGCCGCCGCGCGGGCTCGGGCAGGTCCTCGCGCTTGAGCAGCACCTCGGTGAAGCCGACGATCGAACTCATCGGCGTGCGGATCTCGTGGCTCATCGTGGCCAGGAATTCGGTCTTGGCCTGGCCTGCGGCCATCGCACGAGCCTGGGCGGCGCGGGCGATGCGCGTGCGCCGCGCCCACAGGCGCTTCATGCGCTTCTGGTCGGCGATGACCATGGCGGTGGCCAGGCTTGTGAAGAAATTGATGGCGATCAGGAACTGGAAGCTGCGGGTCCGCTCGGCCAGGCTCCAGGTCGCCCCGCCCGGCGGCGAGGGCAGGCTGACGACGAGGCTCGACAGCACCACGGCCATGATCATCGCCCCGACCGCCGCCCCGCGCGGCCCTAGCCGGAAGGCCAGCAGGGCCATGAGCGGAAACAGCAGCAACGGCATGGGGAAGCGGATCGGCAGGACGCTGACGAAGCTCATCGCCGCGACCAGACCGTAGAGGCAGATCTGCTCGAACGGCGTGCGGCGGAAGTCGCGGACCATGTCCGGGCGGACGACCATCAGGCTGGCCGGCAGCATGATCGCCATGCCCAGGGCGTGACCATAGAACCACCCCGACAGCACGGTGTTGAAGCTGCGTCCGTAGAGGGTGAAGACGTCGGCGGCCAGGATCGCGGTCAGTGCGGTGGCCGGCGCGACGACCAGCAGCAGCAGGCGCGCGACCCGGCTCATGCTGGTCAGGCGCATGGTTTCGCCGCAGACCTTGCGCGCCAGCCATGCGGCGGCGGCGGCCTCGCCAATGGTCAGCGCCGGGAAGGTCGCCGCGGCGGCGAGCGGATTTCCGACCAGCAGGTTGTAGGCGAACTGGACTGTGAAGCAGGCCGTGGCGGTGGCGAGCCCCCAACGCCTGGGCAGCAGCAGGAAACCGGCCGCCAGGATGCCGCCAGCCAGCCAGATGGTGGCGATGCCGGCGCCTTCACGGGTCAGGCTCAGGCTGAACGCCATGCTGGCGCCGTAGGCCACAGCCACGCCGCCGCTAAGCGCCAGATTGTAATACCAGGTCCGAGCCGTCATGGGGTTCCCGCGCGTCCGCACGATGCTGCGCTCGGGTTGGACACCAAACGCTTAAGGGGACGGCCAAGGGACGGTATGTCGCAGGCGCCTGGAATCTGGGCGAAGCGGTGCTGACCTTTGCGCCTCGACCCGAACCATGCGACCTCCTTCAGGTGTGATCGCGAGACAATGGGGGCCGATCGGTGCGCGCGCGGTTCGGATGGGCAGGAATGCTGGCCATGCTGGCGATGGCCCACAGCGCGCACGCCGACGGAGCGCAGAACGCCCGTGAGCGCCGCGCCGTGTCGGCAAGCGGTCTGCCCGCCGCCGCGGTGGTGTACGTGAAGTCGGACCTGGTGGTGGCGATCCGAAGCCGCGGGACGCCTGCGGCCGGCGGCGGTGTGATCGAGGGCATCGTCCTGCAGGGAGAGGTGATCTCTGACGAGGCCGAGCGGGTGATCGGCTACCGCTCGATGCGCTCGACCGTGAATGTCGACTGCGTCCGGCGGCGGGACCTGGTGGTCAAGATGACCGTATTCTCCGAGCCGCAGGCCAAGGGCGTGGCGATCAATCGCCAGGTGCCGGGCGGCTGGGTCCAGCCTTCGCCTGACGCCTATCTGGGCAGGGTGCTGCGGGCGGTCTGTGGTCCGGCCCAGCAGGTCGAGGCTGCGCCGTCGCCCGAACCCGCCAAGCCCGTGAAGGCGACGCCGGCCAACGCCGTCCCGTTCAAGCCCGCCGCCAAACCTGCAAAGGGCGCGCCGGCGAAGGTCGCCGCGCTCGCGCCCGATCCGCCGCCGGCCGGGCCGCCGGTTCCCGACGAAGAAGCGCCGATGCGCACCGCGGTCGGGGCGCCGCCGACCGTCCCTGCGCCGGTCGCTGTCCCCGCGCCGCCGGTCGCGCCGTCGGCCGAGGCAGCGTCGCGTCCGGCCCTGGCCCTGCGGCCTCTGACCCCCGCGGCGGTGCGCGAGGCGGCCGCTAAGCCGAAGACGGCCGGCAAGGTCGCCGTGCAGATCGCCGCGGCCTCCAGCGAGCCGCTGGCCCGCGAGGCCCTGGCCAAGATCAAGCGCAAGGTGACGCCGCCGCTCTCCAGCGCCGTGCGCAGCGCCGTGGTCGACGGCAAGACATTTCACCGCGCGCTGGTGATCGGCTTCCAGACCCGGGCCGAGGCCCAGGCGTTCTGCGACGGCCTGAAGGGCGACTGCTTCGTGCGCTAGCCGCCGAAGCCGCTAGCGGGCGAGGGCCTCACGGCGCTCTTCCAATTCCAGCCACTCCTCTTCGGACGCGGCGAGCTCCTGCCGCGCAGCTTCGAGCGCGGCGCTGAGCTTGGCGAAGCCAGAGGGATCGCGCGTGTAGAGGTTCGGATCGGCCATGTCGGTTTCGAGCTTGGCGATCTTGCCGGGCAGGGCGGCGATGGCCGCGTCCAGTTCCTGCAGGCGGCGTTGGTCCTTGTAGGACAGCTTGCTGGGCTTGGACGGTTCGGCCCGCGGCGCGGCCGGCTTCGGCGCGGCCGGCGCAGGGGCGGCCCCGGCTGCGACGGATTTGAAGAAACCGGGGTTCTGCGAGAGGAAGTCCTGCCAGCCGCCGGGCGTCTCGACGACCCTGCCGTGACCGTCCAGGGCGATGGTCGAGGTGGCGAGGCGGTCGACGAAGTCGCGATCGTGGCTGACCAGGATCAGCGTGCCCTCGTAGTCGGCCAGCAGGTCCTCGAGCAGGTCCAGCGTGTCCATGTCGAGGTCGTTGGTCGGCTCGTCGAGCACCAGCAGGTTGGCCGGCGTGGCCAGGGCGCGGGCCAGCAGCAGGCGGTTGCGCTCGCCCCCAGACAGGCTGCGGACCGGCTGGCGCAACTGGTTGTCGGTGAATAGGAATTCCTTGGCGTAGGCGGCGACGTGCTTGGGCTGGCCGCGGACCATGACCTGGTCGCCGCCGAGCGGAGTCAGCACGTCGCGCAGGGTCATCTCGGGCTTCAGGTCGACGCGGCCCTGGTCGATATAGGCGATCTCCAGGTTCACCCCGAGGTTCACCGAACCGCTGTCGGGCGGCAGTTCGCCCAGCAGCAGCTTGACCAGAGTGGTCTTGCCCGCGCCGTTCGGACCGACGATGGCGACCCGGTCGCCGCGCAGAATCCGGGTCGAAAAGTCCTTGACCAGGGTGCGGTCGCCGAACGCCTTGGCGATGTTCTTGACCTCAGCCACGCGTTGGCCCGACAGGCCCGACGAGGCCAGGCCCATCGACAGGTCGCCGCGCACTTCGCGCATGCGCTCGACCTTGGTCTTGCGAAGTTCCATCAGCGCCCGGCGGCGGCCCTCGTTGCGGGCGCGGCGGCCGGTGACGCCGCGACGCAGCCAGTATTCTTCCTTCTCCAGCTGCTTATCGAGGCGGCGGCCCTCCTCGGCCTCGGCGGCCAGGATGCGCTCCACCCACTCGTCGAAGGCGGCGAAGCCCTTCTCCAGGCGACGCACCTTGCGATGCTCCAGCCAGAAGCAGCGATTGGTGACGCGCTCCAGGAAGGCGCGGTCGTGGCTGACGATGACCAGCGCCGCACGGGAGTTCGCGAGCTCGGCCTCCAGCGTTTCGATGGCCAGGATGTCGAGGTGGTTGGTCGGCTCATCCAGCAGGATGACGTCCGGCTCCTCGGCGAAGGCGCGGGCCAGGGCCGTGCGGCGGATTTCGCCGCCCGACAGGCCCTCGGCGGGCTTGGCCGGGTCGATGCCGAACAGCTCCAGCGCCGCTTCGCCCCGGTGCGGCTCGGCCCCGCCGGCGACCACGTAGTCCAGCAGCGTCTCGCCGGCGATGTCCGGCTCCTGGGGGACGTAGGCGATGCGGATCGAGGGCTGGACGGTGCGCTCGCCCTCGTCGGCGGCGATCTGTCCGGCCAGGATCTTCAGCAGGGTCGACTTGCCCGCGCCGTTGCGGCCAACCAGGCAGGCGCGCGAGCGCGGCTCGACGGCCAGGTCGACGCCGTCGAACAGCATCTTGGGACCGTCGGCGAGGCGGACGTCCTTGAGGGCGAGAACGGGGGGCTTCATGGGCGCCTGCACATATAGGGAGCCGCGCGCCGAGGCGACCCCTCAGTTCGGCGCAGGCTCGGCGTCCGGCTCCACGACGTCGGGGACCGGCGGCTGCGAGAACGGCTCCGGCGGCGGCGCGGCGTCGTGCTCGGTGGTTTCGAAGTCGTAGGCCAGGCCTTCGTAGAAGCCGTTGCGCGGGTCGTCTTCGTAGACCGGCTCGGGGTCCGGCAGCAGCCATTCGAATTCGCGGCTCGGCAGGTTCATGTGAGCCGTGACCATGTAATCCTTCCAGATGGCCGCGGCGACCTGGCCGCCAGTCACCTGGTTCATGGGCCTGTCGTCGTCGTTGCCGACCCAGACCCCGGCGACGTAGTCGGGCGTGAAGCCGATGAACCAGGCGTCGCGGAAGTTCTGGCTGGTGCCGGTCTTGCCCGCCGCCGGCCGCCCGAAGTTGGCCCGCGTGCCGGTGCCGGCGGTCACCACTTTCTGCATCATCTTCACCATCATGCTGGCCCAATGGATGTCGTAGGCCGGCACGGGCGACGAGGTTTGATGGGTGTAGATCACCTGGCCGTCGGTGGTCTGGATCTGCGCGACGATGTAGGGCCGCAAGCGGCTCCCGGCCTGCTGGAACACCTGGTAGGCCGAGGTCATCTCGATCAGCGGGACCTCATAGGCGCCCAGCGACACCGAGAGGTTCGGGGTCGGCGGCAGGGTGGTGATGCCGAAGCGCCCGGCCAGGTTGGCGATCGCCGCCGGGCCGACTTCCTCGCCCAGCTTGACCGCCACGGTGTTGAGCGAGCGGGCCAGGGCCGACTCGACGGTCACGGCGCCGGCGTACTTGCCGCCGTAGTTCTTGGGTTCCCAGCCGCCGATCTTCACCGGCTCGTCGACGCGCGTGTCGGTGGGCAGCACGCCCTTTTCCAGCGCCGCCGCATAGATGAACGGCTTGAAACTGGACCCAGGCTGGCGCTTGGCCTGTACGGCGCGGTTGAAGACGCTCTTGGTGTAGTCGACGCCGCCGACCATGGTGCGGATGGCGCCGGTTGAATCCAGGGCGATCATCGCGCCCTGGCTGGCGCCGCTGGCCTTGCCGTCGACTTCTATGATCCGCCGCAGCACCTGGGCGCCGGCCGATTGCAGACGCGGGTCGACGGTCAGGGTGACGTTGAGGTCCGGCGAGTTCTGGCCGACCATCCGCAGGACCTCGGCCTGGGCGTAGTCGATGAGGTAGCCGTTGTCGCCTTCATTGGCCAAGGCGGTGGCCGCCAGCCTGGGCGGGGCGGCGAGGGCGGCGCGCATTTCGGCGTCGCTGATCCAGTTCTCGCCGCGCATCCGTTCCAACACCAGACGCTGACGTTGCAGCGCCTTGTCCATGTTGCGGTGTAGCGCCATCCGCGACGGCGCCTTGGGCAGCGAGGCCAGCAGCGCGGCTTCCGAGAGATTCAGCTGGGTGGCCGGTTTGCCGAAGTAGGTGCGCGAGGCGCCGTCCAGCCCAAAGGTGTTGGCGCCGAAATAGATACGGTCGAGGTAGAGCTCCAGCACCTCGTCCTTCGACAGCATCTGCTCAAGCTTGTAGGCGAGCGCCGCCTCTTGGATCTTGCGCTTGAGGTTCTGGTCGGGGCTGAGGAACATCCCCTTGGCGAGCTGCTGGGTGATGGTCGAGCCGCCCTCGACGACGCGGCCGGCCTTCTGATTGGCGCGAGCGGCGCGCGCGATCGCCCACGGATCGACAGCGCCATGCTGGTAAAAGCGCCGGTCCTCGGCCGCCAGGAACGCCTTGGGGACATAGTCGGGCAGGGAGGCAAGTCGCACGTTCTCGCCGTACTGCGGTCCGCGCGAAGCGATGAACTGGCCGTTCATATCGTAGAACTTGATCGCCGGCGCGCGGGTGGAGGCATAGAGCTCCTGGCGGGTCGGGACCTGCGGCAGATCCTGGAGGTAGGTCTTGTTGACGTGGTTCCAGGCCATGCCGGCGGCGACGAGCCCGGCCGCGAGCAGCAACAGCATGGCGACGCCGGTCCATTTGAGCACCGCCCACAGTCGCGACCGCCTGCCGCGCTTGCCTTTGGCCGGCGAACCGGTCAGGTCAGCCTCGGGAGGCTCCCGGCGCTGGCCGAAAGGCGATTTGGCGCCGTGGGAGTCGTTGTTGTCGTCGGTCACGGGTAATCTGGGGCGGCTGGACGTGGATTGTGTAGGACGCCTGTAGCATGCCTTCGAGGCCTTTCTGGGAAACGAAGTCGCTTGAGCAGATGACGGTGCGCGAGTGGGAGAGCCTGTGCGACGGCTGCGGGCTCTGCTGCCTGGTGCGTTTCGAGGACGAGGACAGCGGCGAGGTCTTTCCGACCCGCGTGCACTGCAAGCTGTTCGATTCCGAGCGCTGCACGTGCACGAACTATCCGGAACGCAAGAAACACGTCCCCGACTGCATCAAGCTGACGCCGCAGAATATCGACGCCCTGCAGTGGATGCCGCTTAGCTGCGCCTATCGCCGCATCAACGAGGGCCGCGGCCTGGCCGACTGGCATCCGTTGATCTCGGGCGACCCTGAAAGCGTTCACAAGGCCGGGGTCTCGATCCGCGGCGAGACCATCAGTGAAGTGGAATTGGACGATCCGGAGGACGCCATCCAATATGCGGCCTGGGATCTTCTGGAAGAGCGCGGCCGCGACTAGCGGGTGTTGGGCTGATTGTGGTAAATATGTCACAATGAGGCTTGCGCCGTCCGCCAAACGGCCTAATTGAGTGACCCGTAGTTTCCCCCCGAAGGTTTTGAGAGGTCCTTTCTTTGGCGCGCGACCCCTATCAGGAGCTGGGCGTCTCACGCAGCGCGAGCGCTGACGAGATCCGCAAGGCGTTCCGCAAGCTCGCCAAGCAGCACCACCCTGACACCAATCCGGGCGACAAGGCCGCCGAGGAGCGCTTCAAGCAGGTCAGCGCGGCCTTCGACATCCTTGGCGACGCCGAGAAGCGCAAGAAGTTCGACGCCGGCGAGATTGACGCCGACGGCCGCGAAACCATGCGCGGCTTTGGCGGCGGCGGAGGTCCGTTCGGCCAGCAGGGCGGCCCGTGGGGCGGGCAGGGGCGCTACTCCGAGACCATGGAAGGCGGCGACCTCGGCGACCTGTTCAGCGAGATTCTCGGGCGGCGCGGCGGCGGAGGCGGCGGCTTCGGCGGCTTTTCGCAGCGCGGCTCGGACGTGCGCGCCAAGCTGGAGATCGATCTGGAGGAGGCTATCCACGGCGCCAAGAAGCGCATCGCCTTCTCGGACGGCCGGACGATCGACGTCACCATTCCCAAGGGCGCCGAGGAAGGCCAGACCCTGCGCCTGAAGGGGCAGGGATCGCCTGGACGCGGCGGGCCCGGCGATGCTTTCATCGAACTGGTCATGCGGCCGCACCCGATTTTCCGCCGCGAGGGCGAGGCGCTGGTAATGGATCTGCCGGTGTCGATCCCCGACGCGGTGCTCGGCGGCAAGGTCGAGGCGCGTACGCCTGACGGCGCGGTGACGCTGACCGTCCCCAAGGGAGCCAACAGCGGCCAGTCGTTGCGGCTGAAGGGCAAGGGGTTGTCGGACAGCCGCGGCAAGCGCGGCGATCTGCTGGCGCGGATCGTGCTGATGCTGCCGGACAAGCCCGACCAGGAGTTGGAAGGCTTCGCCGAACGTTGGCGCAAGGAGCGTCCCTACACGCCGAGGAAGAAGTAGCCGCCCGTGACAGCGTCGGGGCGGGCCTTCATAACTTCCGTATTCAGGCTCGGTTCAGTGATCTGGATCTAATGCTGCGGTTCATGAAACGCCTCCTTGTCATCGCCGCGATGCTGGCGGCCGCGCCTGCGGTCGCCCAGCCGTACCCTGACTATGGCCGTCCGTCTTACGGGGGCCGGCACGATCAGGATGCGGCCCGCGATGCTGTGCGTGGGGGGCGCCAGGTGCCGTTGTCGCAGGTGATCGCCAATATCGCCGCGCGCACGCCGGGCCGTCAGCTCAACACCACCCAGGGCGATGCGGGCGGGCGTCCGGCCTACTTCGTGCAGTGGCAGACCAACGACGGCCGCGTGATCATCTTCGTGGTCGACGCCCAAAGCGGCCAGATCATCTCTCGCCAGGGCGGCTGAGGAGTTCCATGCGTATTCTACTGGTCGAGGACGATCCAGACCTGTCGCGCCAGCTCAAGGCGGCGCTCGGCGACGCCGGCTATGCGGTGGACCACGCCGCGGACGGCGAAGAGGCCCAGTTCCTGGGCGAGACCGAACCCTATGACGCGGTGATCCTGGACCTGGGTTTGCCCAAGGTCGACGGGGTGTCGGTGCTGGAGCGCTGGCGGCGCGAGAGCATGGCGGTGCCGGTGCTGATCCTGACCGCGCGCGGCGCCTGGAGCGAAAAGGTCGCCGGCTTCGACGCCGGGGCCGACGATTACCTGACCAAGCCGTTCCACACCGAGGAGCTGCTGGCCCGCCTGCGCGCGCTGCTGCGCCGGTCGGCCGGCCATGCGGCGCCGAGCCTGTCGCTGGGCGGCCTGCGCCTCGATCCACGTGCGGCCCGGGCCAGCGTCAATGGCGAGCCGCTGCGGCTGACCTCGCTGGAATACCGCCTGCTGCATTATCTGATGATGCACCAGGGGCGGGTCATCAGCCGGACCGAACTGGTCGAGCACCTCTACGACCAGGACTTCGACCGCGATTCCAACACCATCGAGGTGTTCATCGGCCGGCTGCGCAAGAAGATCGGCGCCGAACGGATCGAGACCGTCCGCGGCCTCGGCTACCGGCTGACCGCTCCGGCCGAGGAACTGGGGGGCGGGGCGGCCGGCTCGTGACCATGCCGACCCTCGGCCAGCCCTCGCTCGTCCGGCGGCTGGTGATCCTGGCCGCGGGCTGGAGCCTGGCCGTCCTGGTGGTCTGCGCGCTGGTCCTGGCCCTGCTGTTCCAGCAGGCGGCGTTGCGCCGCTTCGACCAGGGACTTTCCGAACTGATCGACAACCTGACCGCCGGCACGACCATCGCCGAGAAGGGCGAGGTGGTCGCGCCGGCCCTGACCGACCTGCGCGCGCTGCGCGCCTTTTCCGGCAAGTACTGGCAGATCGCCGAGCCCGGAGAGGGCGGCAAGCTGCGGGTGCTGGTGCGCTCGCGCTCGCTCTGGGACAGCGAACTGAAGTCTCCGCCCGACATCGTCGGCCGCCTCGACGCCGAGCCCGGCAAGCCGATCTCGTACGACACCTTCGGCCCGCTAAATGAGCCGCTGCGGGCGATGGCGACCCAGGCCAAGTTGCCGGGACGCGCTGCGCCGGTGGTGTTCATGGCCGCCGAGGACCGCAGCCCCGTCGACCGCGACGTGAGAGGCTTCGTCACCGCCACCGCGATCGCCTTCGTTTTCCTGGCGGTCGGCATGATCGCCGCGGTGGTCATTCAGGTCCGGGTCGGCCTCAACCCGCTGTTCGCCCTGCGCCGCGAGGTGGCCTCCGTGCGCCGTGGCAAGGCCGAACGCGTGCAGCGTGCCTATCCCAGCGAACTGTCGCCGCTGGCCGACGAGCTCAACGCCCTGATGGCCCACAACCAGGAGGTCGTCGAGCGCCAGCGGACCCATGTCGGCAACCTCGCCCACGCGCTGAAGACGCCGCTGTCGGTGATGCTGACCGAGGCGCGCCAGACCGGCGGGCCGCTAGCCGACGTGGTCGAAAGCCAGGCCGAGGCCATGCGCATGCAGGTTGATCATCACCTGCGCCGGGCCCGGGCGGCCGCGCGGACCCAAGGTTCGGGCGAGCGCACCTTGGTGGCCGACGTGCTCGACGAGTTGTCGCGCACCCTGGAACGCATCTTCATGGACAAGGGTGTCGAGATCGACTGGGACGCCGACGACGACCTCTATTTCCACGGCGAACGCCAGGACCTGCTGGAGCTGGCCGGCAACGCGATGGAGAACGCCGGCAAGTGGTGCAAGGGGCGGGTCCGCGTTCGCGCCGCCGCTGCGCCGGGCGAGCGCCTGCGCCTGAGCGTCGAGGACGACGGCGAGGGGCTGACCCCGCAACAGCGTGAGGCGGTCGTGCGGCGCGGCGAGCGGCTGGACGAAAGCGCGCCGGGCTCGGGGCTTGGCCTGTCGATCGTCGATGAACTGGCCCGAGCCTACGGCGGTTCGCTGAAGCTGGGCGAGGCGCGGCTGGGCGGGCTTCTGGTCGAGCTCGATCTGCCGCGCGCTGAGGCCTGATTTTGCAGGACATTTCGTAAATCCTTAACTCGGCGGCGCGATGTTCACGACATGCGGGAGACGTGCGCCCGCAGTGGAGCGTCTTTGCAAAATGGCCGGCCTGCCCGACGCCAAGATCGACATTGTGCGCACCCTCGTGGCCGGCGCGCCCGACAAGGTGGTCAGCGGCCTGCGCAACGCGTTGGCGGCGGCGGACGGCGACACGGCCCTGGCCGGGGTGCGCCGGGTGGTCGAGGCCGAGGTGGCCGAGCGGACCCTGCGCAACAAGGCGCTGCAGCCCATCGCGCCGCTGTTCGTCGATCGGCGCGGCGATCCCGACCGCCTGGCGTTTCCGCCGCGCGCCCTGCCGATGCTTTGGCGCGCCCTGCGCGACGTCGCCGGCGAGGATGTCGCGAGCGCGGCCCTGGTCATGGCCGACTTCGAACCCGGCGTGACCTCGAACGAGGCCTTCGACCGGCTGACCGCGCGGCTGGTGGAGGAGATCGAGGCGCGCACCCAGCGCGACATCATCGCGGCCCTGGACATTGTGGAGGCGGACCAGGCGGGCGGCGCGGCGACGCTGCGGAGCTGCCTGGCGATGTCGCCGGTGGTGCGCAGGGCGACTGAGAAGCTGCCCGAGTGGATCAACCGCACCACGCAGGAACGGGCCGCGGCCGCCCGGCTGGCCTATCGCGATGCCTGCCGCGCCGGCGACGACGCCGGGCCGCGGTTCTTTGAGATGCTAGGCGCCCAGCTCGCCGAGCCGTGGACCATCTTGCGGATCGTCTCGGCGGTCATGGACCATCCGACCGAAAGCTACCTGTCCGGATCGGAGCTGGCTGCGTTCGCCACCCGGCTGATGGACTCGGTCGACGCCAACTTGAAGCTCGTGGCCGCCTTTGACCTGAACGGGGGCGCGCCGACCGGCGAGGTCGCGGCCGCCACGGTCGAGATCCTCACCCTGCAGGTCACCGAGCTGGAAAACGCCATCGACCTGGCGCGGGAAGGCGGCTGGGGCGCACGAATCCAGAAACAGAAGCAATCCCTGGCTGGGGTGGTCGAGAAGCGCCTGCGCGAGTTGCCGCGATTGCAGGCGGCGGCCTTGCCGAGCCAGAGGGTACGGGTGGCGCGGGCCCTGGTCGCAGAACCGGAGCTGACCTCGCCCCCGGATCAAGGCCACGTGGAGCGTTGCCGCAGCCTGCTCAGCTTCGCCGAGGGAATCCGCGCCAGCGCCAACTACGGCGGCTTCGCTTCCACGCGGGCCAAGGTGATGGAGGCGGCCGGCGAGGCGCTCGATCAATATGTCGAGGACGTGCTGGCCCGCGTCCGGGACGGGGAGGCGGCGGACCGCGAGGTCGCGGCCCTGCGACTGCAGGTCGCCGCCGAGTTCGCCGGCCTGATCCACGAACCGCGCGCCCGCGAGATTGTTCGGCGTCGCGCCGCCAGCGCATTCGGCGCGGTCACGGCGCCGCGACCGGCCTGGGAGGATCCGGCCCGGCCGCTGTAAACTCGGCCTGCGCCCATCGGACCTGTGGAACTGGGGCCGTCTTTCGGCTAAAGCCGCGCCATGATCGCGTTCTGGGTGGTTGCGGGCGTGCTTTCTGCGCTCTGCGCTGGTCTCGTTCTCTGGAAGTCGGCCCGCGCGGCGGCGCTCGCCGGCGCCGATGATCCGACCGCGGCGGTTTACCGCCGCCAGCTGCGCGAAATCGACGATTTGGCCGAGCGCGGCCTCATTCCCGCTTCCGAACGGGCTATCGCTCATGCGGAGGCCGCCCGCCGCCTGCTTGGCGCTTCCGACGCCAAGGCATCGCCCTGGACGGTCGATCTTTCGCAACGCAAGGCGGTGCTGGCGTTTGCGGCCCTGACGCCGCTGCTGGCGCTGGGTCTTTACTTCGCGGTCGGCTCGCCGGGCATGGCCGACCAGCCGTTCAAGGCGCGGGTTGCGGCCTGGCGCGGCGCCGACCCGTCCGCGCTGACGCCGCCTGAAATGGCGGTGGTGCTGAAGTCGCTGATCGCCGAGCGCGGGGGCGACCCCGAGGCCTATGGGTTCCTGGCCCAGGCCGAAATGGCGTCCGACAATCCCGACGCCGCCGCGCGCGCGCTGCGCCGCGCAATCGAGCTGGCCCCGGGCCGCGCCGATCTCTGGGAAGGGCTGGGCGAAGTGCTGGTCGTCCAGGCTCAAGGCGAGGTCACGCCCCAGGCGCAGCGCGCCTTCCAGGAGGCGGTGAAGCGCGATCCGAAGTCGGTCAGCGCCCGTTTCCATCTGGCCCGGGCTCAAGTCGCCGCCGGCCAGCGGGCCGAGGGCCTGGCCGCCTGGCGCGCGCTCGCGGCGGAGCTGCCGGCGACCGATCCGCGCCGCGCGGCCGTGCAGCAGGTCATCGCCGAGGCTGCGGGTGCGCCGGCGCCGAAGTTCGACAACGCCCAGATGGCGGCCGTGGAGGGCATGGTCGCCAGCCTTGCGGCCAAGCTCGAGGACGAGCCTGACGATCCTGAGGGCTGGGTGCGCTTGGTCCGCTCCTACGCGGTGCTCGGCGACACGGCCAAGCGCGATGCGACTTTGACGGAAGCCAAGGCGCGTTACGCCGGCAAGGCCGATGTTCTCAAGGCCCTGGACCTGGCGGCGAAGACGGAACCGATGCGATGAGCGGCTGGCTGCCCAAATCCCCGAAGGCGCGTAGGCGCCTCTATCTGGTGGCCGCCATCGCGCCGGTGCTGGCGCTTGCGGTCGGGCTGACCCTGTGGGGTCTCTCGGATTCGATCTCGTTCTTCTACACCCCGGCGCAGGCGGCCGAGGCCAAGCCGCCGGTCGGCCGCTCGATCCAGCTCGGCGGGCTGGTGCAGCCGGGCAGCGTCGTCAAGCATCCGGACGGACGCGTCGAGTTCGTGGTCTCTGACCAACTGGCCTCGACCAAGGTCAGCTATTCCGGCGACCTGCCGGACCTGTTCCGCGAAGGTCAGGGCATTGTCGCGACCGGCGCGTTCCAGGCCGATGGCGACTTCAAGGCCAAGCAGGTGCTGGCCAAGCACGACGAGAAGTACATGCCGCGCGAGGTCGCCAAGGCCATCAAGGAGCAGGGCGAGTGGCGCGGCGAAGGCGCGCCGGCGCCCAGCTATTCTGCGGAACCGGCGGCGCGATGATCGTCGAAATCGGGGCGTTTTCGCTGGCGCTGGCCCTGGCGCTGTCCGTCGCTCAGTCGCTGGTTGGGGGGCTCGCCCGTTGGCGGCGCTCGCCGGTGATGGCCGGGGCGGCGCAGGGCGCGGCGATCGGCGCCTTCGTGGCGCTGCTCGTCGCCTTCGCAGCGCTGATGTACGCGTTCGTGACCTCTGACTTCTCGGTCGCCAACGTCGCGGCCAACTCCCACACCGCCAAACCGCTGCTCTACCGCGTGGCCGGGACCTGGGGCAGCCACGAAGGCTCGATGCTGCTGTGGTGTCTGGCGCTGACCGGCTGCGGCGCGGCGGTGGCGCTGTACGGCCGCGACCTGCCGGCGGGCTTGAAGACCCTGACCATCGCGGTGCAGGGCCTGCTGGGCGTCGTCTTCCTGGCCTATACGGTCTTCGCCTCTAACCCATTCAACCGCGTGCTCAACGCGCCGGTCGAGGGGCGCTCACTCAATCCGCTGCTGCAGGACCCCGCGCTCGCCTTCCACCCGCCGGCGCTCTACGTCGGCTATGTCGGCATGTCGGTGGTGTTCTCGTTCGCGGTCGCGGCCCTGATCGAAGGCCGCGTCGACGCGGCCTGGGCGCGCTGGGTGCGGCCCTGGACCCTGGCGGCGTGGAGCGCCCTAACCGTGGGCATCACGCTCGGCGCATTCTGGGCCTACTACGAACTCGGCTGGGGCGGCTGGTGGTTCTGGGACCCGGTCGAGAACGCCAGCTTCATGCCCTGGCTCATCGCCGCGGCCCTGCTGCACTCGGCGATCGTCACCGAAAAGCGCGGCGCGCTGGCCGGCTGGACCGTGTTCCTGGCGTTGGCGGCCTTCACCTTCTCGATGCTGGGCGCCTTCCTGGTGCGCTCGGGGGTGCTGACCTCGGTACACGCCTTTGCGGTCGACCCGACCCGCGGGGTGCTGCTGCTGACCATCCTGGGCGTCACCGCCGGCGCCGGCTTCGCCCTGTTCGCCTGGCGCGCGCCGCTGTTCGCCCGCGGCGGGGTCTTCGCCCCCGTCAGCCGCGAAAGCACGCTGGTGCTCAACAACATCCTGCTGGCGGCGGCGACCGCCACGGTCCTGCTCGGCACGCTCTACCCGCTGATGCGCGAGGCGGCGACCGGGGAGGCGATCTCAGTCGGTCCCCCGTTCTTCAACCTGACCTTCACCCCGCTGATGGCGGCCCTGGCCATCATCCTTCCCGCCGGGCCGCTGCTGGCCTGGAAGCGCGGCGACCTGAACGGCGTCGTCCAGCGCCTCTGGCTGGCCGCGCTGATCGCGCTCGCCTGCGGCCTGGCCGCCTACGCCCTGATCAGCCCGCGCAAGGCGTTTTCCGCCGCCGGCGTGGCGATGGGCGCCTGGCTGGTGATCGGGGCGCTGGTCGAGCTGGCCGAGCGCACCCGGATGTTCCGCGTTTCGGCGGCCGAGACCTTGCGGCGGCTCGGCGGCCTGCCGCGCGGCGCCTGGGGCATGACCCTGGCGCACCTGGGCCTGGGGGTGTTCGTGCTCGGCGCCTGCTTCGAGACCGGATGGAAACTCGAGGCCGCTGAGACCCTGCCGATCGGCGGACGGCTGAACCTTGGCGAGTACAGCCTCGTGCTCGACGACATCCGTGGGGTCGAAGGGCCGAACTACGAGGCCGAGCGGGGCCTGCTGCGGGCCTTCAAGGGCGAGACGCAGATTTGCGCCCCCAAGCCCGAGCGCCGCTTCTATCCGGCCGGCGGCCAGACCACGACCGAGGTGGCGATCTGTACGCGTGGTCTGGATCACCTCTATGTCGTGCTTGGTGAGCGGCGTGACGCCGCTGGCGAACCGGTCTGGCTGGTGCGCGGCTATTGGAACCCCTGGGCGCTGCTGATCTTCATCGGTCCGGCGATCATGGCGCTCGGCGGCGTGGTTTCGTTGTCCGATCGCCGGCTGCGCCTGGCGGCCGGCCGCAAGCAGCAGGCGGTCGCCGCATGAAGCGGCTGGCGGCGATCCTGGGCGCGGTGCTCTGCATCGCCGCGGCGTCCGACCCGGCCGAGCGGCTGCCCGACCCGGCGCAGGAGGCGCGCGCGCGCGAACTCTTCCGCGAGGTCCGCTGCCTGGTCTGCCAGAACGAGTCGATCGACGATTCCAACGCTGAACTGGCCGCCGACCTGCGCCGGCTGGTGCGCGAGGAGGTCAAGGCCGGCAAGACCGACGCCGAGGTGCGCAAACACCTGACCGACCGCTATGGCGAGTTCGTGCTGCTCAAGCCGGCCTTCTCGCTGGGCAACGCCGCGCTGTGGGGCGCGCCAGTGGTGGTGCTGCTGCTGGGCCTGTGGCTGCTGCTGCGCACCCTGCGCAATCGCCCGGCGGACGAGGCGCTGTCGCCTGAGGAAGCCGCGCGCCTGGACGACCTGTCGCGCGATTGAGCAGCGTGACAAGATTGCGCCAAACATTGAACGCTATGAAGAGCCGAGCGTGACCTAAACGTAACTTGAGAGACATTGCGCTCTTTGGCATCGAACATAGGTTGTCGGGGACGTGCTCGTGTTATCTGACACCGGCGCCCACAGGGAAATTGAAGGCTTATGACCTCGAAGAAGACCGGTTATCTCCTTGGCGCCCTGGCGGGCGTTGGAGTCGCGACGGCCGCCCTCGCTGGCGCCAATCTCGCGGATCAGCCGCGAGCAGAGTCCAGCGTCGACCGCGGCCTGCTGATGCGGACGTCAACCGCGCCGATCTTCGCCCCGCCGCCGGGCGCGCCGCTGTCCTTCGCCGACATCTTTGAAAAGGTCTCGCCGGCGGTGGTCTCGATCAACGTCACCTCCGACGTCGACCCGTCCGCCCTGCGCCGCGTGCCGGGCTTCGAGAACTTCCCCTTCGACATCGTCCCGCGCCAGGGGCCGGGCGGCGGTGACGACGAGGAGGGCCAGCAAGGCCAGCAGGGGCAGCAAGGCCAAGGCCAGGGACGCGGCCAGCCGCGCCTGCCCAGCCAGCAGTCGTCCGGCTCGGGCTTCTTCATCTCGTCCGACGGCTACATCGTCACCAACAACCACGTCGTCGAGAACGCCAAGGAGATCAAGGTCGTGCTCAAGGACGAGCGCGAACTCGACGCCGTCGTCGTCGGTCGCGACGAGGGCACCGACCTGGCCGTCCTGAAGGTCAAGGGCAACGGCTTCCCGTATGTGAACTTCGAAAACGCCGGCAAGCCGCGCGTCGGCGACTGGGTCATCACGGTCGGCAACCCGTTCGGCCTCGGCGGCACGGCGACGGCCGGCATCATCTCAGCCTACGGTCGCGACATCGGCGAGACCTTCGTCGACTACATCCAGATCGACGCGCCCATCAACCGGGGCAACTCGGGCGGCCCGACGTTCGACGTCTATGGCCGGGTGATCGGCGTCAACACCGCGATCTTCTCGCCGTCGGGCGGTTCGGTCGGCATCGGCTTCGCGATCCCTGCGGACGTCGCCGATTCGATCACCAAGCAGTTGATCGCGGGCGGCAAGATCACCCGCGGCTACATCGGCGCTTCGATCCAGAACTTCACCGCCGAGATGGCCGAGGCCCAAGGCCTGGGCGCCCAGCGCGGTGCGATCGTCGCCAACGTGACCCCGGGCGGACCGTCCGAGCGCGGCGGACTGCAGTCGGGCGACATCGTCACCTCGGTGAACGGCGTCAACGTCAAGACCTCGTCCGAGCTGACCCGCGAGGTGGCCAAGGCCAAGCCTGGCGACGTGCTGCGGCTGGACGTGCTGCGCGCTGGCAAGCGCAAGGCCGTCGAGATCCGCTCGGGCGTGCGACCGACCGAACGTGAGCTCGCCGCCAACGACAACCAGCAGGGCGGCGCGAACCGCGGCGGCGGCGACAAGCCCGACGCCCAGGCTCAGCGTCCGGTCGTGCTCGGTCTGGCCCTGGCGCCGCTCGACGAGGCTTCGCGTCGGCGTCTCAACCTCGATCCGGGCTTCAAGGGCCTGCTGATCGCCAGTGTCGACCAGTCGTCGGACGCCGCGCAGCGCGGCCTGCGCAAGGACGACATTCTCGTTCAGGCGAACGGCGAGCCGGTGACCACGGCGGCGGAATTCTCGGCGGCGGTCGCCAGCGCCAAGAAGGCCGGTCGTCAGAGCATCTTGGTCGGGGTGCATCGCGGCGGTCGCACGTCCTTCCTGCCGCTGAAGATCTCCGGCTAGGCTGCGTTCAATCCTGGGGGCCTGAACCGATGCGGATTCTGATTGTCGAAGACGATCTCGAGGCGGCCGAGGTCATGGACCGCGGCCTCACCGAGGCCGGCCATGAGTGCGTTCGGGCCAGCGACGGGGAGGCGGGCCTCTCCGCCGCCCAGGCCGGCGAGTTCGACGTCATGATCGTCGACCGCATGATGCCGCGGATGGACGGCGTCTCGATGGTCCAGGCGTTGCGGCGTGAGGGCGACCAGACCCCGGTGCTGTTCCTGTCGGCGCTGGGCGAGATCAACGACCGCGTCGAGGGCCTCAAGGCCGGCGGCGACGACTATCTGGTCAAGCCCTATGCCTTCGTCGAGCTGATCGCTCGGGTCGAGGCGCTGTCGCGGCGGCGCGAGACCGGGTCGGTCCAGACCCTGCTGCGGGTCGGCGAGCTGGAGATGGATCTGATCGCCCGCACGGTGCATCGCCAGGGCAAGGAGATTGACCTGCAGCCGCGCGAGTTCCAGCTGCTGGAGTTCCTGATGCGCCACGCCGGCCAGTCGGTGACGCGCACCATGCTGCTCGAGAAGGTCTGGGAGTATCACTTCGACCCGCAGACCAATGTCATCGACGTGCACGTCTCGCGACTGCGCTCGAAGATCGACAAGGGCTTCGACCGAGCGATGCTGCAGACCGTCCGCGGGGCGGGCTACCGCCTCGACCCCTAAGGCCGGGCGCGCGCCATGCGCCTGCCGAGGCTCTTTCGGACCACGCCGTTCCGGCTGACGCTGCTGTTCCTGGCGCTGTTCGCAGCGGCGGCCAGCGCGTTCCTGGCCTACATTTATCTGGCGACCGCGGGCGAGGCGACGCGGCGCACCGACCAGAACATCACGCGCGAGATGCGCTCGCTGGTGGCAGCCTACGACCGGGCCGGCGTCGATGCAGTGAACCAGTCGCTAATCGAGCGGGCGGCCAGCGAGCGGCCTTTCCTCTATCTTCTGATGAAGCCAGACGGCGCGCGGATCTCCGGCTCGATCGCAGAGTCGCCGATCGAGGACGCCGGCGCGGCGGTCGGCGTCTCCACCCGCGCCAGCTTCTCGGTCACCGACGAGGACGCGCAGGGCCGGCTGGTGAAGCACCCGGCCCGGGGAATCCAGGAGCGGCTGAGCGGCGGCGAGATCCTGTTCGTCGGCGCCGACATCAGCGAAGACCAGGCCTACGTCGTGAAGATCACCCGCGCGCTCTGGGGGGCCGGGGCGCTGGTGATCGTGCTTGGCCTGGCCGGCGGCCTGCTGGTCAGCCGCAACGTCTCGCGCAGTATGGGCGCCTTGAACGACGTGGTGGCGGCGGTCCGCAACGGCGACTTCGACGCCCGCGCCGCGGTGCGCGGCGCCCGCGACGAGTTCGACGAGCTGTCCGAAGGCATCAATGAGATGCTCGACCGCCTGCAGCGTTCGATGGCCGGCCACCGTCACGCCGGCGACGCCATCGCCCATGACCTGCGCTCGCCGCTCACCCGGTTGCGGGCGCGACTGGAGACCGCCTATCTCGATGTCGAGGCCGGCAAGGGCGACGCCGAAGAGGCGCTGGCCCAGGCGCTCGACGACACCGACGGGGTCCTGAAAACTTTCGGCGCTGTGCTGGCCATCGCCCGGCTGCAGGCCGCCGGCCAGGCGCCCGACCAGCACCTGTTCGATCCGGCCGAGCTGGCTGCCGACCTGGCCGAACTCTACGAGCCGACCTGCGAGGACAAGGGCCTGGAGTTCGGGGCCGAGTTGGCCAGGAACCTGCAGGTCCGCGGCAATCGCGAGTTCCTGGCTCAGGCGCTGGCCAACCTGCTGGACAACGCGGTGAAGTACACGCCGGCCGGCGGGGCGATCATGCTGCGGGTGCGTCGCCGCTCGTCCGGCGAGATCGAGTTTTCGGTGACCGACACCGGACCAGGGGTGCCCGACGAGGATCGCGCCCGCGTGGTCGAGCGCTTCGTGCGCCTGGAGAACAGCCGCAGCGAGCCGGGCTCCGGGCTCGGGCTCTCGCTGGTCGCCGCCGTCGCCGAGGCGCATGGCGGCCGGCTTGAGCTGTCGGAAGGGCCTGGCAAGGTCGGCGAGATGGGGCCGGGCCTACGGGTGGCGCTGATCCTGCCGCGGGCGGCCTGATCGGCGAGCGCCGTGGGTGGCGCGGCGGCGTCGCCCGGCTAATGTCGTTCCCCGATGACTCGATTGATTGACGCTATCCGCCCCTGCGGTCCGATCGCCGACGAGAAGGCAGCCGAGCGCGCCCGCAATGTGCTGGAGGAGGCCGCGGCCCGCGACAGCTGGACCACCCAGCTGGAACGCGCCTGGCCGGCCTTAGCGCCGGTGTTCGGCGCTTCGCCCTACCTGACCGGCCTGGTGCGCCGCGATCCTGGCCGGTTGCGCGATCTGCTCGACAGCGAGCCGGCGGCGCGGTTCGACGACCTTCTGGAGCGGACGGCGGCGCTGGCCCAGGCCGATTGGGACGCCGCCAAGGCCGGGTTACGCAAGCTGAAGGCCGAAGCGCACCTGCTCATCGCCCTGGCCGACCTCGGCGGGGTCTGGAACCTCGATGAGGTGACGGGCTCGCTGACCCGTTTCGCCGATGCGGCGCTGGCCTCGGCGCTGACCGTGGCGGCGCGGGGGGAGCTAGAGGCCGGCCGCCTGGCCCGCATGGGCGAGGGCGAGGAGGGCCCGGTCCCGGGCTGGTTCTGCATCGCCATGGGCAAACACGGCGCCTATGAACTCAACTACTCCAGCGACATCGACATCTCGGTTTTCTACGAGCCTGAGGTGCTGCCGCTGGCCGACGGGATCGAGACCCAGGCCTTCGCGGTCCGCCTGACCCATCGGCTGGCCGACATGATGCAGGACAAGACCGGCGACGGGTACGTGTTCCGCGTCGATCTGCGCCTGCGGCCCGATCCGTCGTCGACGCCGCCCGCCGTGCCGGCCCCGGCGGCGTTCGATTATTACGAGAGCGTCGGCCAGAACTGGGAACGGGCGGCCTTCATCAAGGCGCGGGCGGCGGCAGGCGACATCGGCCGCGGCCAGGCGTTCCTCGACGAGCTGGCGCCCTTCATCTGGCGCAAGAACCTCGATTTCGCGGCCATCGCCGATATCCATTCGATCAAGCGGCAGATTCACGTCCACAAGGTCGACGAGCGCCTGACCGCCAAGGGCGTCGACCTCAAACTCGGCCGCGGCGGCATCCGCGAGATCGAGTTCTATGTCCAGACCCAGCAGCTGATCCTCGGTGGTCGCCACCCCGAGCTGCGCTCACCGCGCACGCTCGATGCGCTGCGCGCCCTGGAGGCGGCCGGCCACGTCTCGGTCCAGGCCGCCGACGAACTGACCGAGGCCTATCGCCAGCTGCGCAGCGCCGAGCACCGGGTCCAGATGCTGGCCGACGAGCAGACCCACCGGCTCTCCGAATCCGACGGCGAGCGCAAGCGGGTGGCCGCGCTCTCGGGCTTTGATCGCGTGCGCAGCTTCGACGCCGCCATCGAGCGTACCCTGAAAACCGTCAATGGGCGGTATGGCGAGCTTTTCCCCGACGAGGAGCAACTTTCCTCCCGGTTCGGCAGCCTGATCTTCACGGGGGTCGAGGACGACCCGGAGACCCTGGCGACGCTGTCGCGGATGGGGTTCTCGCATCCGGCCACGATCTCGCAGACCATCCGCAGCTGGCACCACGGCCATATCCAGGCGACCCGCACGGCGCGCGGGCGCGAGCTCTTCACCCGGCTGGCGCCCAGGCTGCTCGATGCGGCCCAGGCCAGCGGCGCGCCGGATGCGGCCTTCACCCGCTTCGAGGCGTTCTTCTCCAAGCTGTCGTCCGGAGTGCAGCTGCAGTCGTTGTTCCTGGCCCAGCCGAAACTGTTCGAGCTGATGGTCCAGGTCATGGCCTTCGCGCCGCGGCTGGCCAGCACCTTGGCGCGTCGCCCGGCGGCGCTCGACGCCCTGCTCGACGGGGCCTTCTTTGCGAGCATCGACAGCGAGGAGGACCGCAGCGTTATGGCCCACGCGGTCGGCCGCGCCGATGGGTTTGAGGAGGTTATGGACGCGGTGCGCCGCATCCATCGCGAACAGGCGTTCCGCGTCGGGGTGCAGGTGATGAGCGGGGCCGCCAGCGCCGAGCTCGCAGGCCGTGCGTTCGCCGACCTCGCCGACATCTGCATGGAGGCCCTGGCTCCCGCGGCGCTGGCCGAGGCCGAGCGGCTTGGGGGGAGCTTCCCGGGCGAGGTCGCGGTCATCGCTCTCGGCAAATGCGGGTCGCGCGAGATGAGCGCCGGTTCGGACCTCGACCTGATGACCCTCTATCGGGCGGCCGAGCCGGGCGCGATCTCGTCGATTAAGGAGTGGAGCGCCGACGTCTTCTATGGCCGCTTCACCCAGCGCCTGATCGCTGCGCTCTCGACCCCGACCGGGGAGGGCGAGCTTTACGAAGTCGACATGCAGCTGCGCCCTTCCGGGACCAAGGGGCCGGTGGCGGTCAGCTTCACGGCTTTCGAGGACTACTACGAACGGGAGGCCGAGACCTGGGAGCTGCTGGCTCTGACACGCGCCCGCGTGGTCTGGGCCAGCTCGTCGCAGTTCGCCGAGGCGGCTGCGGGCGCGGTCGAATCCGCCCTGCGCCGCCCGCGCGACCGGGCCCGGACCGCGGCCGACGTCCGCGACATGCGCGCGCTGCTGGAGCGTGAGCGGCCGCCGAAGGGCGAATGGGATCTGAAGCTTTCGCCGGGCGGCCTGGTCGATATCGAGTTTGCGGCCCAGTACCTGCAACTGGCCCACGCCGCCGATGGCGGCCCGCTGCGCCAGAACACCGCCGAGGCGCTGGCCGCCTTCGACGGGCTCGCTCCAGCCGACGCGCTCGCCGCCTTGCGCAAGGCCTGGGCCCTGCAGCAGAACCTGACGCAGCTGCTGAAGGTCGCGCTGGGCGACAACGCCGATCCGACGGACGAGCCGAAGGCGTTTCGCACGCTGCTGGCCCGAGCCGGGGACGTGCGCGACTTCCGCGCGCTCCGCAACAAGCTGGAGAGCTCGCGGAAAGGCGCGCGGAGCGCCTACGAGACGATTGTCGGGGCGTGAGCGACGGATCGGGCCGGCCGTCGCGTTGAACAGGCGGCAGGGCGTAAGAGGCGCCCTGCGCCAGAACAGAGGCCGTGACGGCGATTGAACGACATTGCAGGCTCCCATCCCTCGCAGGCGAGGTGACGTTTGAGCGATCCGGACGAGGAGCTGCTGACGCGCGTGGGCGAGGGCGACCCGGCGGCGGTGCGCGCGCTCGTCGCCCGCAAGCTGCCGCGGTTGCTCGCCCTGGCGGGCCGCATGCTGGGCGATCCCGCCGAGGCCGAGGATGTGGCCCAGGAGACCTTCGTGCGGGCATGGAAGCAGGCGCCCACTTGGCGGCCGGGCGGCGCGCGGTTCGACACCTGGCTGCACCGGGTGACTTTGAATCTCTGCTACGACCGGCTCCGCCGTCGGCGCGAAGTGGTCACCGACAGCCCGCCGGAGCAGGCCGACGAGGGGCCGGCGCCGGACCGTGGCCTGGAGGCCAAGGATGTCGGCGATCGGGTTGCGGCGGCCATGCAGCGCCTGCCCGAGCGGCAGCGGGAGGCTATCGCGCTGTGTCACTACCAGGAGCTCTCGAACATCGAGGCGGCGGCTCTGATGGGCGTCAGCGTCGAGGCCCTGGAAAGTCTTTTGGGGCGGGGGAGACGCGCTTTGCGCGCAGCGTTGGCGGATATGGTGGGAGGTTGATCGGATGACCCACGAACGTTTCGAGATACTGGCGCACGCCTATGGCGGCGACATCGCCCGCTGGCCGGCCGCCGAGCGTGACGCCGCCGCACTGCTGATGGCCGCCGAGCCGGAGTTTGCGCGGATCGTGCTTGGCGATGCCGGCGAGCTGGACGCCGCCCTCGACCTATGGGCGCCGTTGGCGGTAACCGCGACCTTGCGTGAGGCGGTGGTCGCCTCGGCGCCCCTGCGTCGCTGGGGGTTGAACGCCTGGTTCCTGCGGGCCGGCGTTGGGGCCGGTCTGGCCGCGGCCTGCGCCGCCGGCCTTGTCGTCGGCGTGATGCTGTCCGACCTCACTCAGGCGACGGCCTCGGACGACACGGTCAGCGCCACGCTCAGCAACTATGACGACCTGTCGGGCCTGGTGACGCTGGAGGGCGCATAGATGAGCCGCAAGACCCTGATGATCGCGCTTTTCGCCTCGCTGGCGGTGAATCTCTTCCTGGTCGGTGCTGTGGCCGGCGGCCTGGTCGTCGGCCAGAAGGTGCGGGCCGAGCGTCCACATATGGCCCAACGTCAGAACCCGCCGCTGTGGCGCGCCGGGGACGCCCTGCCGCCGGACCGCGCGCAGGCCTATCGCAGCGCCCTGCGCGACCAGAGTCCGGAAGTGCGCGAGGCGATGCGCGCGGCCCGCGCGGCCCGCATGGAAGCCTGGCGCTCGATCGGACGGGAGCCTTTCGATCCGGCCGCCGCCAAACGCAGGCTGGCGGCCATCCGCGCCCAGGAAGCCGACGCCCGCGGCCAGATCGAAGACGACATGATCGATTTCGCAGCCGGGCTCTCGCCCGAGGATCGCAAGGTCCTGGCGCGGGGCCTGACGGAGCGGCCCCGCGGACCGCGGCCGCCGATGGAGGCGCCGCAGCGCTAGTCGATTGGAATTTGCGCTAGGCGGCCGCGAAGCCGCCGACGGGCCGGGCCGCCCCGCTCTGATGCAGCGGAATGGTGAACGACACCAACGTGCCCTCGCCCGGGGCGCTCTGCATGTCGAGCATGCCGCCGTGCATCTCGACCAGCGACTTGGTCAGCGCCAGGCCGAGGCCCGTGCCCTGGGTGGTCTTGGAGTGTTGGCTTTCGACCTGCTCGAAGGGGCGGGCCAGGCGCGCCAGATCGTCCTGTGCGATGCCGATGCCGGTGTCCTGAACGCTGACGCGGATGCTCTCGCCGGTCGGGTCTCGCCGGCCTTCGGCGCGCACGGTGACGCGGCCGCCGCGGGGCGTGAACTTGATGGCGTTGGACAAGAGGTTCAGCAGCACCTGCTTGACCGCGCGATAGTCGGCCTCGACCTCGGGCAGGTGAGGGAAATCGATAGTCAGCGTCAGGCCGGCGGCCTCGGCGCGGTTGCGCACCAGCCGGGCAGCGTCCTCAGCCACCTCCTCGAGCGCCAGCGGCTCGAGCTTCAGGCTCATCTTGCCGGCCTCGATCTTCGACATGTCCAGGATGTCGTTGATCAGCGCCAGGAGGTGCTGGCCCGATGACAGGATGTCCTGTGCGTAGCCCTTGTAGCGGGGGTCGCCGAGAGCGCCGAACATCTCGCCGACCATGATCTCGGAGAAGCCGTTGATGGCGTTCAGCGGCGTGCGCAGCTCGTGGCTCATATTAGCCAGGAACTCGCTCTTGGCCTTGTTCGCCCCCTCGGCGCGAACCTTCTCCATCTCGTACTTCCGCGCGAGCTCCGAGAGCTGCTCCTGGCTGCGCTCCAGGTTCTCGACCGCGCGCTGCAGCTGCTCCTCGTTCTGGCGGCGCGCCGCCTCCTGGGTCTTGATCGCGGTGATGTCGGCCGCGGTCATCACCAGGCCGCCTTCGGCCGTCCGGCGTTCCGAAATCTGGATCCAGCGGCCGTCGGCCAGCTGAGCTTCACGCACACCCTTGCGGCCGTCGGGGCTCGGCCCCTCCTGCTGGATCGCCAGCTGGGCGAAGCGGCTGACGTCATCGCGCAGGGCGCCCGGCTTCAGCAGGCGCGGCTCCAGGGAGAAGACGCTCCGGAAATTCTGGTTGCAGAGCAGCAGCCGTCCGTTGCGGTCCCAGAGCACGAACGCCTCGGAGACGCTCTCGATGGCGTCGCGCAAACGTCCCTCGGCGGCCTGGGCGCGGGCCTGGGCCATCCGCTCCTCGGTGACGTCAAGGGCTACGCCGATGATCCGTGAATAGCCGTCATGACCCGGCCGGCCGAAGGCCTGGCCTCGCGCGTCGATCCAGATCGGCCGGCCGCCCTGCAAGGAGGGCACGCGGAACGACACGTCGAACCCGCCGTACATGGCGGCGGTGGAAAGCGCCTGACGCACCCGCTCGCGATGGTCGGGCGACACGCGGTCCAGCACCTCCTGGCCCGACACCACCCCGCCGCCGCCCCAGCCGAGGATCGCGCCGGTCACGTCGGACATGAACATCTGGTCGGTGGTCAGGTCCCATTCCCAGATCCCGCAGCGGGCTGCCTCCACCGCTAGGCGGAAACGCTGTTCGGAATCGATGAAGGCCTGTTGCGCGCTTTCGATGCGGCGGCTCTGGTTGAGCAGCAGCAGGCCGAGCGCGAAGGCCACCACCAGTGGTGCGGTCAGCCAGGCGATCTCGCGGCTCGCCGACGTACCTTCCTGCGCGCTCGACGGTGTGGCGGCGATGGTCAGCAGCGCCCCGCCCATCGCCGGCCGGGCGACGATGTTGACCGGCGCACCGTCGGGTTTGACGCCCTTCAGCGGGCCGCCGGCCCGGCCGAGGTCGGCGGTCGAGACGCCAAAGCCTCGCCGGACATCCGGCGCCTGCGACAATCCGCCCGCGCCCAAAGCGGCGATGATGCGCCCGTCGGCGGCGGCCAGCGCCTGATCGGGCGCCAGGGCGGCGCCCAACCGCGTCGGGTCGCCGATCGCGACGATTCTGCGCCGGCCTTTCGGCGTCATGGCTTCGATCGCGGCTGCCAGGGCCGGCGAGCTCTGGGCTGAACCGCCGTACCAGATCGCATCGCCGCCGCGCTCGATCTCGCTCGACAACGTGCGCCAATCGACGCCCGGCGCCTTGCCGGCCAGGGCGATCACCCCCTGGTCGTCGAGGATCGCGACGGCGGAAGCGGCACCGGCCGCGGCCGCCAGGCCGGTTTCGGCGGCGTCCAGGGGCGGGTCCGCCTTGCGTTGCAAGGTCTCGCGGGCGGCCAGCAGCCCGCCACGCAGGGCCGCGCCTTCCGTCTCGACGCGTCCCGCCAGCGCCTCGGCGCGGCCGGGCAGCGCGGCGTTCTCCAGCGTCTGGGCTTGGGGCTCGCGGCTGATCCGCACCACCGCCACCGCCGTGTAGACGGCCAGCAGCAGCAGGGTCGACAGGATGACGATGCGCACGAAACCCTGGTGGGCGAGCAGCCTCGATCCGGGCGCAGGGGCGCGCAGGTGGCCGGGCCGAGCCCCGGCCGTGTCCTTGCCCCCGCGATTCGCCAAAGCCCAGCTGCTCCCCTGCGCGCCGATTCACCTTAACGATGAGTCTACGCAAGCGGGCAGGTCGCGTCACGAGCCGTCTAGCTTGACCGTCCGGCTTTCGCGCGCCGATCCGAGCCGGGTGGCCCGAACCCGTCGCTAGTCGGCCAGGGCCTTGCTCGCCAGCTCGTAGACGTTCTTCGACAACCCCTCGGTGGCGGCGATGCGCGCCAGTTGCGCCTTCATCAGCGCGCCGAGTTCGGGCTTGTAGCGCCGCCACCCGCCCAGCGGCTCGACCAGGCGTGCGGCGGTCATCGGATTGAAGCCGTCGACGGCGAGGATCTGGTCGGCCAGGAACCGATAGCCGGCGCCGCTCGGGTCATGGAACCGGGCCGGGTTGAAGTTGGCGAAGGTCGAGACCAGCGCTCGCAGGCGGTTCGGGTTCTTCTGGTCGAAGGCCGGGTGCGCGGTCAGGCCTATGACGCGGCCGAGGGCCGACTCGTCCGGGTCGCGGGCCTGCAGGGCGAACCACTTGTCGATCACCAGCGGCTCGGATTTCCAGCGGTCGAAGAAGTCGGCGAGGGCGCTCTCGTAGAGCTCGCCGCCCACCAGCATCAGGGCCGAGAGGCCGCCGATCGCGTCGGTCATATTGGCCGCCGCGCGATAGTGGCCGTCGGCCAGCTCGCCGATCTCGGCGCGAGGATTGGCGGCCATCAGATCCAGCGCGGCGTTGCGCAACGCCCGCCGCCCGGCGCTTACCGCGTCCGGCGAGAACTCTCCCAGTTCCTGCAGGCCGATATGCAGCCGCTTCAGGTCGTCGGTCAGGTGCAGGGCCAGCCGGGTGCGCAGGGCCTCGCGCGCCGCGTGGATGGCCGCCGGGTCGGCTGGCTGAATCGCCAGGGCCAGGTCGGACTCGCTCGGCAGCGACAGCAGCAGGGCCTTGAACGCCGGATCCGAGGCCTGGTCGGCGAGGGCGCGGCCGAGGGCCTCGGCGAAGCGCTCCTCACCGACTTCGTCGGGGGTCCCCAAGGCGCGGGCGATGATGAGGGCGCGGGCCAGTTCCTGGCCGGACTCCCAGCGATTGAACAGGTCCGGATCGCCGGCCAGCTGGACATAGCGGTCAGACGGCCGGGCGTCGGTCCGCAGGGTCACGGGCGAGGAGAACCCGCGCAGGGCCGAGACCACCGGCGCCGCGTCGACGCCGGTCAGGATGACGGTCTTGGCGGCCCCGTCGAGGACGACCAGCGTCTCGTCCACCGCCTGTCCGTCGCGTTCAAAGGCCAGGGTGCGGCCCTCGGTGTCGAGCAGGCCGACGATCACCGGCACCGGCAAGGGTCGCTTGTCCGACTGTCCGGGCGTGGGCGGTGTGGTCTGCGAAAGCTCCAGCGTCAGCGTCCGGGCCTCCGCGTCGTAGCGGTGCGCCAGCGACACCTTCGGCGTGCCGGCCTGTTCGTACCAGGCGAAGAAGTCGGTCAGGTCCTGGCCGCTGGTCTCGGCGAAGCAGCGGATGAACTCCTCGACCGTGGTGGCGTGACCGTCCCAGCGCTCGAAGTAGAGGTCCATGCCCTGCCGGAACGCCTCGGCCCCGATCAGGGTCTTGAGCATCCGGATGACCTCGGCGCCTTTCTCGTAGATCGTCGCGGTGTAGAAGTTGTCGATCTTCATGTAGCTCGACGGGCGCACCGGGTGGGCCAGGGGGCCCTGGTCCTCGGGGAACTGGCGCGCGCGCAACGCCTTGACGTCCTTGATCCGTTGGACGGCGTGGCCGCGCATGTCGGCCGAGAAGCTCTGGTCGCGGAAGACGGTCAGGCCTTCCTTCAGGCACAGCTGGAACCAGTCGCGGCAGGTGATCCGGTCGCCGGTCCAATTGTGGAAGTACTCGTGGGCGACCACGCTCTCGATACGCTCATAGTCGAGGTCGGTGGCGGTCGCCGGATCGGCCAGCAGCAGCGAGGAGTTGAAGATGTTCAACCCCTTGTTCTCCATGGCCCCGAAGTTGAAGTCGCGCACGGCGACGATCATGAACAGATCGAGGTCGTATTCGCGGCCGAAGGCTTCTTCGTCCCACTTCATCGAGCGCTTGAGCGCGTCCATGGCGTAGGCGGCGCGCGGCGCCATGCCGGTGTCCACGAAGATGCGCAGATCGACGGTGCGGCCGGTCATGGTGACCAGCTTGTCTTCCAGCACGTCGAGTTCGCCGCCGACCAGGGCGAACAGATAGGCGGGCTTGGGGAAGGGGTCGTTCCAGACCGCGAAGTGGCGGCCGCCCGGCAGGTCGCCGGCCTCCAGCAGGTTGCCGTTCGACAGCAGGTGGCGGAACGCCTTGTCGGCCTCGATGCGCACAGTGAAGCGCGACAGCACGTCGGGCCGGTCCGGATACCAGGTGATCTTCCGGAAGCCCTCGGCCTCGCACTGGGTGCAGAAGCGGCCGCCGGACATGTAGAGACCCTCGAGGGCCTTGTTGTTCTCCGGGTCGATCTCGACTTCGGTCTCCAGCACGAAGGCGTTGGGCACGTTCGGTACGGTCAGGAACTCGGCGTCGATGGCGCGCTCGCCCTCGGCCAGCACCCGGCCGTCCAGCGTCACCGAAATCGGCTTCAGCCGCTCGCCGTTCAACACCAGCGGACCTGCATGCTCGCCGTTGCGCCGGATGCTCAGGCGGGCCTTCACCCGCGTGGTGTTCGGCGCGAGGTCGAAGTCGAGGCGGACCTCGTCGATGAGGAAGGCGGGCGGGGTGTAGTCGGCGAGCCGGATCGCCTGGGGCGTTTCTGTGCGCATGGGCCGCATTTAGCCACGCCCCGCGCCGTTCGCCAGTGCGCCGATTTGAGGTCGGTCAAGGCGCAGCCGCCGGATCGGCGGGATGTCTCAATTGGCAATAGCCACAAGAAATATGGGGATATTTATGACGACCGTTCGTTTCGCCCTGGCCCTGGGCGCCGCCCTCGCCATCGCCGCGCCTGCCGCCGCCCAGGACTTCCGGCCCAAGGAGAAGGGGCTGCTGATGCTGAACGCTCGGGTCAGCGGCGTGCTGACCGATGCGGAGGATCCGATCCTGACCGCCGGCGGCGTCGACAGCGGCCTGAAGGCCAAGGTCGGCGACGACGTGATGCCGACGCTGGGGCTGACCTATTTCCTCACCGACAACCTGGCCATCGAAGCCATCGCCGGGACGACCCAGCACGAGGTCAAGGCGGTCGGCCCGGGCACGGACGTCAAGGTGCATGAGACCTGGGTGCTGCCTCCGGTGGTGTCGCTGCAGTATCACTTCGCGCCGCAGGCCAAGGTCAGCCCTTATGTCGGCGCGGGGATCAACTACATGATCTTCTACGGCGGCGAGGATGAGAACGGCTTCAAGGTCGATATCGACGACGGCTTCGGTTACGCCCTGCAGGCTGGCGTGGATGTGGCCCTGCAAGGGCCATGGAGCGCCAACCTCGACGTCAAGAAGGTGTTCTTCGAGACCGACGCCTCGATCAACGGCGGGGCGCTCAAGAGCAAGGTGAAGCTTGACCCGTGGGTTGTCTCGGCAGGGTTTGGCTACAAGTTCTAGCCACCTGACGGCGCGCGCCGCGGCCGCCTTTCAGCGGGTCATAGGGCATTTGCACTATTGAGGGGCGCACGGGCTGGCGGTGATACTGATGGCGAACAAGCAACGCGTGGACCTGCTGAGGCTAGGCCGGTTGCTGGTTTGCGGAAGGGGCCGAGACGCGGCGCCTACCGACCATCAGGGTCCGTCGTCCTGGCGCGCTGCCTGTCCCCGAGGATTTGCGCTCAGGCCACGGCCGCTCTGACGGGAGCAGGGCTCGCCGTCGGCGCTTCACGGAAGTGCCGGTCCAGCTTGGCGATCTCCTCGGCGATGCGTTGCAGCTCGGGCGGCGCATCGCCGGCGCTCTCGTCGACCAGCCGCACCACTTCGCGAGCCAGCGCCAGGAGGTGCGGCGCTCGCGCGATCAGCCGGGCCTGGAATTCGATCTTGTGCGGATCGCGGTCGTACTCAGCGCCCGGCACCCGCCAGCCGCCCCAATCGGCCGCATCGGTCACCACCACCGGATAGGTTCCCGGATACGGGTGATGGCTGGCGTCTTCCTCGGTCTGCCACTTGTTGCGCGCGCGCATGAGCCGCCAGGGCGGCGCGCCGCCGCCCAGCGCCTCGGCTCCGCTTTCCTGCTCCGGCCGCAGTTCGTGGGCCTGGAACTCGCGGCCCAGGCCGACGTCGTAGGTGACCCGCACGGGTTCGTCGAAGCCCTTGGCCCAGACCGGCACGATCTTCTCGATCATCGCCCAGACGCCGACGCTCTCGACCCAGACCTTCTGGTTTCGCTGGTAGATCGCCTTGGCCATGCGCGCCTTCCGGAGCTTTTGTTCAGCGGGCCATAAAACCCTGAATTTCTTGACGCGAGGTCAATCTTTTCAAGGCGCGTCGGGTGCGTATGGTGGCCGCCAAGCAAGCATCAACCGGCCGCACAGACGGCGGAATGGGCGGAAATGAATTTCGATTTCTCCGACGACCAGAAGTTCCTGAAGAACGAGGCGCGCAAGTTCCTCGACGCCAACTGCCCGACCTCGCGGGTGCGCAAGGTGCTCGACGACGACGGCAAGGCCTATGACGCCGATCTCTGGAAGGCCGTCGCCGCCCAGGGCTGGCTCGGCGCCGCCATCCCGGAGGCGCACGGCGGCCTCGGGCTGGGCCATCTCGAACTCTGCGTGATCGCCGAAGAGCTAGGCCGCGCGGTGGCGCCGATCCCGTTCGCCTCGACGGTCTACTTCCTGGCCGAGGCGGTCATGCTGGCGGGCGACGACCAGCAGAAGGCCGACCTGCTGCCGAAGATCGCCGCCGGCGAACTGATCGGCGCGGTCGCCACCTCGGAAGGCCCCGGCGTCGTCACCGCCTCGAACCTCCAGGCCAGCGTCGTCGACGGCAAGCTGAGCGGCGTGAAGGTTCCGGTGACCGACGGCGACATCGCCGACGTCGCGCTTGTGCTGGCCAAGGAGAACGGCAAGCCT
Organism: Phenylobacterium sp. NIBR 498073; assembly: GCF_027286305.1. Classification (NCBI taxonomy): domain Bacteria; kingdom Pseudomonadati; phylum Pseudomonadota; class Alphaproteobacteria; order Caulobacterales; family Caulobacteraceae; genus Phenylobacterium; species Phenylobacterium sp. NIBR 498073. The sequence goes on from NZ_CP114599.1 coordinate 1,387,684, forward strand.
GGCCTGTTCCTGGTCGACCTCAAGGCCGCTGGGGTGACCCGCGAGGCGGTCAAGACGCTCGACCCGACCCGCGACGCGGCCAGGCTCACGTTCAACGGCGCGGCGGCCCGCCGCCTGGGCGGCGCCGGCGACGGCCTCGAACTGCTGGAGCAGGTCTTCGACCGCGCCGCGGTGCTGCTGGCCTTCGAACAGACTGGCGGCGCGGACCGCTGCCTGGAGATGGCCAAGGAATACGCCCTGGAGCGCTACGCCTTCGGCCGGGTCATCGCCTCCTACCAGGCGATCAAGCACAAGCTGGCCGACATGTACGTCAAGAACGAGCTCTCGCGCTCGAACGCCTACTATGGAGCCTGGGCGTTGAACACCAACGCGCCCGAACTTCCGGTCGCCGCCAGCGCCGCGCGGATCGCGGCCAGCGAGGCGTACTGGTTCGGCTCGAAGGAGAACATCCAGACCCATGGCGGCATCGGGTTCACCTGGGAAATGGACTGCCATCTGCACTACCGGCGCTCGCGGCAGCTCTCGCTCGTGGCCGGCGCGCCGCGCGTCTGGAAGGAGCGTCTTGTCAGCCACCTCGAACGCCGCAACGTCGAAGCCGCCTAAGGGAGAGCAGGATCATGGATTTCAACGACACTCCCGAAGAAGCCGCTTACCGCAAGCAGGTCCGGGACTGGCTCGACGCCAACGCCCCGAAAAAGCAGGAAGGTTCGGCTGATCCTGAAGCTGGCGACGGCATGGCAGCCTCCAAGGCCTGGCAGGCCAAAAAGGCCGCGGCCGGCTACGCATGCATCACCTGGCCCAAGGAATGGGGCGGGCAGGGCGGTACGCCGGTGCAGCAGGTGATCTTCAACCAGGAAGAAGCCAAGCACCCTATCCCAGGGAATCCCTTCCAAATCGGTCTGGGCATGTGCCTGCCGACGGTGATGACATTCGCCGACGAGGAGACCAAGAAGCGCTTCGTCGGGCCGGCCATTCGCGGTGAGGAGATCTGGAGCCAGCTGTTCTCCGAACCGTCCGGCGGGTCCGATGTCGCGGCGTCGCGCACCAAGGCCGAGCGCGTCGACGACGGCTCGGGCGACTGGGTGATCAACGGCCAGAAGGTGTGGACGACGGGCGCCCAGTTTTCGGACTACGGCATTGTCATCGTTCGGACGAATCCGGACGTGCCGAAGCACAAGGGCCTGACCATGTTCTGGCTCGACCTCAAGGACCCGGGGGTCGAGGTCAAGCCGATCCACCAGATGTCGGGCGGTTCGGGCTTCAACGAGGTGTTCTTCACCAATGTGCGGGTCAAGGACAGCCAGCGGCTGGGCGCGGAGGGCGACGGCTGGAAGGTCAGTCTGGTCACGCTGATGAACGAGCGCCTGGCCGTCGGCGGCGCCACCGGCGCCGGCTGGAGCCAGTTCATGGAGGCGGCGCGCAAGACCCCCGGCCTCGACGGCGCCTCGGCGCTGCAGGACCAGGCGCTGCGCGAGAAGCTGGCCGACTGGTACGTCCAGGCCGAGGGCCTGAAGCACACCCGCAACCGCACCATGACCGCACTGTCTCGCGGCCAGACGCCGGGTCCTGAGAGCTCGATCGGCAAGATCATCTCGGCCGTGCAGATGCAGGAGCTGGCCAATACCGCGGTGGAAATGCTCGACCAGTACGGGATCATCAGCGACGAGGACTTGGCGCCGCTCAGCGCGGCGTTCCACTGGTCGCTGATGTTCGCGCCGGGCTTGCGGATCGCCGGCGGCACCGACGAAATCCTGCGCAACATCATCGCCGAGCGCGTGCTCGGCCTGCCGGGCGACATCCGCGTCGACAAGGACGTGGCGTTCAAGGACATGCCGACCGGCCGCTGAAAATCTGGACGCCGACGAGTTGGGAGGCGTTCCGGCCTTGAAGGCTCCCCGCGAGGGGAGCCTTTCTTTTTCAGACGATCAGGCCCGCAGGGGCACGATCTCGGCGGCGCTGCGCTGGGCGACCAGTTCCCCGTAGAGCCGCGTCAGACCCTCGAAGGTGTTGTCCCAGCGATGGCGTTGTTCGGCGCGACGCCGGGCGGCGCGCTTCACATGCTCGAGGTCGCGGGCGAACAGCGCCTCGATCGCCTCGGCCATTCCGGCCGGATCGACGCTGGCGGCGCGCTGGCCGACACGCTCGTCGATGAGTTCGGAAATGCCGCCGCGGGAAGGGCCGACCACCGGCAGCCCAGCGGCCAAGGCCTCCAGCACCACCAGGCCGAACGGCTCGTTCTCGTTGGCGTGCACCAGGGCGTCGCAACTGGCGATGACCCCGGCCAGCTTCACCGGATCGCGCTCGTAGCCCATGGGGATCACACGCGGCGAATAGTGGGCGTCTTTGGCCGCGCCGACCAGCAGCAGGTAGTAGGGCGCACCCAGTCGCTCGACCGCGCAGATCAGGCTCTCGATGTTCTTTTCGCGCGCGGGGCGTCCGGCGAACACCAGCAGCCGCGCGTCCGCCGGCAAGCCGAGGCGGCGCTTCAGCCGCTCGCCGTCCGCCCGACTGGGGTGGAACAGGTCGGTGTCGACTCCCAGCATCTGCACGCTGACCTTCTCGACCCCGGCCTCCGAGAGGCGCTGGGCGATGTGTCGGCTCGGGGCGACCACCCGGTCGAAGCGCTGGAAGGTGGCGGCCCAGTGCTTCATGGCCGGCGCTTCGGCCCACTCTCCGAAGTGCAGGGCGGCCAGGGCGGCCGCGTCGGTATGGCAGAAGCCGACCACCGGCACGCCGAGCGCCTCGCCGGCGTCGAGCGCCGCGTGGCCGGGCACGAACATGTCGCCGGCCTCGATGATATCGGGCTCCAGCATCCGGATTACGGTTTCCCACTTCGTGGTCGAGGCGGGCATCCGGTAGCCGTCGCCGAACGGCAGCCGGGCGGCGGCGACGCTGACGATCCCATGGGCAGCCAGGCCGGTGGTCGGGCCGGGTACGACCATGGTGTGGCTGATGTCCGGCCGGCGCTTGGCCAGCCAGTCGCGCTTCTGATGCAGGTATCGTTTCACGCCGCCCGAGCGCGGCGCGTACATCATGGTGGTGTCGATCAGGTGGAAACCCATGCGACCCGGTGCACCAAAATGCGGAGCTTCTGTCGGATCGAGTCGTATCAGATTCTCAGAGCGCGAGTCGGTGACGTCGAACACTCGCCGCCTCCCTCTTGTTGGACTGAGGGCTAACGAACGGGCGAGGGATTGGTTTCTGATCGGGAGGAATTGGCCGGGGCCGCCGATCGGCGCGCCGCGGCGCCGGCCGGCGGGAGATTAGTCCGCCCGCGGCTCGGCCTCTCCCGCGGCGCGGACCAACTGCACGAATTCGGCGCGGACGCCGAACGGGTCGTCGCCGCGGGCGCTCTGCGCCAGCGCGGCCACGTCGTTCCAGCCATAGCCGGCGTCGACACGCGGGTCGGCCTTGAGCATCTGGCCGAAGGCGGCGACGGCCAGGGCCCAGCGGGTCGCTTCGGGCGCGGCCTGCACAGTCGGATAGACGTCGCGCGCCCCGATCGGACGTTCGATCAGATTCGAGGTCGCGCCGCCGGGCAGCTTGTAGCGGATCTTCAGGTAGGCGAACTCGCGCGCGCCGGCGGGGGCGGCGGCCGGCTCGGCCGCGCCGTAGCGCAGGCGATCGCTGGAACCGCGTGCGCCGGCGGGGGTGATCTCATAGAGGGCGGTGACGGAGGCGCGTGAACCGACCTCTCCGGCGTCCACCTGGTCGTTGTTGAAGTCCTCTCGCTGCAGCATCCGGGTTTCGTAGCCGATCAGCCGGTACTCGCTGACGGTCGCCGGATTGAATTCGACCTGCACCTTCACGTCATCGGCGATAGGGAACAGCGAGCTGGCGAAGTCGTCCCGCAGCAGCTTGCGCGCCTCATTCAGGGTGTCGATGTAGGCCGCTGTCCCGTTGCCGTTCTGAGCCAGGGCCTGCATCATCACGTCGTTGTAGTTGCCGCGACCGAAGCCGTAGACCGACAGATAGGTCCCTTCCTTGCGCTTGGCGGCGACCAGGTCCTTGAGCTTGGCGGGATCGGCGACGCCGACGTTGAAGTCGCCGTCGGTCATCAGGATCACCCGGTTGACCGCCTTCGGATCGAAGTTCTGCTTGGCCAGATCGTAGGCGAGATTCAGGCCTTCGCCGCCGGCGGTGGAGCCTCCGGCGCGCAAGGCGCCGAGCGCGCAGCGAACCTTCAGCTTGCTCCGTCCGTCGGTGGGGGCGAGCACCGCGCCGGCCGACCCGGCATAGGCGACGATGGCCACGCGGTCCTGAGGGCGCAACTGGTCCACCAGCAAGTTCAGCGACTTGATCGCCAGCGGCAGCCGATCCTCGCTCCACATCGAGCCGGAGGTGTCGACCAGGAAGACCAGGTTCAGCGGCGGCTCGGAAGTGCGCGGCAGATCGTAGCCCTGCAGCCCGATGTGCACGATCTGGCGGTCCTTCGCCCAGGGCGAGGGCGTCACGGCGACATAGGGGCGGAACGGCGTCGTCCGGTCGGCGGGCAGGGCGTAGCCGTAGTCGAAGTAGTTGACCAACTCCTCGACCCGGACGGCGTCGCTCGGCGGTCGCGCGCCGTCGTTCAGGAAGCGTCGGACATTGGCGTAGGAGGCGGTGTCGACGTCGACCGAGAAGGTGGAGACGGGTTCCTCCGCCACGCGCTTGATCGGATTGGCCTGGACACCGGGATAACGCTCCGTGTCCATCGACGGGTGCAACGACGGTCCCGGCAGGACAACCGCCGGGCGCGGCGGCGCGGGCGGCATGGCCATGCGGGATTCCGCTTGGTCTGCGCGCTTCTGCACCGGCGGCACCGGTAGCGGCGGGACCCGCAGTTCCTCGACCGATCGGGGCAAGGACATGGGCGGCGGCGCCGGCATCGGCGCCGCGCGATAGGCCTGGCGCGGCAGCGCGCCGCTATATCCGGCCGGCTGGGCGGGGAAGCCCAACGCCTCGCAGGCGGCCGGGGTCGGAACGCCGTCGCGAATCGCTGGCCGCGCCTGGGACGCGGTCGGGGCGGCGGCGAGCGTCGTCAGCGCCGCCAGGCTGGTGACGGAGGCGCTACGCAACATCTTACGCACGGACATGGCGAACCTCTCGGTTGGGATCCATGGCGCAGCTTGGCGCGCGGCCTGCGGCGAAATGTCGGCGCCATCGCGACCTGTGCGAGGCATCACAACTACGTCAGGCATTTGCGAATAGGTCTCATAAGCGATTGCATCTGAGTTCGAGCGTGTTAGTGCGACCTAATCGCATGTAGCTTGAGCGTAGGGGATAGCTTTGTTCGCGCCGATTACCCGTGCCCTGGTGAGGACTAGCGCGGGCGTTTGCCTCGCCTTTTCCGGCGGCGCCGCCTTCGCAGAGGTCGAGGCCGAGGATCACCGCGGGCCCCCAGCGGTTCGAGCGGTCAGCGCTGACAGCGCGGCCAGCGACGTCAATGACGTCGAAGGCGTCGTCGTCACCGCCGCCGGCTTCGAGCAGAAGATCGTCGAGGCGCCGGCGAGCGTGACCGTGATCTCCCGTACCGAACTGCAGCAAATGCGGGCCACCAACCTGGCCGAGGTCCTCTCGACCGTGGAGGGGGTCGACGTCGGCGGTTCGGTCGGCAAGACCGGCGGGCTCAACATCAACATCCGCGGCATGGGCAGCGACTACACGCTGATCCTGATCGACGGCCGCCGCCAGAACACCGCCGGCAGCGTCACGCCGAACGGCTTTGGCGAAACCTCGACCAGTTTCCTGCCGCCGGTCAGCGCCATCGAGCGGATCGAGGTGGTCCGCGGGCCGGTCTCGACGCTGTATGGCTCGGACGCCATGGGCGGGGTCGTGAACATCATCACCCGCAAGGTCGGCGAAAGCTGGGGCGGCTCGGTCACCCTGGACGGCACCCTGCAGGGCGACGATGAGTTCGGGAACATCTACGGCGGCAACCTCTACGTCAGCGGACCGCTGGTCCCGGGCCTGCTTGGCCTGACCCTGCGCGGCTCGTTCGTCGATCGCGAGGCCTCGACCCTGACCTTCGAGAACGTCAACGGCCAGCCGACGCCGGTGGCCGGTTTCGGCCGCAGCCCCACCAAGAGCGAGGTCCGCGGCTATGGCGCGCGGCTGAGCTGGACGCCGACCGACGACATGGACTTCTGGCTGGACGCCGATGTCGGAACCCAGTGGTACGACAACTCCAAGGGCCAGATGGGCACCAACACCACGGCGGGCGGCTACGCCGACGCCCTGGAGTTCAACCGCCAGCAGTACGCCCTGGCTCACAACTGGCGCCTGCCGTTCGGCGTGCTGGAAAGCAATCTTTCGCGCGGAATCACCGAGACCAAGGGCCGGATCATTCCCAACGGCGTGAAGGGCGCCGGCGGCCCGCGGACGCTGGAGTCGACCAACACCATCTTCGACACCAAGTTCTATTCGCAATGGCGCGACCACACGTTCACGGTCGGCGGCCAATACTGGGACGCCGAGATGGTCGACGGCGTGGCCCCGGGCGCCTTCGAACACCAGCAATGGGCGATCTACGCCGAGGACGAGTGGCGCTTCACCGAGACGCTCGCCCTGACGCTCGGGGCCCGGCACGACGACCACAGCAAGTTCGGCGGACATTTCAGCCCGCGTGCCTATCTGGTCTGGAACCCCAATCCGCACTGGACGCTGAAGGGCGGCGTCAGCCAGGGCTTCAAGACCCCGCGGCTGGAGCAGCTGGCCAGCGGCATCAACGGCTTCGGCGCCCAGGGCCGCCTGCCGCTGCTGGGCACCCCGACCCTGACGCCTGAGACCAGCACCAGCAGCGAGATCGGCGTCTACTACGACAGCCTGGAAGGCTTCTCGGCGAACCTCACGGTCTTCGACAACCAGTTCAAGGATAAGATCGCCACCGGCGTTCCGGTCGCCAACTGCAGCGCCGGCATGACCCAGGCCCAGTACAATTCCGGCGCCGGGCGTCCGGCCGGCTGCGTCGATGTCGGCTTCTTCCCCGGCTACCCGACCTTCGGCCAGAGCGTGAACATCGACGAGGCCGTGACCCGCGGCGTCGAAATGGCGATGCGCGCCCGTTTCCTTGAGGCTTGGACCCTCAGCGCCAACTACACCTATACCGACAGCGAGCAGAAGAGCGGCGCGGCGGCCGGCCAGAAGCTGACCGACACCCCCGAGCACATGGCCAACGCCGACCTGCGCTGGCAGGCGACCGACCGGCTGACGGCCTGGCTTCGGGGCGAGTACCGGAGCGAACGGTTCCGCAGCGACGCGCCGGCGCGCGCGGCGCTTGGCGACTTCAAGGCCTACAGCCTGTTCCACGTCGGCGGCTCGTTCCAGGTGACCGAGCACGTGACGGTCAACGCGACAATCTACAACCTGTTCGACAGGGACTTCGTGCGCCTGCTGCCGTACGGCTCGCCGGTCGCCTACGGCGCCGAGTACACCAACAACCAGGAGCCGCGTCGCCTGTGGCTGTCGGTGAAGGTCGACTTCTAGTCCGGGAGGCCGAGCGGACATGAGAAAGGCCGCGCCTGCTGGGCGCGGCCTTTTTTCATGCCGGGGCGTGGCTAGTGCTTGAGCGCGTTGCGCGCGGCCTCCTTGATGTCGCCGACGCCCTTCTGAATCTTGCCTTCGGTCTTCTCAAGGCCGCCCTCGGCTTCGAGACGGCGATTGCCTGTCGCCTTGCCCGCGGCCTGCTTGATGGAGCCAGCGGCTTCCTTGGCGGCGCCTTTGATCTGATCCTTGTGCATCACGTACTCCTCGCAACTGGTGCGAAGGAGTACGCGGCGCGGCGGCGATCGTTCCCTGGCTCAGGTCGTGGCCGAGGCGATCCAGCAGCGCGCCGAACGCCGTCCGCGCCGCCTTGCGGGCGCTTGAATCCTCCAGCATCCGCCGCGCAACGTCGCCGCCTGCAATCGCCTGGCCGACTGGAGGCGGGCCGAAGAACAACTGGCCGCGAAATGGTCGGGGCCCCGCCGCCCGCCTCTGTTCCTGCTCGAGGCGGGCGGCGTTTTTCTGCGGTGCGATGGGGCCTGAGAGTCCCGCACGTTGCACCTTGCGTCCGCGGCGGGTATCTCCCTCGTCGAATTCCCTGATCTTTTCGGCAGAGCGAGCGCGGACGCCTCATGGCGCAGCAGTATATTTTCCAGATGCAGGGCCTGACCAAGGCCTATCCCGGCGGCAAGAAGGTGTTCGAGAACATCTGGCTGTCGTTCTACTCCGACGCCAAGATCGGCGTGGTCGGGGTCAACGGCTCGGGCAAGTCGACCCTGCTGAAGATCATGGCCGGGATCGACAAGGAGTTTAACGGCGAGGCCAAGGCCGCCGACGGCGTGAAGATGGGCTACCTGCAGCAGGAGCCGCACCTCGACGAACAGCTGAACGTCTGGGGCAACGTCATCGCCTGGTGCGAAGAAAAGAAGATCTTCGACCGCTACAACGAGATCGCCGCCAAGCTCGGCGAGGACTATTCCGACGAGCTGATGGAGGAGATGACCGCCCTCCAGGAGAAGATCGACGCCGGCGATCTGTGGGACATCGACAGCCGCGTCGAGATGGCCATGGACGCCCTGCGCTGCCCGCCGAACGATTGGCCGGTGGACAAGCTGTCGGGCGGTGAGAAGCGCCGCGTGGCGTTGGCTCGCCTGCTGCTCTCCAAGCCGGACATGCTGCTGCTCGACGAACCGACCAACCACCTGGACGCCGAGTCCGTGGCCTGGCTGCAGCATCACCTGGAAGCCTTCCCGGGCTGCGTTATCCTCGTCACCCACGACCGCTACTTCCTCGACCAGGTCACCAAGTGGACGCTGGAGCTCGATCGCGGCAAGGGCCACCCGCACGAGGGCAACTACTCCAGCTGGCTGGAAGCCAAGACCAAGCGGATCGTCCAGGAGCAGTCGGAGTCCGAGGCCCGCCAGCGCGCCATGACCCGCGAACTGGAATGGGTGCGTTCGGGCGCCAAGGCCCGCCAGGCCAAGTCCAAGGCCCGTCTGGCCGCCTATGAGGACATGGTGCGCGAACAGGAGAACTCCCGTCAGGCGCAGACCTTCTCGACTATCCAGATTCCGCCGGGCCCGCGCCTGGGCAACGTGGTCATCGAGGCCAACAACCTGTCGAAGGCCTACGGCGACAAGGTGCTGTTCGAGAACCTCTCGTTCAGCCTGCCGCCGAACGGCATCGTCGGCGTCATCGGCCCTAACGGCGCCGGCAAATCGACGCTGTTCCGGATCATCACCGGTCAGGAGCAGCCCGACAGCGGGACCTTCCGTCTCGGCGAGACGGTGAAGCTCTCGTACGTGGACCAGAGCCGCGACGCGCTCGATCCCAACAAGACCATCTGGCAGGAGGTCTCCCAGGGCCTCGATATCCTCACGGTCGGCAAGCGCGAGATCAACACGCGCTCCTATGTGGGCTCGTTCAACTTCAAGGGCGGCGACCAGCAGAAGAAGGTCGGCCTGCTGTCGGGCGGTGAGCGCAACCGCGTCCACCTGGCCAAGACCCTGACCACCGGCGGCAACGTCATCCTGCTCGACGAACCGACCAACGACCTGGACATCGAAACCCTGCAGAACCTCGAAGAGGCGCTGGAGGAATTCGCCGGCTGCGCCGTGGTTATCTCCCACGACCGCTGGTTCCTCGACCGTCTGGCCACCCACATCTTGGCCTTCGAAGGCGACAGCCACGTCGAGTGGTTCGAAGGCAACTTCGAAGCCTACGAAGAGGACAAGAAGCGCCGCCTGGGCGCCGACAGCCTGATCCCGCACCGGATCAAGTTCCAGAAGTTCACGCGCTAGACGAGAGCTTCAACCAAACGATTGGGCCGGCGGAGACGCCGGCCTTTTTCGTTCCTAGGCGGCGCGGCCCACCACCACGCCGGTCATGCTGATGGCGCCCAGGTCGATGGCGTCGTTGAAGAACCTCACGGCGTCGTCCTGGCCCTGCGCCCCCAGTACATAGAGCAGCGGCAGGTAGTGCTCGTCGGTCGGGATCGACAGACGAGCGTCCTGGCCCAGGCTCATCCAGTCGATCAGCGGGCCGTGATCGTGGGCGGCGATCAGTTCCTTGACCGTTTCGTTGAAGCGGTCGGCCCAGTCGAGCGGCTCGGCGCTCTGGGCGCGGATCGCCAAGCGCAGGTTGTGCACCCAGTCGCCGGATCCGATGATCAGCACGCCTTCGTCGCGCAGTTCCGCCAGCCTGCGCCCCAGGTCGTAGTGGAACTGCGGCGGTTGGCGCAGGTCAATGGAGAGCTGCAGCACCGGAATGTCGGCCTGCGGGAACATGTGCATCAGCACCGACCAGGCCCCGTGATCGAGGCCCCAGTCGTGGTCATGCCGCACCAGAACCGGCGTCAGCAGGTCGCTGACCCGCTCGACCAGCCAGGCGTCGCCGGGCGCCGGGTACTGGATGTCGTAGAGCGGCTTGGGGAAGCCGTAGAAGTCGTGGATCGTGCGCGGCTGGCTCATCGCCGTGATCGCGGTCTCCTCGACGTACCAGTGCGCCGAGACGCAGAGGATCGCCTTGGGCCGCGGCAGGCTGTCGCCGAGCTCGCGCCAGGTCCGCGCATAATCGCCGCCGAGGGCGTTCATCGGGCTGCCGTGGCCGACGAAGATCGCCGGCATATGGGGGACGCGTTCGCTCATGACGCCCTTCTAGATCGGTGCAGCTTGGTCGCTCGTCAATCGACCGCGGCAATCTCGCGCAATTCGCGCAGCGGCGACAGCGTTCCGATCACCGGCAAGAGGGCGAAACCGAGCGCGGCGACCAGCAAAGCGGCCCTCGGCCCGATAGCCGCGCCGAGCGCCCCGCCGCCCAGGGCGCCGATCACCGCCATGGCGCCGGGACCGGCCTGGAACGCGCCGGCGACGCGGGCGAGCGCGGCCTGCGGAACCAGCGTCTGCCGCAGGCTGGCGGCGAGCACGCCGCCCGCGACCGCCAGGGCGTCGCCGACGAACTGGGAGACCACCAGCATCGCCAGGCCGGTGGTGGGCGACGCTGGCGCGAACGGCGTGATCAGCACCGCCAACCCCGCGCCGGCCATGGCGGCCAGAATCGCCGGCCCGTGCCCCAGGCGGCGTGCGAGCAGCGGCGCAAGACCTGCGCCGAGCAGCGCGCCGGCGCCGCCGGCCGCGATCGCCAGGCCCAGCATCGAGGGCGAGAGGCCGAGCGTGCGCACGGCGAACAGGACGTAAAGGGCGCTGAACACCCCACCAAACAGGCCCTGGGCCGATTCCATGGCCAGGAGCGGGCGCACATGGCGCTCGGACCAGGCCGTGCGGAACCCTGACGTCAGTTCCTTCGGCCAGTTCTCGGCGGGCGCTGGGCGGGGGTGCTCCTCTGGCGTGCGGATCACAGTCAGGAAGGCCGCCGAAACGGCGTATGTCGCGGCGTTGGCGGCGACGGCGAGCGGCGCGCTTAGCCACTGGAACAGCAGGCCGGCCAGGGCCGGGCCGCCGACCTCGGCCGTGGCGTCGGTCGAGGCGAGGCGGGCGTTTCGCTCGAGCAGGCGCTCGCGGCCCACCAGGGCCGGCAGGTAGGCGTGGCTGGCTATCTCGAAGATCGCGCTGGCGCCGGCGATCAGGGCGCCGACGATGAAGACCTGCGGTAGATCCAGGACGCCCATCAGGGCGGCGATGGGAATGGAGGCGAGCAGCGCGGCGCGCAGCAGGTCCATCCCGATCAGCACCGGCCGCCGGCGGGCGCGGTCGACGAACGGTCCGGCGGCGAGCGCGGCGACTAGGGCCGCGCCGCTGGCCGCGGCGGCCAGCAAGCCCAGGGTGGCGGCCTGGGCCCCCAAGGCGATCACCGCCATGATTGGCAGGCCCTCGCGGGTGATGCGGGCCCCGAACGCCGAAACCGTCTGCGCCGCCCAGAGCCTGTGGAAGTCGGTGTTCACGGCGCGATCTCCGTTACGAAGCCCGAAATCGCCCGATCGCCCTGGAGCCTGCGGAGCCGGACGCCAAGCGCGCGGGCCAGCCGCGACTTGCCGCTGCCGGAATTGCCAGGGATCACCACGCGGCGCATGACGGCCTCCCTGGACCCTGGCTATAGGACGTCAAGTTTCCGGAGAATCCCATGACCGACGCCGCCAAGCCGCTAGTCCTGATTTCGCACCAGATGCTGTCGCCCGTGCAACAGGCGCTGGAGGCGGCTGGCTACGAGGTGGCCCGGCGTTGGGAGTTGGCCCCCGGGCAGGCCGAACGGGTGCGGGCGATCGTGCATGCCGGCGAGATTCCGCTGAGCCACGACTTCCTGGAAGGCCTGCCGCAACTCGGTCTCATCGCCAATGTCAGTGTCGGCTATGACGGCGTCGATGTCCCGTGGTGCCGCGCCCGCGGGATCGAGGTGACCCATGCCAAGGGGCTCAACGCCGACGACGTGGCCGATCATGCGATCGGCCTGCTGATCGCCGGTTGGCGCAACATCGTGGCCGGCGACGCGGTGGTGCGGGCCGGCGGCTGGCGTGACGACCCTCGGGTCGGCAATCGACCTGGCCTGCGAGGGCGCAAGCTCGGGGTCATGGGGCTTGGCGCGATCGGCGAGGCGGTGGCCGTGCGCGGCGCGGCCATGGGCATGGAGGTCCTGTGGTGGGGCCCGCGGGAGAAGCCGGAGGCTGCGTGGCCTCGGGCCGAGAGCCTGGTGGCGCTGGCGCAGGCGAGCGACATCCTGGTCGTCGCCTGCCGTGCTGACGAGTCCAACCGCAAGGCCGTGAACCGCGAGGTTCTCGACGCGCTCGGCGGGCGCGGCATGCTGGTCAACGTCGCCCGTGGCTCGATCGTCGACGAGGACGCCCTGATCGCGGCGTTAAAGGAGGGGCGGCTGGGCCGTGCGGCGTTGGATGTGTTCGAGACCGAGCCGACGCCCGCCGCGCGCTGGGCAGGCGTCCCGAACACCGTGCTGACGCCCCACAGCGCTGGCGGGACGGTGGATTCCATTCCGCGGATGGTCGGACAAGCGCTCGAAAATGTTCGTCGCTTCGCTGCCGGAGAGCCGGTGATGAGCGCGGTCTAACCGCGCTCCGCCAGCGCATGCTATAAGCGGCTCCTCAAGCGGGTTTGCGCATCTCCCTTGGCTTGACATAAAGACATAAAGATATCTTTATGTGGTCATGACGCTCTCCACGAGTCAGGCGGTGGAAATCTTGCGCGCGGCGGGCGAGCCGACGCGCTTGCGGATCCTTGCGCTGCTCGCGACCGAGGAACTGGCGGTCCTGGAGCTTTGCCGGGTATTGGACCAGAGCCAGCCGCGGGTCTCGCGTCACCTGAAGCTCCTGGCCGAGGCGGGTCTCGTCGAGCGGTTTCCCGACGGCGCCTGGGTGTTCTACCGACTGGTCACCTCCGGGGATGCGCGTCATCTGACCGACGAGGCGCTCGGCCTCATTGATCCGACCGACGAGGTCGTGGTTCGCGACGCCGAGCGGCTGCAGGCCGTGCGCGGCGAACGCTCGGCCGAAGCCGGGGAGTACTTTGCGCGCAATGCTGCGCGTTGGGACGAGATCCGCTCGCTCTACGTTTCCGAAAGCGCCGTCGAGGCGGCGATCATCGACGCGGTCGGACCCGGCCCGTTCAAGCGCCTGGTCGATCTCGGTTCAGGTACGGGGCGAATGCTGACCTTGCTCGGGCCGCACGCCGAGGCGGCGATCGGCCTCGATCTCTCCCAGCAGATGCTCAATATCGCGCGCAATCATGTCGCTGAGGCCGGGCTGGAAGGTTTCGAGCTGCGTCATGGCGACATCTTCGGCACCCGCCTGCCAGGCCAGAGCGCCGATCTGGTCGTCGTCCATCAGGTGCTGCACTACTTGGCCGACCCCGCCGCCGCGGTGCGTGAGGCCGCGCGTCTGGTCGCCGAGGGCGGCCGGCTGCTGATCATCGATTTCGCCCCCCACCACCTCGAGTTCCTGCGCGAGCAGCACCAGCATCGGCGTCTCGGCTTCGCAGAGCCGGAAATGGCCCGCTGGCTGGAAGAAGCGGGGCTCTCTGACGTCCGTGTGACCGCGCTGCCGCCCGTCCGGGCCGAGGGGCTCACCGTGAAAATCTGGGTCGCCGAGCGCGCCCGTTTGCCGCAAAGGAGCGCCGCATGAGCCCTCATGAAACCGCGCTCGGACCCGTCGCCCGCGCCGCCGCTGGAAATGCGCGTCGCCCGTCCGTGTCGTTCGAGTTTTCGCCCCCCAAGACGCCCGAGGCTGAAGTGAGCCTATGGGAGGCGATCCGCCGGCTCGAGCCGCTGAATCCGTCCTTCGTTTCGGTGACCTACGGCGCCGGCGGCTCCACCCGCGACCGCACGCACCGCACGGTGGTCAGGATGCTGAAGGAGACCACCCTTAAGCCTGCCGCTCACCTGACCTGCGTCGAGGCTTCGCGCGTCGAGGTCGATGAGGTCGTGCAGGCCTATTGGGACGCCGGCATCCGCCACATCGTCGCCCTGCGCGGCGACCCGCCGGGCAACATCGGCGGCGTCTACGTGCCCCGTGCCGACGGCTATCTGAACGCCACCGAGCTGGCGGCCGGCATCAAGGCCGTGGCCCCGTTCGAGGTCAGCGTCAGCCTCTATCCGCAGATCCACCCGGAAAGCCCGTCGATCGACCACGACATCGACGTGCTGAAGGCGAAGATCGACGCCGGGGCGACGCGCGCCATCACCCAGTTCTTCTACGACATCGACGCTTTCCTGTTTTTCATGGACAAGCTGCGCAAGGCGGGCGTCGACATTCCGGTTTCGCCGGGGATCATGCCGGTGTCGAACTACAAGGGCCTGAAGAAGATGGCCGGGCCGGTCGGCATCCCGCTGCCGGCGTGGCTGGGCAACCTGTTCGAAGGGCTCGACAAGGACCCCGAGACCCGCAAGCTGATCGCCGCCTCCGTCGCCTCGGAAATGTGCGTGCGGCTGGCGGAGGAAGGCTATTCCGACTTCCACTTCTACACGCTGAACCGCGCCGACCTGGTCTATGCGATCTGCCGGGTGCTGGGGGTGCGCGAGACGCCGACCGAGCCGGCGGAGGCGGCGGCGTGAGGGCGATCGCACTTGGCCTGAGCATCGCCCTGCTGGGCGGGGCGGCGACGGCGCAGGGCCCGGCCAACTGGACCGCGCCCACCGAGCCGTTCCGGATTGGGGGCAACCTCTACTATGTCGGCACGGCGGGCCTCGGCGCCTACCTGCTGACTTCGCCCCAAGGTCACGTGCTGATCGACGGGGCGATGCCGACCAGCGCCAAGATGATCGAGGCCAATATCGAGAGGCTCGGCTTCAAGCCGGGCGACGTGAAGGTGCTGCTGAACACCCACGCCCACTTCGATCACGCCGGCGGCCTGGCCGAACTGAAGAAAGACACCGGCGCCAAGCTCTATGCCGCGGCCGGCGACCGCCAGGCGCTGGAAACCGGGACTTATGTCGGCTCCGAAGACGTCAAGGCTTTCGACTTCGCCCCGGTGAAGGTCGACCACGTGCTGAAGGACGGTGAGGAGGTCCGACTAGGGAGCATCGTGCTGAGCGCGCACCTGACGCCGGGCCATTCGGGAGGCTGCACCACCTGGACCTTCCCGGTGAAGATCGACGGCGTCGAGCGCCAGGCCTTGCTCTATTGCTCGACCTCGGTGGCGGCCAATCGGCTGGTGTCGAAGGCCAAGGGCCCTCAGTACCCGGGCATCGTCGCCGACTACGAGACCACCTTCGCCAAGCTCAAGACCCTGCAGGCCGACGTCTTCCTGGCCCCGCACGCCGAGCAGTTCGGCCTGGCGGGCAAGCGCGCCAAGCTGGCGGCCGGAGAGCCGAACCCGTTCGTCGATCCCGGCGAACTGCAGCGCACCGTCGCGGCGTCCGAAGCGGCGTTCCGCGCAGATCTCGCCAAGCAGCAGGAGGCTGCCCGATGACCGCACGTCAGGACCGTATCGCCGCGCTCAAGCAGATCGCCAAGGAGCGCATCCTCATCCTCGACGGCTCGTGGGGGGTGATGATCCAGAAGCGCGGCCTGGCCGAGGCCGACTATCGGGGCGAGCGCTTCGCCGGGCACGCCCTGGAGCTCAAGGGCAACAACGACCTCTTGTGCATCACCCGGCCGGACATCATCGGCGACCTGCACGACCAGTACTACGCCGCAGGGGCCGACATCTCCGAGACCAACACCTTCTCGGCGACGGTCATCGGCCAGGCCGAGTACGACTGCGGCGAGGCGGTGTACGACATCAACTTCCAGGGCGCGAAGATCGCCCGCGAGCGCGCCGACGCCTGGACCGCCAAGGAGCCGCACAAGCCCCGCTTCGTGGCCGGCTCGGTCGGGCCGCTGCCGAAGATGCTGTCGATGTCGTCGGACGTGAACGATCCGGGCGCGCGCCTGGTGACCTTCGAGGAGGTCTACCAGGGCTATCGCCAGCAGATGATCGCGCTGCACGACGGCGGCGTGGACATGTACCTGATCGAGACCATCACCGACACGCTGAACTGCAAGGCCGCGATCAAGGCCATCCTCGACCTCGAGGACGAGGGCTACGAGCCGCTGCCGATCTGGATCTCCGGCACCATCACCGACCGGTCGGGCCGCACCCTATCGGGCCAGACGGTCGAGGCGTTCTGGAATTCGGTGAAGCACGCCAAGCCGTTCGCCATCGGCCTGAACTGCGCGCTGGGCGCGGACCTGATGCGGCCGCATATCGCCGAACTGGCGCGGGTCGCCGACACCCTGGTCTCGGCCTATCCGAACGCGGGCCTGCCCAACGCCATGGGCGAATATGACGAGCAGCCGCACCAGACC
Source organism: Phenylobacterium sp. NIBR 498073 (assembly GCF_027286305.1). Classification (NCBI taxonomy): domain Bacteria; kingdom Pseudomonadati; phylum Pseudomonadota; class Alphaproteobacteria; order Caulobacterales; family Caulobacteraceae; genus Phenylobacterium; species Phenylobacterium sp. NIBR 498073. The sequence goes on from NZ_CP114599.1 coordinate 1,404,392, forward strand.
GGCCACCAGTTGCACGAGTGGGCCGAGCAGGGGCTGGTCAACATCCTGGGCGGCTGCTGCGGCACCACCCCCGACCACATCCGCCACGTCGCCGAAGCCGTCGCCGGCGTCGCCCCGCGCCAGCCGCCCGAGCGGCCCAAGGCGATGCGGCTGGCCGGTCTGGAACCGTTCGAGTTGGTTTGATCCCGGCTTTCGACTACCCACTGGCTTCGGCCGATTTCTAATTCAGCTTGGGTCCCCGCCTTCGCGGGGATGAGCGGTTTGATTGCGATGCGCCCCACCTTCATCAATGTCGGCGAACGGACCAACGTCACCGGCTCGGCCAAGTTCAAGAAGCTGATCGTCGAGGGCGACTACAGCGCGGCGCTGTCGGTCGCGCGCCAGCAGGTCGAGGCGGGCGCGCAAGTCATTGATATCAATATGGATGAGGGTCTGCTGGACTCCGTCCAGGCCATGCGGACCTTCCTCAACCTATTGGCGGCCGAGCCTGACATTGCACGCGTGCCGATCATGGTCGACTCCTCCAAGTGGGAGGTCATCGAGGCCGGCCTGCGCTGCGCCCAGGGCAAGTGCATCGTCAACTCGATCTCGCTCAAGGAAGGCGAGGCCAAGTTCATAGAACAAGCGAAAGCGTGTTTGCGCTACGGCGCGGCCGTGGTGGTCATGGCCTTCGACGAGGTCGGCCAGGCCGACACCGCCCAGCGCAAGTACGAGATCTGCAAGCGCGCCTACGACATCCTGACGGAGCAGGTCGGCTTCCCGCCCGAAGACATCATCTTCGACCCCAACATCTTCGCCGTCGCCACCGGCATCGAGGAGCACGACAACTACGCCGTCGACTTCATCGAGGGCACGCGGGCCATCAAGCAGAACCTGCCCTACGCCCGCGTCTCGGGCGGCGTCTCCAACGTCTCGTTCAGCTTCCGCGGCAACGAGCCGGTCCGCCGGGCGATCCACTCGGTGTTCCTCTACCACGCCATCGCCGCGGGCATGGACATGGGCATCGTCAACGCCGGCGACCTGCCGGTCTATGACGACATCGACCCGGAGCTGCGCGAAGCCGTCGAGGACGTGATCCTCAACCGGCCCCAGCGCACCAACGTCTCCAACACCGAGCGGCTGGTCGACCTGGCGCCGAAGTACAAGGGCGAGAAGGGCCAGGCCAAGGTCGTCGACCTGGCCTGGCGCCAGGCCTCCGTCGCCTCGCGCCTCAGCCACGCCCTGGTCCACGGCATCACCGACTATATCGACGCCGACACCGAGGAGGCCCGGCAGGCCGCGCAGCGCCCGCTGCACGTCATCGAAGGCCCGCTGATGGACGGCATGAACGTGGTCGGCGACCTGTTCGGCGCCGGCAAGATGTTCCTGCCCCAGGTGGTCAAGTCGGCGCGGGTGATGAAGCAGGCCGTCGCCTACCTGATGCCGTTCATGGAGGCCGAGAAGGACGGCCAGCCGCAGTCCAGCGCCGGCAAGATCCTGATGGCCACGGTCAAGGGCGACGTCCACGACATCGGCAAGAACATCGTCGGCGTGGTCCTGCAGTGCAACAACTACGAGGTCATCGACCTCGGCGTCATGGTCCCGGCCGACCGCATCCTCGACGCGGCGCTGGAGCACAAGGTCGACATCGTCGGCCTCTCGGGCCTGATCACCCCCAGCCTCGACGAGATGGTCTATGTCGCCGGCGAGATGGAGCGCCGCGGCTTCACCATCCCGCTGCTGATCGGCGGCGCCACCACCTCAAAGACCCACACCGCGGTCAAGATCGAGCCCGCCTACAAGGCCGGCTCCACCACCTATGTGCTCGACGCCAGCCGCGCGGTCGGGGTGGTCGCCGGCCTGCTCTCGCCCACCGAGAAGGACCGCATCGCCGCCGAAACCCGCGCCGACTACGCCAAGGTCCGCGAGAGCTACGCCAGAGGGCAGGGCGCCCGCGCCCGCGCCAGCCTGGCCGAGGCGCGGGCCAACGCCTTCCAGCCGGACTTCGAAGCCTATACGCCGCCCAAGCCGAGCTTCCTCGGCACGCGCAGCTTCGTCGCCTACGATCTCGCCGAACTGGCCCGCCACATCGACTGGTCGCCGTTCTTCGCCTCCTGGGAGCTGATCGGCCGCTTCCCGCAGATCCTTGAGGACGACGTGGTCGGCGCGGCGGCCCGCGACCTCTATCGCGACGCCCAGGAGATGCTGAAGAAGATCATCGAGGAGAAGTGGTTCGAGGCCAGAGGCGTGGTCGGCTTCTGGCCGGCCGCCGCCGACGGCGACGACATCGTGCTCTATACCGACGAGTCCCGCAGCGCCGAGCTGACCCGGCTGCACAGCCTTCGCCAGCAGATGCCCAAGGACAAGAGCCGCGAGGACGGCGGCCGCGCCAATGTCGCGCTGGCCGACTTCGTCGCCCCGGTCGGCGGCAAGCCCGACTGGGTCGGCGGCTTCGCCGTCACCGCCGGCCACGGCGAGATCGAGGTCGCCAGGAAATTCAAGGAGGCCGGCGACGACTATTCGGCGATCCTCGCCACCGCGCTCGCCGACCGCCTGGCCGAGGCCTTCGCCGAAGCCATGCACCGCAAGGTCCGCACCGAGCTCTGGGGCTACGCCCCGGAGGAGCCGTTCGACATCGACGCCCTGGTCGCCGAACAGTACCGCGGCGTGCGCCCGGCCCCCGGCTACCCGGCCCAGCCCGACCACACCGAAAAGGCGACCCTGTTCAAGATCCTGGACGCCGAAGCGGCGACCGGCATGGAGCTGACCGAAAGCTTCGCCATGAACCCGCCGGCCAGCGTCTCAGGCCTCTACTTCGCCCACCCGGAGGCGCACTATTTCGGCGTCGGCCGGATCGAGAAGGACCAGGTCGAGGACTATGCGGCGCGCAAGGGTTGGGAGCTGAAGACGGCGGAGCGCTGGTTGGCGCCGATCCTGAATTACGAGCCGTAGGGGGCGTTTCAAAGAGCTGCGTTTCGCTTCTTTGCGCTCGTGAATCGACGTCTGAGACTAGCCCGGTGACCCGAGGCCAAGGGGCGCCCCTCAGCATCTAGACGTAGCGATTGCAGGGCTGTGGTTGGGTCCACTCCCATGTTCGTTAGCACTTCCGCGTACTCTCCCGGTGCGGGGATGAGGCCGTCGTCCATGGGAGCTGCAAAGTTCGCTCGGATTACGTGCGGAGCCCTTTTTCCCATCTTTTCCACAGCCATTTCCGCATGCTTGATAAGCCGTTCAATGAGCACTGTGCCAAATAGAATGGCAGAGTCGACGTAGTTCTCTGCCGCGTCCAGTAAGTCTGGATAGCGGCTGTCTTGTCGGCCATCGGGCATGCGTTGGCCAAAATAGAGTGCCGCGGCTTCTGGCGCTGGGATGGCACCACGGGCTAACATCTGTGCTACGTAATCGTCGCGTTGCTTCAAAGTTTTTCGAAGATGTTCAATAGTCCCGTTGAGCATATTGATAAGCGTGATAGGGTGTGCTGCGTCTATACGATTGAATATTAGCTCCGTCAAAGCGTCGGTCGGTACTTCGGTCCATGGAAAAATCTGCCAGTCGGCGGTGTATGCGAACAATCCGCCGCGGCCTGACGTGATCGTCTCGATAAAGCGCGTTCGATCTGTCCTGTATTGCTGAAGAAGCGGTCGAAGGTGTTGCCGCTTAAGCGCGATGAGCGCGTTGACCGTGAATATGGCTAGAGACGAGGCGGCATTTGTGGCGCGAAGCTCCTCGAGAGCCCTCCGTCTGGCGGCATCGCGCTCGGCGATCAATTGCGCTCCGTAGGCCCCTGCGAATGAGCCGGCCAATGCCGAAAGAAGCGCTATTGCGAAGCCGCTGTTCGCGAGAGTCCAGGCCGAGCTCAACGCCGCTTGAGCCTTTGTGGGGAGCCATAGCGCCAAATACGTCCCGGTCTCGACGGACGATGAGGAAGTCGGATCGATCAGTTGCATGCCTTGATTAAGAGGTCGGGACGAGGGCTAGCACCTGCGAAGCGGCCTCAAGATCGACGAGAGCTGTATGCCGGCGAGTTCGGGGGAGTGTGTGGGACTGCCCTACTGCTTGCAAGGCGCGCTTTGGCAACCTTGACGGATAGGTCTCACCATCCGAACCTTTTAGCTGTGCTGGGGAGGTGCGTATGGCGAAGTTGCCCAAGAAGTTCATCGATCGCGTCCAAGCGAAGCTGAAGCCCTATCAGGGGATCGTCACGTCGCACCGGAGTCGTGATGTGTCCGAGGCCGACACCGTGACGGTGGTAAAGGACGTGCTGGCCGATGTATTCGGCTACGACAAGTACGCAGAACTGACCAGCGAGCAGCAGATCCGTGGCACGTTCTGCGACCTAGCCATCCAGATCGACGGTAGCATCCGGTTCCTAATTGAGGTGAAGGGCGCGGGCAGCACGCTGAGCGATGCCCATCTGCGGCAGGCGGTGAACTATGGTGCTCACCAAGGAATTGAGTGGATCATCCTGACCAATGCCGTCGAGTGGCGCTTCTACAAGGTCGAGTTCGCTCAGCCGATCAGCTGGGATGAGATCACGAGGTTCACCCTGCCGGAGCTAAATCCGAAGTCGCAAGGCGACTTGGAGAAACTGTTCTTGCTGGCGCGCGAGGGGCTGCCGACCAACGCGATCAGCGCCTATCACCAGCATCAGCAGGTGGTGAACCACTTCACTGTCGCGCAGATGCTGCTGTCGGAGTCGGTGGTCGGCGTTGTGCGGCGGGAGATGCGGCGGCTGTTTCCGGAATTGAAGGTTGAGCCCGCTGACATCGCAGACCTGCTGGTCAACGGCGTGCTGAAGCGCGAGGTCGTCGTCGACGGGGAGCGGGTGCAGGACGCGCGCACGCGGATCAAGAAGGCAGAGCAGAAGTTGCAGCGTGTGGCGAAGAGGGCGGCTGAGGCGGCGGAGTAGGTGGTCCCCTAGAGCACGGCAAGCCGGTCGGCGAGCGCGGAGCTTTGAGCGCTCAATGTACTGCGCCGGCAAACGCCTCGCGATGATGCGCCAAGAACGCTGGATGTGGCCAATGCCGCCGCTCCGTCGGCATGTGCAGGCCTTCATGCTCCGGTCTGAATAGTCGCCGCAGTTCGGTGGGCACCCGGTTGTGAGCTACTAACAGACGATGGTTCTCGTCGATGGAGATCAGATGGCGGTCGAACAGCCAGTGAACTGTCGCTGAAAGCGCGATGCCATTTTGGACGACATCGGGGCCGCCGACCGCCACTGGCTTGATGTGCGCCGCTTGGACTTCGGCACGACCGCCGCCGTTGATGATCTTTAGGCCCGTCACCGCGCAGCGGTCGTCGTAGGCTCGGCAGACCTCAAGGCGGAAGTTGGCATCGCGGATTTTCCGGTTCACCAGCATTTCCTCGATGCGTCGTTCCGCAGTTTCGGCGACGCCGTAGTCCGTAGGCAACGGAGGAAATTCGGCCGTGGGAAAGTCGAGACCGAGACGAATGGCGTTCTCTGGAGCCAGCGTCTCACTCAACCCGGCTAGCACGATAGCGTTGAAGTCCTCCGGGAGGATGGCGCGCATCGACTTGCCTTGTAGCGCCTGCCCGACGCGATTTGGGTCGGGAATTTCGCGCAGCGACGCCTCGGCGTAGCGTCCGTTCCTCACGAGGGGTACGGGCGTCGGGAATTCAAGGTAGTCGGCCACGTAGGCGTAGTAGTGGCCTGCACGATCAATGTCGGGTTGAACGCCGACTACGCGCGCCGTCGCAACATAGGCCCGTCGGCCACCATTGCGTTGGGGTTCGCGAAACAACACCCAGTCGCCGACCGCGTTGCGTGCAGCCTCGAGGTAGTTGCTCCTAGCGGGAAAGTGGTAGCGGTGGGTGATGTCGTCATCGTACCCCGATCCGGGTTTAACATCGAAAACGGCTTTCACGAACGCACTCCATCTTGCATCGCAAAGTAGAGCTTAGTTGCGCCCGGAGTGAAGGGCTCTGCCCCCACTGCATGCACCGCAAAGATTCGGTACTTGCCCTCCTCGCAGCCGACGAAACGCTCGCCGTCGATGGCCGCCTTGGCGGCGTCGAAGGTGTCGAACAGGCAGTGGGCGTTGACCGGGAGTTGGTCGGCCATGGCGTTGCAGGAGAGCGGCGAGCACTCGATGACGTCGCCGTAGGCGATGACGTCGTAGCCGAGCAGGTGCTTTTCGGCGGGCGGGACCGGATGGGTGGGGGCTAGCTCGTCCGTCGGGTAGGGGCGCCAGCCTTCGTCGGGCAGGTGCTGGGTGTTCCACGCGAGTTCGAGCGGGAAGGCCTCGTAGTAGTAGAGGCGCGGGTCGGTCGGCAGGGCGAGGTCCTCGGCGGCGATGAGGTCGAAGATCGCCTGCGGGCTGTCGAACAGATCCATCCCGTTATGCCGCCAGTAGCGCGTGTAGTCGGCGAAGGGCTTGGCGAAGCAGCCGCTGACCGAGGCGATCTCGTGCACGTGCGGGGCGGTGATCCAGGTCGGGCGCGGCTGGGCGGCCTTGAGCATGTAGCCGGCGGGGATCAGGAGCGGGTTGCGGTCGGACATGGCTCGGGCTTCATTGCACGTTCGAGCCATGGTTGAGCGAATGAAACCCAGAGTCACGGTCTGTCTGCGTCCCGACGGGACTTTCAAGATGCTGATGAACGAGGCCGGGCGCGACCTGCTGGTTCGAGAGCTGCAGAGTCTGAACCGGGAGTGGGACCACTTCCATCTCGACGGCTATGACGAGCCGGAGTTGCCGACCGACGTGCCGCTGTCGGCGGTGGCCTATCATGAAGACGATCAGGTTCTTCGGCACGGCAAGGTGCTGCTGCGGCCGGACGACTGGGACCGGCAGTACTATCCGCACGTGATGGCGGAGGACGCGGCGGGCGGCGAGGGCTGAGGCGTGCCGGCGCGATCTGGTGGGCCCCGGTCTTCGGCTTCGCCGAAACCGGGATGACGCCTTACATGTTCCCATTTTGTTCTTGCGTTTCGGCGCGGCTGTGAGACACTGAAGCCTTCTCATTTGCTGTCGTGGGGGCTTGATGCCTTCGTCATTGCCGGGGCCTGGGCGGGCCGGGGGTCGGGCGCCTGTGCGGTATTCGTCGGAGCTGGGGCGCGAGATCTGCGCGCGGGTGGCGGCGGGGGAGAGTCAGCATGCTCTGGCTCGGGAGCCGGGGATGCCGTCGCGGCGGACGTTCCGCGACTGGGCGCTGCGCGATCCTGAGTTCGGGGCGGCGTTCGAGGCCGCCAAGCAGGAGGGACGGCGGCGGCAGATCGCGGCCGACCGGGAGGCGGACCTGGCGCCGGGGAGCGGCAAGCTCTGGCGGCGGATGATGGCCCAGGCCTCGCCGAAGCGGCGGCGCGGGGGCAGCGTCTCGATCCTGACCCCGGAGCTGGCCGAGGAGATTTGTCTGAGGATCGCCGGCGGCGAGAGCGTGCTGGCGCTGTCGGCCGATCCGGACATGCCCTGCGCCGGCTCGATCTATGGCTGGGCGCGGCGCGAGGACTGGTTCCGCGAGATGTACGTGCGCGCCAAGGAGATCGCCGCCGACGTTCATTTCGACCTGGCCTACGAGGTGGCGATGGAGGCGACCGAGGACACCGTGCGCGGCGACCGGCTGCGGGTGCAGGTGCTGCGCTGGCGGCTGGCCCTGATCGAGCCGAAGAAATACGGCGTGCGGCGGATGCTGGGGCCGGCGGCGGAGGGCGAGCGCGACGGGGAGAGCGGGCCGCAGCCGTTCGGGATCGAGCTGGTGAACTTCGTGCCGGGGCCGGGCGGCGGCTGGCGGGAGTTGGAGTAGCGGCGGCGCGGCCCCCCTCACCCTAGCCCTCTCCCCCACGGGGGCGAGGGGACGTTTGGGGGCAGGGTGCGAACATCTTCTCCTCTCCCCGCTTGAGGGGAGAGGTTGGGTGAGGGGAGGCGGCGCGGAGCGGCGCTCTGCTGGGTCGGCGGCGGCGATGCGGAGGGGCTGTGGCCCCCCTCACCCTAGCCCTCTCCCCCACGGGGGCGAGGGGACGGTGCGTTGTGGGGGCAGGCGTCTGCTCCTCTCCCCGCCTTCGCGGCGGGTTCCTTACGCGCGGCGCATGGTGGTGATCGGGACCGGGGGCTTGAGCCACTGGCCGCGCTGGTCCTTGAACTTGGTCTCGCCGTTGGTGGGCAGGGAGAGGATCTTTTCGACCACGCCCATGCCCTGGACCACGCGGCCGAAGGCGGCGTAGCCGAGGTTGTCGCCCTTGGCCGCCGGGTTGGCGTCGAGATAGGGCTGGTCGCCGACGCAGATGAAGAAGTTGCTGGTCGCCGTGCCGGTGGCGAAGCGGCCGAGCGAGATCGTGCCGTTGAGGTGCTTCAGGCCGGTCTTGGTCGTGCTCTCGTGGGCGATCGGCGGGAACGGGCGGACCTTGGCGTCCGGGGCGCCGACGATGGTGCCGTCCTTGGCTGCGCCCGGCGTGCGGGCGGCGCGGAAGAAGGTCCCGCCGTCATAGGACCTGGCGTCCACATAGCGCAGGAAGTTGGCGACGGTGAGCGGGGCGCGGCGCGGCTCCAGCTCGACGACGATCACGCCGCGCGGGGTCTTGATGGCCACCCGCGGCTTGGCGGCGGCGGCCAGCGCGCTCTGCGGGGCGGCGAGGATCAGGCCGCCGGCGGCGATCAGGCGGCGTCGGGTGGGGGCGTCCATCTTGGGCTCCTCGGCGGCGGGGGCGTTCGGCTTAGCAGGGATCGGGGGGCGGTTCAGCCCTTCGGGCGGCCGCGGCGTGCGGCTTCGCGCAGCGGGCCGCGGCCGTCGGTCCCGTGCCAGATCTGCATCTGCACGCCGTCCGCGTCGGTCGCATAGCGGAACTGGCCGCGGGTGAGGTCGGGCGTGCCGAGGATCTCCGCGCCCTCGCCGCCGAGCCCGTGGCAGGACGCGCAATGGGCCTGGTAGAGCGGCACGGCGCGGACGATGGCGGCCTGGTCGCGCGGGGCGCCGGCCAGGGCCAGGACGTATTCGGTGAGGTCGGCGATCTCCGAGGGGGCGAGCTCGCCGGTGTCGCCGAAGGCCGGCATGGCGGCGGTCTGCGGCCAGGCGGTGAGGCGGGCGGTCTCGGAGGTTCGGGGGGTCTGCTGCAGGGCGGCGGCGCCGAGGCCCAGGGCGGCGACCAGGCCGGCGCAGAGGAAGGCGGGTACGCGGGACATCGGCGCACTCTAGGGCCGGCGGGGGGCGGGCGCCTAGACGGGCGTCAAACTCTCGCGCCGGCGGACGGGGGCTGCTCAGCGCGGGGCCAGGGCGCCGGCGAAGTCGATCACGCACATGGCGCCATAGGCCGCGTGCGGGCCGCAGGCGACGCCGGCCAGGCTGTAGCCGGCCCCGAAGATGGTCTTGCGGTGGCCGCGGCCGGGGACGCGGCTGTCGACGATCAGCTGGACCACCACCTCGCGGGCCTCGGCGTAGCCGTAGGAGATGGCCTCGGCGCTGAGGCCGGCCCAGACGCCCTCGGTCTTGAGCCGCGCGGCCAGGCCGCCGGCGGCCGCGCCGTGGCCTTCGGTCCCGCGGCGGGCCTGGGCGCGGACATGGGCGCCGGCCGCGGCCTGCAGCCCGGCATGGGCGCGCAGCGGCGGCAGCGGCCGCTGGGCCAGCAGGAAGCCGATCGCCTCGTCGACCACGCGCGGGTCCTCGTCGCGCAGCGCCCAGCCGCCCGAATCCAGGGCTTGCGACAGCTCGTCGGCGTACCGGGCGGGATTGGCGCGGGCGTAGTTGAGCTCGGCCAGCACCTGCGCCTCCAGCCCGCGGGCCTGGGCGGGGAGCGGCAGGGCGAGCGCGGCGAGCAGCACGGCGAGGCGCGCGCGAAGGGACATCGTGACCACGCACGAACTCCAGCTAGTCAGACGTCCCCCGGCCAAGCTCTAGCGGGGTTCGCGCCGGCCGCGCCCTGCGGCAAAGCGCGCCGGCTCTAGAAGCCGACGAACACCGTGGCCTCGTCCACCGACCTGCGTTCGGAGACCACGGCGTTGGCCGGGAAGCTCTCGTCGGGCCAGCCGAGGGCGACCGCCTTCATGATCACCTGGTCGTCGGCGATGCCGGCGTGCTCGCGCACCACCGGCGACTGCATGATGCCCTGGCTGTTGATCACCGCGCCGAGGCCGCGCGACCAGGCGGCGTTGACGAGGGCCGTGGTCACCGCCCCGCAGTCGAACGGGGTGTCGTCGCTGCCGGCCAGCACCCGGTCGTAGGTGACGATGACGCAGACCGGGGCGTCGAACTGGCGGAAGCCGCGCAGCACCCAGTCCTGGCGCATCTCCTTGTCCTCGCGGGCGATGCCCATGGCCGCGAACAGCTGCTTGGCGACCCCGACCTGGCGATCGCGGTGCGAGCCGGCGAAGGCCTCGCCGGTGCGGAACTCGCGCGAGTGCGGGATGCCGGCCAGGTTGCGTTCGGTGTTGCCGGCGCGGATCCTGTCCAGCGGCTCGCCGGTGAGGACGTAGAAGTTCCACGGCTGGGTGTTCATCGACGAGGGCGCGCGCATGGCCAGGCCGATGATCTCCTCGATCAGCGCGCGCGGGACCGGATCGGGCTTGTAGCCGCGGATGCTGCGGCGGCCGAGGATGACGTCGTCGAACTGCATGATGGGGCCCAGATTCATTGGCGCAGGCGCAGAGAACTGCCAGCATTCCGCAGCGAAAGCCAATGGGGCTGTGTTCGCGCGCCGCGCGGCGAGCCGACGGCGCGGGCCGCTAGTCGATGATGTCGACGACGGCCCCGACGGCGCCTCCGATGGCCGCGCCCTTGCCGGCGTTGCCCGACAGGCTGCCAATCCCCGCCCCGACGGCGGCGCCGGTGGCGGTGGCGCAGGCGGCGAGCATCACGCTGAGGGCGATCGCCGCGAAGGTGGAGCCGAGCCTGTTCATGTCGGGGTCCTACTTGGCCGGAGGAAATTGCGGTTTGGCGATCTCGCGCCAGACCACGGAAAGGATGGGCTTGTTCAACTGGGTCGGGTTGGCGCGGTACCAGCCGTCGACCACGCGGACGGCTTCTTCCAGATCGGTGTGCTTGAGGCCGCGTTGGGCGGTCCGCGAGAACGTCTGTTCGGAGCCTGGCAAGTTCTTGGCGTCCCATGCGGCGCCGACGGAGATCATGTTCGAGACGCCCGCGAGATAGGCCCGTTGCTGCTCGATCGAGGAGCGCTTCCAGTCGTTGCCGTCTGCGAGGTGGGTGAGGATCGGCTGGGCCGCGGCGGGCCAGGCCGCCAGCAGCGCGACGGCGACAAAGAGCGGCGAGCGGCGGCGCATACGCAGGTCCTTCCTTCGTGCGAGAGCTCCTGCGCGGCAGCTGTACGACGGCGTCGCCGGAAGGTGGATCGGGCGAAACCCGCAATGCGGGGCGCGGGCGGGCCTGACGCCCTGGGCGAGCGCTGCGCTTACGAGCGCAAGCCCGTGGCCTGGTAAGCGCGCAGCCTGCCGAGATGCTCGCGCAGCAGGCCGTCGGCGGCGACGAAGGCGCGGCGCGCGACCACGCCGACGGCGAAACTCAGGGGCACGGCCAGGGCGATGTTCGCCGGGTCGGACAGGCCAAGCGGCCTCAGGCCGTGGATCACGACCGGATGCAGCAGGTAGACGTAGAGCGTCGCGGTTCCGAGGCTGGCGGCCAGGCGCGCGAGGGCGCGCGGCGCCGGGATCGACAGCCGCAGCGCCAGGACGGCCAGCGCCGCGGCGGCGACGCCGAGCACCTGCAGGCTCATGTCGATCTGGACCAGCAGGGCGAGGGTGAGGGCCGCCATGGCGAGGGTGACTGCGACCTGCCGCGGGCCGCGCATGGTCTGCATCAGCCAGCCGATCACGAAGATGCTGAACGCCTCCGGCAGGCCGCGCTGAGCGACATAGGGCAGACCCGGCCCGTGCTCCACGAGCGCCAGGCCCGCCAGCGCGAGCGCCAGCAGCCCGGACACCGCCAGCCCCGATCGCCAGGGCCGCGTCGCCGCCTGCCGTCGCAGGCCGGGGACGGCGGCGACCAGCGCCATCGCCGCCACGATCTGGGCGTAGAGGCTGACGAACCAGAACGGTCCGAGCAGCGAGCCGAACATCAGCGGCTGGTAGTTGCCGAGCAGCAGGACGTAGCTGAGCGGCGGGGCCTCGCGCGCCAGGCCATAGGCCGCCAGCAGCGCGAAATAGATCGGCACGATCGGGTAGAGCATGCGCCGGGCGAACCCGATGGCGTCGCCTTCGGCGATCGGCCGAAGCTGAAAGCGGCCCATGGAGAAGCCCATGACCGCGATCAACGCCCAGGTCCCGCCGCGGAGGGGATAGGCGCTGGCGTGCTGGGCGACGACGAGCGAGATCGCCGCCAGCCGCAGCAGCAGGTCGGTGTCGATCCGCGCCGGCGGCGGGCGGGTCGCGCTGGCCGGGACCAGGGCCTCGAGCGCCGCCAACGGCATGTTCTCCCAGCCCGGCGGGGCGCGGCCCAGGCGTTCCTCGAGCGCCATCTGCATGGTGAGGTAGCTCAGCGAGTCGCCGCCGAGCCCGGTGAAGCTGTCGCTTGGCCCGACCTTGGCGCTGCGGGTGGCTTCGCGCAGGATCGCGGCCAGGCTGCCCGACAGGACGGCGTGGCGACGGGCGGCCATGGCTGCGTCGGCCGCCTCGGCGGCGATCTGCTCCAGCGCCTTCTGGTCGATCTTTCCCGACGGCAGGAGCGGCGGCTCGGGCAGCGGCGCGGCGGCGATCTCGGCCGGCGGCAGGTTGTAGAGGCCGGCCACGGCGGCCCGTGCGGCCTCGACCTGGCCGGCCTGACGCACCAGCAGCACCAGCCGGTCGCCGGCGGCGACGGCGTGCGCCGGGACGCCGGCCTCGCTCAAGGCCTGCTCGATCTGGTCCAGGCTGAGCCGAAGGCCGAACAGCTTCACGAAGCGCTTCATGCGCCCGACGATGCGGTAGTAGCCCGCGGCCGTGCGCTCGGCGATGTCGCCGGTCCGTAGCTGAGCTGGCCCGGGCGGGGCGGCGAGCCCGGCGCGATCGACGGCGTAGCCCATCATCACATTGGGGCCTTCATAGACCAGTTCGCCCGGCCGGCCGGGGCCGAGGATCTCGCCGCCGGACTCGTCGGCCAGCCAGATCCGCCCGCCCGGGATCGCCTGGCCGATGGTGTCGGCGGCTTCGGGCAGAGCCGAGGGCGGCGTCCAGGAGATGCGCGGCGCGGCCTCGGTCTGCCCGTACATCAGCACCAGGTCCCAGCCGCCGTCGCGGCCGAGCGCCGCAAAGCGCCGCGCGGTCTCCGGGGCGAGCCGGCCGCCGGCCTGGGTGACATAGCGCAGGCGCGGCAGCTCGACGCCGGAGAAGCCGGCCGCAGCCAGGAGGTCGAACTGGTGCGGCACCAGGGCCAGGCTGGTGACCCCGGCGGCACGCGCCTCAGCGAAGAACGCCGGGTCGGACACCGAGCGGTCGGTCAGCGCCAGCGTCGCCCCGGCCGACAGGTACGAGTTCAGGACCGACATTCCGTAGGAGTAGAAGAACGGCAGGGTGGTCGCGGCCCGGTCCTGGGCGCTCAGGCCGAGGTACTCGGCGATGGACGCGGCGTTGGCGGCGATGTTGCGGCGCGAGAGGCGGACCATCTTCGGCTCGCCCGTGCTGCCGGACGTCGACAGGAGAAGCGCCAGGTCGGGATGCGGCGGCGGCCAGGCCGCGTCCCGCCAGCCGGCCCGCGCCTCGGCGGCGAGTCGTCCGTCGGCGCCCGCCTTCAGGTGAATGTCGGGGGTCCATACCTGCTGGATGCGGCTGCCGGGCGGGCTCGAGCCGGGTTCCTGGAGCATCACCGGAAAGCCGGCGCGCAGGGCGCCCAGATAGGCCGCGACGGCCTCGCCCGTCGTGGGGAAGTCGAGCAGCACCAGCGGGACGAAGTCGCCGGCCAGCGTCCGCAAGCGATCGGCCCAAGCCTCGGCGTTCTGCGAGAGCGTCCGGTAGCTCGTCTCGCCGCCCTGGGCCGAGACCAGGGCCGGCCTGTCCGGGTCGGTGACCTCCAACGTCCAGAACGGCCCCATTGCTACCCCGAAAAGTAGTTCCCCGTTGCGCAACTCTACATTGGGGCCGGCGTCTGTCCATCGGTCAGGCTCAGGGGGAGGCCATCGAGATGCTCGATGGATCTGGCCAAATTGGGCGTGTCGGATCGATGTCCTTGCGGCCCATCGAGCGATCGCCGAAGCTCGGCAACCGAACGTTGCGGGTGCGCGTGGCGCGCGGCGTCGGCAGGAGGGTCGGACCATGGTCTTGCGACGGGTTCTGGCGGCGAGCGGACTGATCCTGGCGTCCGCGGCGCCGGCCGTGGCGCAGGAGGCCCCGACGCTGCTGGGCTGGACGCTCGACAGCGTCCGCGGCGGCGTTCGCTACGCCCCCGACTACCTCGGATCGGACGACTACCGGGCCTGGTTCACCGGCGCGGTGGTGCTGGTGCGGCGCGACGCGGCGCCGACCCCCAAGGGCGCGCCGGACGACGGGGTGAGCCTGGGCCTGATCGGGACCGGGCCGGTGACCGCCGGGGTGGTCGGACGATGGCGCTCGTCGCGCGAGGACGACAACGACCTGCGCGGCTTCGAGAAGATCGACGCGACCGTGGAGGCCGGCGGCTTCGTCAACTGGTGGCCGACGGACTGGCTGCGATTGCGGGCCGAGGCCCGCCGCGGCTTCGGCGGGCATGACGGCTGGGCGGGCGATTTCGCCGCCGACGCCATCGTCCGCGGCGAGCGTTGGACGTTCACGGCCGGGCCGCGCCTCGACTGGGGCGACGACGACTTCACCAGCACCTATTTCGCGGTCACGCCGCAGGACGCCGCGCGCAGCCCGCTCGGGCTCGCGGCTTATGCGCCGAGCGGCGCCACCTGGTCGCCCGGGCTGGTCGCCAGCGCCGAGTATCGGGTGACGCCGCGCTGGAGCGTGCAGAGCGTGGCCACCTATTCGCGGATCACGGGCGATGCGGCCGACAGCCCGATCGTCGAGGACCTGGGCTCGCCGGACCAGTTCAGCATCAGCCTCAGCGCGCGCTACACCCTCGGCCAATGAGGGGGGCGACATGAGCTGTCGACCTAAATCGTTGAAATTGTTCGGTTATGACCAGATCTCGACCGAGCCCTCGAACGCCTGAGCTTTGGTCGCGACGAATCCAATTCTCCGAAACGTCCGCAATGGGCGCGGCGCTGCGAGCATCCGCAACGGGTCGGAGCCGAATTGGCCCGCCCAGCCGACGGCGGCCGCCGAGAGCGCTTGGCGAAGGGGCCTGCTTTCGACCGATTGCGGACATCGACGACGGGGCAGCGACCTGACTGCTCAGGGCTCTTGGCGGACCACCGCTACGGCCGCTTCTGGGCGCCAAGCCTGGTGCGGGTCGTCATGAGTGGCCTTGGCGCAGAACTGACCTCCCTCACTGTGAAGTCTTTCTGAGTGGCTGTAGGCCAGGGGCAGGGCTTTCCTGGGAGGCCGCTAACCCGATTGGGCTGAGTGGTGAAAACTAAGAAGCCCGGCGGTCAGTGCGAACGACGCAGCTATGGCGAGCCCCAGTTTTGGCGCATCGGCCCCGACCGTCAGACTAAATAGCAAGGTCATGATGAGGGCGCCGATGATCTGGCCGGCGACGCGGGCGGTGCCCTGCATGCCTCCGGCCGCTCCGCTGCGTTCCGCCGGGGCAGACAAGAACATGTTTCGATTGTTCGGCGTCTGGAACAACCCAAAGCCAATTCCGCATAGAGCGATCGCGGCGATGAGCGCAGGGGGCTGTTCAAGCAGGGCGCAGGTCGCGGCGCCGGAGAGGCCGGCGCAGAGGCTTAGGGCCCCGATGACGCAAAGCCTGCTTGTCGGCACGCGATCTGCCAGGCGACCGGCGACGATGGCGGTCGCGGCGACGCTCAGCGGCCAGGGCGTGAGGTAAAGTCCGGTCGCGAACGGGGTGAGCTTCAGTTCGTGTTGGAGGTAGAAGGGCAGCGCCAGGAGCCCGGCCGATTGCGCGGCGAAACAGCTGACCGACGCAAAGACGGACGTTCGAAATGGCCGGGCGCGCAGCAGATCCAACGGGAACATCGGGGCGCGCTTCTTCGCCTCCCGCTGGACGAGCAGCGCAAGCCAGGCGATAGCCAGGGTTAGAGACGCTGCCGCCCAGAACGGGGCGCTAGTGGCCAACTCGGTCGACAGGATGAGCAGCGCAAACATGCCGGCGTTCAAGGCGATGCTCATCGGATCCAGCGACGTCGAGCGCTCCGGCGACGCCGGCATTGCGCGGGTCGCCGCGGCCGCCACGATCGCGAGAGGGAGCGGCGCTGCAAACAGCCACGGCCAACTCGCGTGGGCCAGGATGGCGGCGCCGAGGCCTGGCGCCGCAGCCGAAGCGATAGCGACGGTGAGCGCATTCCATCCGATCGCGGCGCCAAGGCGGCTGCTGGGAACCGCGAGGCGAAGGAGCGCGACGCCCAGCGCCATCACCGCGGCGCCGCCAATCCCCTGAACCAACCGGGCCGCCACTAGCCACTCTAGAGATGGAGCTTTTGCGCATAACACCGATGCTGCGGCGAAGGTCGCAACACCGAGCGTGAACACCCTGCGAAAGCCAAACCGCTCGCCGAGCGCACCACACGGCAGCAGCGCCATGACCAGGCCCGCCTGGTACGCAGTGATGATCAGGATGGACTTTGCGGGTGTCACATTCAGGGCGCGGCCGAGGCTCGGCAGGGCGACATTGGCGATCCCGGCGTCCAGCACGACCAACGCCATGGCCGACAGAACGCCCGCGATGGTGACGCCGGAACGCAAGCTTGAGAGCTGTGCGCTCGGCGTGGCGGGACTCGGGGCAAGAGCGGTCATCTCGCGGCCGGCGCCCACACGCCGCTCTGCTCGACATAACGGGTCAGCCTGCGTTCGACGCGATCCTCGACCCGAAGATCACGGTCCGTGAACCTGAAGAGCAGGGCGGACTGCGAGCGGCATCGCGTGTCGTGGACGTCGCCGGGAAGATAGACCTGCACCTGGCCGCTTTGAACGACGGTGCTGTTGCGCTGAACCAGTCGGATTGGCCCGTTCTGATCCTCCACAGGAGCATAGGTCCGCATTTCGATCTCACCATCCTGAATGGCGTAGATCACCCAGCCTCGACCGTGGTCATGGGGCGCGCGGTAGAGGCCAGCCTGCTCTGTGTGCGCGAGCAGCACGAAGCCATGTTCGGGATCGCGATAGAGTTCCTGGTTGGCCGGTGCGGTCCGGAGAAGCTCCGCGAGCCAAGCTTCCGAGGCAGGTGTCTTCACGAGCTCAGTTAGGTAGCTTTGGCATTCCGTGACCAGTTCCGTGGTCAGCGGACCCCAGGCGGCTCGCACCTGCTCGACAAACTTCTGAAGGGAGTTGGTGGGCATGAATTCATCCTTCGCGGTTGACGGATGAAGCGTACGGGCCTTCAACGCATGGCGGAACGCGCAGCAATTGCACTCTAATAGTGCGTCTGACGCCATGTATTGGAAGCCGCCATGTCGACGCCCGACCTCAATCTGCTGTTCGCCCTGGACGTGTTGCTGGCTGAGGGAAGCGTTGCGGCTGCAGCGCGGCGCCTTCGGCTCAGTCCATCGGCGATGAGCCGCACGCTTGCGCGATTACGAGAGACGACTGGCGACCCTCTCCTTGTGAGGGCCGGGCGAGGGCTTGTAGCGACTCCGCGTGCGATCGCGCTACAGCCGCAAGTCAGTCAGATCGTAAAGGAGGCCGCAGCATTGCTTGCGCCGGTGGAGGGCCTGGATATCGCAACCTTGGCGCGGACCTTCACGCTGCGGACCAGCGACGGCTTCGTTGAGTGTTTCGGCCCTAGTCTGATCGCCAAAGTGAGCGCGGAGGCTCCGACTGTCCGCCTCAACTTCCTGCAGAAGCCCGACAAGGACAGCGGTCCGCTGCGTGAAGGTCGGGTCGACCTCGAAACGGGCGTCGTCGATGCGTCGCTGGGCCCGGAGCTGCGCACCCAGGCGCTGTTCCTCGACCGTCTCATCGGAGTTGTGCGGGCGGGGCACCCCCTTGCGAACGGCGAGGTCACGGCCAAGCAGTACGCGGCGGCGCGTCACGTCATTGTTTCGAGGAGCGGCTTTGAGGCGGACGCCGTGGATCGTCCCTTCCTGCCGGAGGATCTGACACGCCAGGTGGCGAGCGTCGTGGGCGGCTTCGCGGTCGCCTTGTCGTTGGCGCGCACCTCCGACTTGGTAGCGACGGTTCCCGAGCGCCATAGCGAGATCCTGCGCGAGGGGATGTTCAGCTTCCCAATCCCCGCAGACACCAAGCCATTCACCGTGGCCATGCTTTGGCATCCTCGCCTTGACGCCGATGCCGCGCATCGCTGGTTGCGGGGATGCGTGCGCGAGGTCTGTTCGTCCACGGCGGGCAGCTCAGGGCCAGCCTAGGGCATTTTTCATCCCCTATATGGCATGTCCGATTGCGGCGCCCTTCTAAAGTTCCGCTCCTGGCGCAACCCAGACCGTCCACCCACAATGGGCGCGCGTTATCGAAACTGGCGTCCGGCCCAGCTATGTGGCTGCACTCACAGAGGATTAGGCTCGCGCCGAGCGACGGCATGCCGCTACGAATTCACCGATTTCCGGGCCCAGGGAATACTTTGGTTTGCGGATCACATCGAACCGACGCAGGGAGCGGCCGTGAGACATTGCGTCTAGAGTCTTGAGCAGCCGAGGCTCCGATCGCTCATCCGCGACATAGCGATAGCTAAGTCGCCCAGCGCCCGACCAGTGTTCAAAGATCTCACGGTTGAAGGCGAGTGTCTGGGTTGGTCCCCAGTCGATCCGAAAGGGCATTTCTCGAACGGGGGGTGGCTGCCATTCGTGCTCCGGATTGTTCGTTTGAGGTACTTGAGCTCCCCAGTCCAGAACCATGCGAACGGCGCCACTCCTGAGACACTGGACCGCGAGGGTGTCGGGAATTGGCAAGCCGATCAGCGGTGGCCGTGCTGCTTGCTTTAGCTCCGAAGCGATGTGTCCCAGGTCGTGGCTTTCAGGCGCGTAGCTCTTCCACGGAGCGGAGCGCGGTGCGCAGCTTGCTGGGAACGCGCTCGCTAGTATCGTGAGAACTAATAACACCTGCCTTGGTGACACGCTGTGCTCCGCGCGAGGTGGGAGGCTCCTGGACGTGCAAATTTGTGTCTGCTTCCCGGACACAGTCCAGAGTCCGCTGCTGGCGCTGAGGAGACATTCATCGACGGAGTGTCGGCCTTTAGTCGTGAGCTAGGCCGTCGATGTCATCGGGTGATGACTTTCCGCGCAGGGGCCGGTGGGCTCCGCCTCCGGCCCCGTGTTTTGCGGGCTCCTGTCGCGGCTAGGCCGCGACCGCCGGGCCAGGATAAGCGATGCTTGCCGAACGAATATGCGCGTCCCGCGCCGGACTGAGGAAGCGGGCCGCCAAGCTGCCGTCCTTCAGATAAAGTTGGATTTCACTCCAGATCCCGGCCCGAGCTAGTCGATCGGCCAGGCGACGGGCCGCTCTTTCGGCCTCGCGACCGCTTCGGAAGATCATATCATTGGAGACGTTGTCGATCGTAAGTTTCCAGCCGTCAGGCAAGGCTGTGACTGCGATCACCCGCACGAGTCATTCCCCTCCATCTCGCGGTTTCAGGCTCGCGGAGCGCCGTCGCCGGCGGCCGAGCCCGGTCGGGCCTGGTCGGAAATCACCCAGTTGGTCGAGCCGAGCAATCGCCGCTCGTATCTCATCCAGACGTACGGGCTCCGGCGTCCCCAGAAGCCAGCGCAATCTCGGCTCGTCCTGTACAGCCGAGGCGTCAGACGCCCACGAGCAGAGAATTTCGCGCTTCTGCTGCGTGGTGAGATGGGGATCCTTGAGGACATCCAGCGGATCGATGAAGCCGACCGCGGGACGCACGCCGCGTTCGAGTATGGCTTTGAGGCCGTGGGACGCTCCGAGCCCCTGGCCCCAGATGAGACCTTCGGACGTCGCAAGACGCATCGTCAGACTCCCTTGGTTCCTACCTTTCTGTTTCTCGCCTGATCCGTATTGGAAGGCGCGCCGATGAATTGGAGGGGCCAACCCAAATTTCAAGAGGGCGCCTGTCGCGGTCGGAACCTGGCGTAAGTCTGTCTATCCGCGGAGGTCTCGCCTTTGATCTCCAGCAGGCGCTACTTGAGCTGGCTGCCCTTGCCGACACGCACCGTAGCGCTGGCGATCCAGACGCTCATCCTGGGGTTGGCCACTCAACGGGAACGCGCTCCCGACAAGGTGACCGAGGACGTCATGGCGGCCGCCCCCGAAGCCCTGGCTGCCGGCGCGACGGCCCCAAGGTAGCGCCCGGGATCGGGGCCCTGGGGCGGACACCCCTCGGCGCGCCTGCGGACTCTCGGGGTCCGCCGGTGCTTGACCCCAAAGTCAGTCGCGCAGCGTCCGACCGAACATTTCGCCATATTTACTTGCGCAAACACGATTATTGGCGCATTGATCGCACTCAAAATTCGCTCAGGTTCGCTTGGCGCTGACCCCGAAATCAAGAATTTCGGTCCCGTTTTAGCAAAAGTTCCTCCTCGAAAATTTGATGCTTGCGCCTAGCTCGCGCGCATAAACCTTTGCCTTGAGGTGGGTGATCTTTGCGAACGACAACATTCATTCGGTTCAATCGCCAAGTGGACGGGGGCCGACTGATCCTCCAACCGGGCGGGCGTCTACGGCGGCGGCCCGCCCTGCAATCTGCGACCGCTCACCGGGCGTGAATTTCAGATACCGAGCCGCCCGCGAGGCGGTGCTCAGCGACATTCTTGCGCGCGACCCACGGGCCAGCCTGCACGACATCCGACACGCCCACCCCAGCCTTCGGCACATATCGCAGGACCAACTGGGCCTAAGGGTCGGCCGCCTGCTGGAAAGGCGGGGCGCCGATGACCTCAAATAGCTGGAGCCGCCGTGATGGACATTAACGTTCCCGTGGAACCCGCACTCGAAAAGCTGCGCCTGAGGGCGGAGGAATACAGAGCCCGGGCGAGCCAGGCCTCGGCCGCCGCCCGTGACGCCACGCTGGACCGGGTTCGTGAGCAGCATCAGACCGCCGCCGACACCTGGACGGATCTGGCCTGCGCCGAGGACGGGCGCCTCGCTTCCCGCCTCGCCCGTATTGCCGAAGGCGCCAAATGAACACGACCGACATAACAACCTACGCCGATCGCTTGAAAGCCGCCCAAGCCGCGCGAAAGGCCATGCTCGCCAAATTCCGGCCGAGGGTCGCGGCGCCCGCCGCCGCCGCCATCGACCGTTCCGCTCGCAAGGCCGCCGCCCTTGTCGTGGTGCGCGCCGAGCGCGAGGCGGCGAAGAGCGCCAGACGGGAGGCCGCAGCGCTCGCCCTGCAGCACGCCCATGAAGCTGCCGAAGCGTCGGCCGCCGCCGAGCTCGGCGCCAAACGCGCCGCGCGGAAGGAGCGCAAGTCGCTGAGCCAAGCGGAAGCCAAGGCCAAGCGTGACGCCCGCTACGCGGCGCGCAAGGCCCGTAAGTAGTCAAGAGTCGAGGATAGTCATGGCCAAAGAAGAACCCGTCGAATTCGACGGTCAGATCACCGAGCTTTTGCCGGAAGGACGATTTCGCGTACGCCTGGAGAACGACCACGAGATCCTGGCCTATACGGCCGGCAAGATGCGAAAGAACCGGATCCGCTCCATGGTCGGCGACAGGGTCACCGTGGAGATGACGCCTTACGACATGAACCGCGGCCGAATTACCTTCCGGCACCGCGACACCGCGCCCAGGGCGGGCGGGGGGGCGGGCCGTCCGCAGTTCAGGCGGCGCTAGCAAAAGCCGCGGCCGACGCGCTGCAGACCTTCGGATTTGAACCGCAGCGCTAGCTCAAGGGCCATCGAGCGCAGCATTGCGCTCGACCGCGCCCGTCTTTGCGACGTCCCCATGAAACGGATCGATCTGCGCAGACTTGAGGTGCAGCTCATCGATAGGCGCTGGCTTGGCCTCGACGAAGACGTTCATCCAACCGGACATACGCCCAGTTCCGTTTTACATCTCGGAGTCTTCGTCTCCTCCTGCCGCCCATCCGACCTACCGACAAGCGAGTTGCACCCTCGGGGCGGCAGGGCGTCTGAGCGAACGTCACGTCCCCAGCAGCCTTTGGCGCCTTGGGCTGGTAGGGCGAACTGAACCTTGCAGAACGTTGCGCGCTGCGTCATCGAAGGGAAGGGCCACCAGCAGGGAAGTCGCGCGCCATGCCGAAGTTCGCCGCGGGCGTAGTAAAATTTCAGCACGACGTTTTTCCCGGCAACGCCGCGCTATTTGAGAAGTTGGCCGAGGGCCAGGCGCCTGAGGCCCTGTTCATCACCTGCTCCGATTCTCGGATCGAGACAGGCATGCTGACCCAGAGCCAACCGGGCGACCTGTTTATCGTCCGGAACGCCGGCAATATCGTGCCTCCCCACACCAACGAGACTGGGAGCACAACGGCTGCCATCGAGTATGCGTGCATCGCTTTGAACGTCCCTCACATCGTCATCTGCGGCCACACCCAATGCGGCGCAATGCATGGCGCCATGCACCTAGAGGGGCTCGGCGAGCTACCTCACGTCAAAGAGTGGTTGTCCTATGCCAGGGCCGCCGTCGAGATCACGAACGAACTGGGCAAGAATCTGGACGAGCGCGCTCGCAGCCTGATGCTCTTGGAACAGAACGTCATTCTTCAGCTGACGCACCTGCGAACGCATCCGGCTGTGGCGGTGCGGCTCGCCCGGGGCGACCTGCGACTGCACGGCTGGGTGTACGACATCGTCGACGGGGAGGTGTACGCTTTGGACGAAGCTGGAAAGAGCTTTGAGCCCGTCAGCCAACGCTACGCGGCTGAGGTGGCGAAGCATCTGGCGCTCCACACCCACAATTAGACCGTGGGGGCTTGGCCCACATCTTTCGGCTTGGCTGGAACCTCACGCGCTCGCTTGCGATCCGCGGACGACCAAGGTCTTCTCGGCCTCGTTCAGGCGTCCCGAGCCGTCAGTTCTGTTCGAGGCGACTAGGACTTCGTCATGGCCTGGAACACACTGGCCAGCTTCTTGACCGCGACCTCGATCTCGTCGGGCGTGTAGGCGGCGAAACCCATCAGAAAGCCGGGAGGGCCGCCGTCGCCGGCGTAGAGCCCTGATAGCCCGAGCAGCTCGATCCCGGCTCGCCGCGCTGCTTGGACGACCGCGCCTTCGGAGAGGCCGCAGGTCAGCAGACAGGGCATCTGAAGGCCTCCCGCCGGAGGCTGGGCCTCGACGAAATCCGACAGGTGCGTTGCGACGAGGTCGACCAGGACGCCCAGCCGTTCGGCGTAGACGCCGCGCATGGATCGGACATGCGCGCCGAAGTGCCCGCCTTCCATGAACCGCGCGAGCGTCAGTTGCGCGATCGGGGCGGAATGCCCGTCAAGCAGGGTGCGGGCCACCGTCATCGGCTCCACGAGTTGGGGCGGGAGCACGACGTAGGCGATCCGCAGTCCGGGGAAGAGGGACTTGGTGAAGGTGCCGACATAGAGGGTCCGGTCGTGCGGATCGAGGCCCTGAGCGCAGGCCGTCGGTTTGCCGGCGTAGTGGAACTCGCTGTCGTAGTCGTCCTCGATGATCCAGGCCTGCCGCCGGGCCGCCCACTCGATAAGCGCCAGGCGGCGATCGAGCGACAGCGTCGCCCCGGTCGGGAACTGATGGGAAGGCGTAAGAAACACGGCCTTGGCGCCGCGCGGATCGTCCAGGATCTGTTCGACCAGCAGGCCATGACGGTCGAGGCCGACGGGCGCGCACTCCAGGCCCGCCGCGTCGAACGCTCGGCGCGCGCCGTAGTAGACCGGGTCCTCGATGAAGATGCGATCGCCAGGGTCCAGCAGCATGTTCGCGCAGAGCGTCAACGCCTGCTGTGAGCTGGTAAGGACCAGAACCCGGTCAGCCGAAGCGCGCGCGCCGCGCTCGAGGTTCACATAGTCGGCGACGACGCGCCGCAGCGGCTCGACACCTTGCGGGTCGGCGTGGAGGAGAGCCTGCGTGCCGCTCTCCTTCAGCACCTGCCGTTCCAGCCGCTCCCAAAGATGGAGCGGGAACGTGCGCGTCTCCGGCGCTCCGTGAGCGAACGGTCGTAGTGAAAGCCGCTCGCGGACCCCGCCGCTGCGGAACACAGCGCTTCCGCGCTTGCTGAGGTTAAGGGGCCCCGATGGCGCGGCCTGCGGGGTGGACCGCCGGCTGGTCGTGAGCTCGGTGACCTGCGCCACGAAGCTACCGCTGCCGACGCGGCGCTCGATGAACCCTTCAGCGTGAAGCTGCCCATAGGCCGCCTCGACCGTGTCGCGCGACACCCCGAGCGATTTGGCGAGCGCGCGCGAGGCCGGCAACGGTTTGCCCGCGCCCAGCGCACGATCGAGGATCAATTGGCGGATCGCCCGTTGAATTCGCGCGTGAAGCGGCATGGCCGCGTGGGCGGGGTGGGCGAGCCAGGCCTTCACGGACTCAAGCTGCGAATGTCTGAACAATTGGTCTGGATGGGTCGGGCTGAATGGTGGGGCTACTCAGGCCATTGCGCGGCTAGGTGTCAACCCGCCGCGCCGGCCCGCGCCCAGACTCAGGAGCTTCCATGTCCCCCAGCCCATCGTCCGTCCGCCTGCGCGACCTGACGCATCCGGTCGTGGCCGGGCTGATCTCCGTCGTCGTCAACTACGGCGGCACGTTCATTCTGGTCTTCCAGGCCGCCAAGGCGGCTGGTCTCAGCCCGGAGCTGACCGCCTCCTGGGTCTGGTCCGTCTCGATCGGCGTCGGACTGTCCGGCCTCTTTCTGAGCTGGCGGTATCGGGAGCCGATCATCACCGCCTGGTCGACGCCGGCGGCGGCGTTCCTCGTTACCGCGTTGGCCACGACGCCCTATGGCGAGGCGGTCGGCGCCTATATGGTCTCGGCGGCGGCTTTCGTCGCCCTCGGACTGTCAGGCTATTTCGACAAGGTGATCCGCCTGATCCCGCCGGCGATCGCCTCCGGCCTGCTCGCGGGCATCCTGCTGCAGTTCGGGATCGGCGCATTCGGCGGCGCCGGCGTCGATCCGCTGCTGGTCGGTCTGCTGATCGTCGCCTATCTGGTGATGAAGCGTTTCCAGGCTCGCTATGCGGTGGTCGGCATCCTCGTTCTCGGACTGGCCTTCCTGCTCGCGCAGGGCAGGGTCGATCTGGCGGGGCTGAAGCTGGAGTTCGCAGCCCCGGTCTTCACCAGGCCGGAATTCTCGCTCAACGCGCTGCTCTCGGTCGCGCTGCCGCTGTTTCTCATCACCCTGACCGGCCAATACATGCCCGGGATGCTGGTGCTGCGGAACGACGGCTTCAAGACCAGCGCCGATCCGATCGTCACCGCGACGGGGCTTGGGTCGCTGATCATGGCGCCGTTCGGCTCGCACGCCTTCAACATCGCAGCGATCACCGCCGCGATCGCCACCGGCAGGGAGGCCCACGAAGATCCGACCAGACGCTGGGTCGCCGGTATCGCCGCGGGCTGCTTCTACGTGCTGGTCGGGGTGTTTGGCGTGACGCTCGCCGCCGTCTTCATGGCGTTCCCGGCGACCTTCATCACAACGCTCGCCGGCCTCGCCCTGCTCGGCACGATCGGCGGCGCCCTCGCCAGTGCGATGGCCGATCCGGCGTCGCGCGAGGCGGCGCTGATCACCTTCCTGGCCTCGGCCGCGAACATCAAGCTGCTCGGCGTGGGCGGCGCGTTCTGGGGGCTGGTGATCGGCCTTTTCGCCTATCTCGTCCTGAACGGCGTCCTGCCGCGCCGTGCCCGCGCGCGCCTTTCCGCCTAGGCCGTGTGTCGCGGCTTCCGTGAGGCGTGGAGCGGAAGACCGGCGCCGTAACGGCGCCCGAACGTCCGACAACCCTGGACGCTGGCGCCTTGAATCGCGCACGACGCCGCGTGGATCAGCGCCGCGCCAATTCAGGGCGATCGCCGGGGGCGTCGAGTTCGGCGAAGATCTGCCAGACGCCTCGCAGGCGCCTTGGAAAGTCGGGCGCTTGCTCCTGAAGCAGCTGAGACGCCCGTCGTCGCCGAAAGCCGGGTGACGACGCCATCATCCTCGCAAGGGATTTTCGCGCGACGGCTGATCTGCTTGCACCCACCCCGCGTAAATCGATCGCTGTCTGACAGGGCGCCGGCGTTTCGTGCGCCAGCGAAAAGTCACTTGGCGCCTCGGCCGCGTTCGCGACGCAACCTCGCTTTGCTGCGGGGGCGGAAGGCGAAGCGTGATCGGCGTCCAGAAAAAAGAGGGATGAAGATGTTCAAGACGATTTTGCTTTCATCGGTCGTCGCGCTCTGCGCGGTCGGAGGGGCGCAGGCGCAGACCGCGCCCGGCCGCTGGATGTTCAGCCTGGAGGGTGGCGCCGAGTTCCCGACCAGCGGCGAGGTTCATGGCGGGGCCACGGCTGCCGTGCCAAATCTTGGCCCGCTGAATCCGGCTTTGGCTGGCGTGAACGCCGAGCTCCGAATCCAGTCCCGCAGCTTCGACGACATCTATGGCGAGGGCATGAACCTGGGCGCCGAGTTCGCCTATGGCATGAGCGACAACGCCGAAGTTTTCGGGGCTTTCCGCTATATGCAGGCTGACGAGGGCCAGGTTCAGGTGGGCGGCACCTTCGTCCCGGCGCTCAACACCACGCTGCCGGTCTACGGGACCTTCAGCAAGTATGAGGCCTACGCGCTGGAAGCCGGCTATCGGCAGTACTTCGGCTCGGGCGCGCTGAAGCCATACGTCGCTGGGCGCCTGGGCGCGGTCTTCACTGACAAGATCAACGCTACGTTCGAGATTCCGGACGCCGCCATCACAATCGCCAACGTCCCCTTCTACGACAGCTCCACCAGCTTGACGGCTGGTCTGGATGTAGGCGTTTCCTATGCCGTCAATGACCGGTTGTCGCTGCAGGCCGAGACGGGCGTTCGCTACATCTCCAGTCTCAGCGACGACGACAGCGCCATCGGTGGTCTCGGACTTTCGTCGATCAACGGCGCTGGCGAGCGCACATATGTGCCCGTGACCCTGCGGGCCAAGTTCGCGTTCTAAGCCCAAGCCCCGGGGCCTATGATTGGCTCCGGGGCCTCTTCATGGAGATGTGGCCGCCCGGCGCGGACCCTATGGCCAGCCGTTTCGTGGCCAATCGCGATCGTCAGAGAACCTCACGCGGCCCAGTCGGACACCGCTCGTCGTTCTCGCTGTGGCCGTGCTGGGCGGCCTTGTCGTGACGGCGGCGGGGTCGTCATCTCACGGGCTCGGCGTGTCAGTTCCCGCGATAGGTGCTGTATCCGAAGGGACTGACCACGACGGGCACGTGATAATGGAGCGTCGGATCAGATACCTGGAATACGACATCGATCTGCGGGAAGAAGGCCGGCTGGCCCGTCGCGCCGTAACCGGACATGTCGAAAGTCAGCCTGTAGGTTGCGGCCTGGGCTTGCACACCATGGCCGAAGGAACGAACCCGACCGTTCTCATCCGTCCTGGCCTTGGCCACCTGACGCCAGCCGCCGTCAGTCTGCCTGATTTCCAGCGTGACGGGTACGTCCTTGCCGCCGACGCCGCGAGCCAGATCCAGCACGTGGGTCGAAATGCCGTCTGCGAGGGCAGCCGTGGCGGACAGGGTGAGGGCCGCGCTGAGGCCGGTTAGCGAAAAATAGCGCATCAACATCTCCTCTGAGAAATGGGCCGCTTCAGTAGTCTGAGACCATGTCGCAAGCGTGGCCGTGATCGCCCCGCACCATGCCTTCCGGCGTCATCACGACATGTCGCTGCGCGGGTGAACCAGCCCAAACCGCACTGGACTTTCCACGGGACACGGACGCGCTCAGCGAGATCTGGCGTTTGCTGGTCGCCGATCGAGCGGGCCCAGCTTCGCGGATCGGCCACCGCGGCGCGGACGTTCGCAGGCGCTGGAACCAGGAGGGCCGTTTTGACAGGATGGAGCCGCTAGCCTACCGACCGATCGTCAGCCTTTGCGGCCGCTTTCAACGTCAAGACAATGCGCTCAGATGTTTCTGGAGTGAGAATGGCGCGCTTGAGCCCCACGCCCTACGGGCCCGGGATGGCGAGGCGTGCGGCGCAAAGGGCGGCCCTAACCCCCCTTAGCCGTCGTGCGGGAAACCCAGCCCTTTTTGCCTGCGTCATCCCTCTCATCGCGCGATGATGTCGTCAGTTCGCCATGCCTCCGATCAGACGGACGGGCGCGCGCTTAGCCTCGGCGAAACGTGCTGGCGCATCGAACCTTCAGAGCGGGCCGCCCTTCTTATCGACAACAAGAGTTATTTTGCGACGCTCAAGGAGGTCCTGCAGTCGGCGAGGCGGTCAGTCTACATTCTGGGCTGGGCGTTTGATCCGCGCACGCGGCTGGCTCCTGATGGAGCCGAGGGCCCGGACGATCCCGATGAGGTCGGGAGAGTTCTCATTGGGCTGGTCCACGCCAGGCCCGCGTTGGATGTGCGCGTACTGGTGTGGAAATCTCCGTTCGGCGTCATGGGACATCAGGATGTCCGCGGCCATCGTGCAAAGCGGGCGTTCGCTCGGACGGGAGTCCAGTTCCGCGAAGCTGACGATCTCCCGTTCGGGGCCTGTCATCATCAGAAGCTGGTGGTCATTGACGATCAGCTGGCCTTTTGCGGCGGTGGCGACATTGTCACCAACCGGTGGGACAGCCCAGCTCACCGCGACATCGAACCTCGCCGGCTATTGCCCAACCACGCACGCCATCCAGCGCGGCATGAGGTCACCATGATGATCGAGGGCGCTGCATCCCAAGCGCTTGGAGATCTCTTTCGCGAACGTTGGTCTCAGGCTGCTGGAACGCTGCTTTCGTCGCCGACGCCTGCGCCGGCGCAGCCAATCTGGCCAAGCGCGGTGACGTCTCACCTGTCAAATGTGCAGGTCGGCATATCGCGCACCCGGCCGCGTCGGATGGGTCTGCCCGCCATCGACGAAATCCGCAGGCTGACCCTGAGATGCATCGCAAGCGCGCGCCAAACGATCTATCTGGAGAACCAGTACTTCACCTGCCGCGCCGTCGCCGCGGCCCTGGCGGCTCGCCTGGCTGAGCGCGATGGCCCTGAGGTCATTCTGCTTCTTAGCGGACGCGCTCCAAGTCTGCTTGATCACCTGACGATGGATTACGCACGAAACCCGCTGATCCGCAGCCTGCGCGCCGCCGACGCCTTCGGCCGTCTTCGGGCGGTGTCGCCACGAACGGCGGCCGGTGCGCCGATTGTGGTGCACTCGAAAGTGACGGTGATCGACGATCGGATCGTCCGTGTCGGTTCAGCCAATCTCAACAACCGATCTGGCGGCTTCGACACCGAGTGCGACCTTGCGGTGGAGAGCCAGGCCCCGAAGACCTCGCGAGCCATCGGCCGTTTCCGCGACCGGCTCTTGGCGCACTATCTCGGCGTCAGTCCTGATGCGGTGTCTCGCGCTCGCGGCGAGGGAGGGCTTGTGGGCGCAATTGACGCTTTGAACGTGCATGGACGGCTTGCGCCGGTGGCGCTGCATGCGCCCTCCTGGTGGGAGGGTGTCGTGGCCCCACGCAATCTCGGAGATCCCGCCTGCGTCGAGGAGAGCTGGCGCTGGCGGCGGCAATGGCGCGGAGAGGAGCCCCGGCGGGCAGGCGAGGGCGCAGGGTCATGAAGCTGCTGACGTGGAACATCCAGGCAGGCATCGGGACGAGCCGTTATCGCGACTATCTGCTCCGCGCTCACCTCCAGCTCGTGCATGCGCCGTCCAAGACGCGGACCCTGGAGAACATCGCCAGGGAGATCGCCCCTTACGATGTCGTCTGCCTGCAAGAGGTCGACCTTGGGGGCCGGCGCGCAGGCTATCGCTCGCAGGTGGAGGATATTGCCGAGCTCTCCGGCCATGACCACGTCGCCGTCCAGGAAAACAGGCGGATTCCCGGAATCTCGCGTCACGGCAACGCAATCCTCAGCCGTTGGCCGATAGCCAATGTTCACGATCTTAAGCTTCCCGGTCGGGTGACTGGACGCGGCTGCCTCGTCGCTGAAATCGCCGGCCGCCATGATCTGACGGTCGCCTGTCTCCATCTTAGTCTCGGTGCGTCGGACCAGCACCTGCAGTTAGACGCAGTGGCGCAGGCGCTAAGCGGCGCACCGTCGTGGGCGGTGCTGGGAGATTTCAACTGCGGAGCGCGAAGCGCGCCCTTCGAGGCGTTCCGCGAGGCGACCGGGGCTCGCCTGCACAGGCCGGCGCCGCCGACATTTCCGGCCTGGCGACCTACGCGGGATTTCGATCACATCGTCATTGGGGGAGACGTCTTGTTGACCCACTATCAGTGTGAGCCCGCGACCTTCTCCGATCATCGAGCGGTGTCCGCTGTCGTGCAGCCCCGAGCGGCGAGCTAGTCGCCATGGGGGCGGGCTGGGGCTTTCAGGAGGTCTATCGGCCTCGGCGGAGGGTAGACAGGCGGCCGTCGGACAGGCCTGGCCGCCGGGTTGGACCTTGCAGCTAGCGTTCTTCGGTCAGCCAAAGCTCGTGGGCGTCGAGGGCGAGCTTGAGGAGCGCGCGGTGGGCGTCCGCGCGGGCTTGGAGTTCCATTCGCCGCGCATCAAAGGTTTGTCGGTCTGCCAACAGGCGATCGGAAAGGTCCCGCTCGCCCAGTTCATAGGCCCGCGCGGTGCGGCCTGAGGCCTTTTGGGCTGCATCCAAGGCCAATGCGGCGCTGCGCCAGGCTTCGAGCGCGGCTGTTGCTGCGATGACGTCGCCTTGAGCGGCGGCGCGGATTTCTCGCGTGGACATCGCCAGACGGGCTTGCGCAGCCGACGCCGACGCGGACTGCTGCTCAGCGGCGGCGCTGCGACGCGCACCACTGAACGGCGCTGAGATGAAAATGCCGACCCCCGTCTCTTCGCCGCCCCGCTCATTGAAGGTGCGGACGCCGACAGTAGGGTCCGGCGTGCGATCGCGACTTAAGCGCTGCGCAAGCCATCGCTCGCGATCGGCAAAGGCTCTGGCGATAACGAGCTCATGACTGCGCTCAACAATCAGGTCGGCCCATTGCGAGAACGGCCGGAGCGGCGCTTGCGGCGGCGGCAGCCGCGGCGCGACGGGGGGCGCCAGATCGCTATAGCGGGCGTCCAGTTCGGCCCGCGCAGCCCGTTCGGCGCCCTGTGACCGTGCGAGCGCGGCTTGGGCCCGGGCCTCAGCGCCCCTGGCCAGCTCCAGATCAAGCTGCGCCGCATCCTTCAGCTCGACGCGACGGGCGAGACCATGGACCTCACGGCCGTAGGTCTCCAGCTCCTCGGCGTCGATCAGGCGAGCCTCCGCCGCAGTCACCCAAGTCAGGTAGCTTTCGGCCAGGGCCAGCGAGGCCTGATGGCGCGCATCTTCGAGCCCGTTCTGCGCCGCTACGATCCCGGCCTCGCCAGCGGCGCGGTCGAGGGCGGCCTTGCCCGGAAGGCGGATCGCCCGGCTCGCCTGGACCGACCACTCCGAATACGAGCCGTCGTTACGCACGCGACGCTGGTCCAGCGCCGCTATCAGGGTTGTTTCGTGATCGCCCGCCGCCAGCATTCTTGCCTGCGCGCGCGCCCCGCCGAGTACGGCGCGCGCTTCCATCAACGGCGGAGAGGCCTCAAGAACCTCAAGGATCTTGGCGTCGTCCGGAAGGAAGGACGGCGAGGTCAGGCCTCGCTCGGCCGCGGCGGCCGGAGCGGCGAGGGCGGCGAGGGCCGCAATCAGGAAGGTGCGCATCAGGCGGTCTCCTGGGCCGCAGCGCCAGGTTCGAGACCAAAGCGCCGATAGAGAATGGGAAGCAGGACGAGGGTGAGCAGGGTCGATGTCACGAGCCCGCCGACCACGACGATGGCCAGTGGGCGCTGAATCTCCGACCCCGGACCGGTGGCGACCAACAGCGGCGCCAGGCCCAGCGCGGTGATGCTGGCGGTCATGAGCACGGGCCGGAGGCGTCGGCGGGCCCCTTCGGTCACGGCGGCGGTGACGTCGCGCCCGCGCTGCACCAGTTCGTTGAAGTGCGTCACCAGCACCAGGCCGTTCAGCACCGCAATTCCGAGCAGGGCGATGAGGCCCACCGAGGCGGGCACCGACAAGTACTCGCCCGAAATCCAAAGGGCCACGATCCCGCCGATCATGGCGAACGGGATGTTGGCCAGGATCAGAAGCGATTGGCGTGTCGACTTCAGGCTGATGAACAGCACCAGGAAGATCAGCGCCAGGGCCATCGGAACGACCACGCCAAGCCGCGCGGCGGCGCGCTTCTGATTTTCGAACTGGCCGCCCCAGGCGATGCGGTACCCGGGCGGAAGCGGCACGTCCCGGGCGACGTTGGCCTGGGCTTCCTTGACGAACCCGACGAGGTCGCGACCCTGCACATAGGCCTGGATGACGGCGAAGCGCGAGGCGTTTTCACGGTCGATCTTCACCGGTCCTAGCCGTCGCTCGACGCTCGCCACATCGCCGGCCCGAAGCAGGCCGCCGTCCGGGGTGGCGATCTGCGCCTGTTCGAAGAGCGCTGGGTCCTGTCGCAGGTCCTCAGGCCCGCGGACCAGGATCGGCGTGCGTTGACCCTGTTCGAACACGACGCCGGCCGGCGCGCCCTCAAGCTGGGCTCGCAGTTCGCGTTGCAGAACCTCGGCGGAGAGGCCGGCCCGCACGGCCGCCGCGCGGTCGAGGTTCAGTTGCAGATAGGTCACGCTGTCGCCGGCGACCGTGTAGACATCGGACGCGCCGCGGGTCTTGTTCAATGTCTGTTCGATCCGTGCGGCCAGATCTCCCAGCGTTTTCAGATCGGGTCCGAACACCTTGACCGCCAGGTCGCCGCGGCTGCCCGTGAGCATCTCTGCGACCCGCATCTCGATCGGCTGGGTGAAGGTGGCCTCAACCCCAGGAAATTGCGTCGCGGCCTTGCGGATTTCCTCCGTAAGCCAGGCCTTGTCCTGCCGGCGCCAATCCTTGCGGTCGGCCAGCACGAGGAAACTGTCGGTCTCGTTGAGCCCCATGGGATCGAGCCCCAGCTCGTCCGAGCCGACGCGGGCGACGATGCGCTTGACCTCGGGGACCTGAGCCAGGATCGCACGCTGAACGGCCATGTCCTGGCTGGCGCTGGCGTCGAGATTGATCGACGGCAGCTTGGCGAGCTGCATCAGAATGGCGCCCTCATCCATGGTGGGCATAAAGCTCTTGCCGATCAGGACATAGGCGAGCGCCGCCAGAACCATGCCGCCTCCGGCGGCCGCATACACCGGCTTGGGCCTCGCCAGCGCGCGCGCCAGTTGGCGCTCATAGAACGGCCCGATCTTGCGCATGATCCAGGACTCCCGATGCTCGTGCGCCTTCAGCAGCAACGAAGCCAGGACGGGGATCACCGTAAGCGAGAGCAGGAGCGAGGAGCCGAGGGCGAAGACGATGGTCAGCGCGACGGGCCCGAACAGCTTGCCCTCCAGCCCCTGCAGGCTCAGCAGCGGCAGGAAGACCAGGCAGATGATCAGCACGCCCGCGCTCACCGGCGCGGCCACTTCGGACACGGCTTCGTAGATCACGTGAAGACGCCGTGCGCCGGTGATGCCTGGACTGTCGAGCCGCTCGACGGTGTTTTCGACCACGACGACCGCCGCATCGACCAGCATGCCGATGGCGATGGCCAAACCCCCAAGGCTCATCAGGTTGGCCGAGAGCCCGAACCCGCGCATGAGCAGAAAGGTCGTCAGCACGGCCAGCGGCAGCGTGACTGCGACCACCGCCGCCGCACGCAGATCGCCCAGAAACAAAAGCAGCAGGACGACCACCAGCACGCTCGCCTCGACCAGGGCTTTGTTGACCGTGCCGGTGGCGCGTCCGATCAGGTCGGAGCGATTGTAGAAAGGGCTGATTTTGACGCCTTCGGGAAGCGAAGGCTGGAGTTCGGCCAGTCGCTGCTCGACGGCTCTGACGACAGCCTTGGCGTCCGCCCCGCGCAGGGCGATGACAATCGCCTGGGCCGCCTCGCCCCTGCCGTTCTGGGTGACCGCGCCGTAGCGGGTGAGGGCGCCTTCGCGCACCTCGGCCAAATCGCCCAGACGGACGGCTCCGCCTCCCGGCAGCGGCACGGCGGTGTCTCGCAGATCCTCCAGGCTCGTGATCGCCCCGGCCACGCGAACGACCAAGGCCTCTTCGCCCTCGTTCAGGCGTCCGGAGCCGTCATTTCGGTTCGAGGCGGGAATAGCCTCGACGAGCGCCTGGGCGGTCAGGCCCGTGGCGGCCAGGGCGGCCGGGTCGGGAGAGACCTCGAACGTCTTGGCCCGGCCGCCCAGGACGTTGACGTCGGCGACGCCAGGCAGGCCTCGCAGGGCCGGCCGGATCGTCCAGTCCAGCAGCGTCCGCTTCTGCTCGAGGGTCAGGCGTTCGCCTTCGAGGGTGAACATGTAGACGTCCGACAGCGGCGTGGAGATCGGCGAGAGCCCCCCGCTCACGCCAAGGGGCAAGGCTCCAAAGGCGTTCGATAGCCGCTCGCTGGTCTGCTGGCGGGCCCAGTAGACGTCGGTGCCCGGCGCAAAATCGATGGTGAGGTCGGCGATCGCATACTTCGCGGTCGAGCGCAGCATGGCTTGCCGGGGAATGCCGAGGAGCTCCATCTCCAGCGGCGTGATGACTTGGCTCTCGACCTCCTCAGGGGTCATACCCGGAGCCTTGAGGATGATCTTCACCTGGGTGGGCGATATGTCGGGGAAGGCGTCGACAGGCAAGTTGAGGAACGCGTGGACGCCGAGACCGACGATAGAGATGGCGAGCACCGCGGCCAGCAGCCGCTGCGACAAGGCCAGGGCGATGAGCTTGCGCATGCTTATCGTCCCAGGGCCGACTTCAGCTGCGCGGCGCCTGCGGCCGCGACCCGCGCCCCCGTCGGAAGGCCGGTGACGACCGCCTCGGCGCCCGCCACGCCGACGACGGCGACGGGGTGAGCCTGGTATCCTGAGCCGGCTTTGACGAAGACCTTTGCGCCGTCTGGCGCCTGCAGGAGCGCGCTGCGGGGAATGGATTGGGCGCCGGCCGGCGCAGGAACCAGCAGAGTGACGCTGACCGCCTGGCCGGGCGCAAGATCGGCGACCCCGTCCAGTTCGGCGCGCAGCGGCAGCGAGCGGGTCTTCGGATCGATGCTGGCGCCTAGCGCGACCACACGACCGCTGGTCGCGCCGACCCGCACGCTATAGCCGACCTGCAGCTTGCGAGCGATCGCCGGCGAGATCCGCGCCTCGATCCATAGCTTATCGGCGCGATCGAGGGTGACCGCGGGCGCCATGGCCTCCAGTCCGCCGCCGGGTTGAGCATGCAGAACAGCCACCCGCCCGGCGACCGGCGCGCGCAGAACATACTCGCCCGATCCTCCTCCTCCCCCCGATAGCAGGCGGCGACGCTCATTGACGAGCGCGCGGGCTTGAGCGGCCCGGGCCTGAGCCTCCTCGGCGCGGGCCCCTGCGATCACCCCTTCACTGGCCAGAAGCTGCGCTCGGCGCGCGGCCGCGTCAGCGACGCGCAGCTCAGCCTGGCTCTGGGCCAGCTCAGACGAGATCGTCAATACGTCCCGGCTGAACAGCGTCACGAGCGGCGCGCCGCCCTTCACGGTCTGTCCTTCCAGGACGTGCACCCGAGACACCGTGCCGGCGAAGGGCGAGGAGACCACGCGCCTTCCGTTCAGAGGCGGGGTGACGGTCGCCGGCGCCGCCGCCAGGGGAGCGCTGGATGCAGGCTTGGCGGTTGCGAGCACGACGCCCATCGCCGCCTCCTGCGCAGCGCTGAGGGCAAGGGGCTTTGCGGCCAAGGAAGGCGTGGTCGCTGCAGCCAGGGCGAGGCAGGCGACAAGGCTGGTACGGATGGCGGGCATGGAATCCTCGTGGCTTGCGCCGCCTGTTGCGCCGCCAGCCTGAAGCCCGCCTGAAGTGAAGCTGAAACGAACCTGACAACCGTCAGTCAGGTTCGTTTCAGCCGTGAGTGCTAATAGGGTCGCCGGTTAAGGGAGCCGCCGCCTATTCGTGTCCTGCTCGTTGAAGATGATCCCGAGATCGCCCGCCGCCTTGCGGCGGCGCTCATGCATGCCGGCTTCGTCGTCGAGAGCGCGCCAGACGGCGAAACCGGGCTGCTGCTGGGCCAGACAAACGACTTCGACGCGGTGATCCTCGATCTCGGGCTGCCGCGCCTTTCAGGTCTGGACGTCCTGAAGCAATGGCGGCGCGAAGGCCAGGACGTGCCAGTGCTGGTGTTGACAGCGCGCGATGGATGGACCGATCGCGTCGAAGGCCTGAACGCTGGGGCTGACGACTATCTTGGCAAGCCCTTTCAGAACGCCGAGGTCGTGGCCCGGCTGCGGGCGCTGACGAGGCGTTCGGCCGGCCGCTCCTCCCCGATCATGCAGCGCGGCGACATCGTGCTCGATCCCACCGCTGGGACGGTGGAGCGCGCAGGCGAATTGATCGAACTCACCGCCAGGGAATTGAAGGTGCTGGTCTATCTGATGCATCGCGCTGGCCGTGTCGTGTCGCAGGGCGAACTGATCGATCACGTCTACAGTCTGGACGAGATGCGCGAGTCCAACACGATCGAGGTCTATGTGGCGCGGCTGCGCAAAAAGCTCGGCAAGGATGCGATCCGCACGATCCGGGGGCTGGGGTACAAGTTCGTCTAATGCGCCGGATATGGACGAGTTTCCGCACGCGGCTGATCCTCGGCGCGGTCGTTTGGATCATCGCCGGGCTGGCGCTGAGCGGGTTCGTATTGTCCGAGCTCTTCAAGGCGCACGTGACCCAGCAGTTCGATGACGAGCTGCATGGCCATGCCGCAGAGCTCGCGGTTCTCGTCGGCGTCTCGCCCAATGGCGAACTATTTCTTCACAGGCGCCTGAGCGATCCGCGTTTCCTGCCGAAGGATTCGGGCTTCTATTGGCGGGTCGAGGCTGAAAACGGGGCCTCGATCGGCTCGCCCTCTCTGGCTGGACGGCCGCTGCCCTTGCCCGCCGGGATATCGGGCGGCGGCGAGCGCCACGTCTATGTGAACGGCCCGTCCGGCCCTTTGCGCCTGGTCCAGCGCACGTTCGCCGCTCCGGGCGCAGGGCCTTTGCGCATGGGCATCGGCGTCGACCAGCGGCTGCTGGACGAGGTGCTGGCCCGCTTCAATTGGACGTTGTTTCTCTCTCTCGCCATCATCGCTTGCGGGCTGATTTCGGCCGCGATCCTGCAGGTGTGGTTCGGGTTGCGTCCGCTCAGTGGAATGCGCCACGCGCTATCGGAAGTCCGAATGGGCCGGGCCAGTCGCCTCCCGGAAGATCTTCCCAGCGAGGTGCGCCCTTTGGCGGCCGATCTCAATGCGTTGCTGGAGGGCAATCTTGAGATGTTGCGGCGAGCCCGCACCCAGGCGGGCAACCTTGCTCATGCCCTCAAAACGCCTCTGGCCATTCTCCTGGACGAGGCCCAGCGGCTGCGCGCCGCAGGCCATGAGGAGGCGGCCGAGGTGATCACGCTGCAGTGCGATCGGATGCGCAGACAGATCGACTATCAGATCGCCCGAGCCAGGGCCGCCGCCCTCACTCGCGCGCCCGGGGTCGCTGCGGACGTCAAGGCGACGCTTGAGCCCGTCGTCAAGGCGATGCGCAGGCTTCATGGCCGCCGTGGCGTCACCTTCAGCGTGGCCTATGAGGCTGACGGAGCCGTGGCGGTCGATGCGCAGGACCTGGGAGAAATCGCAGGCAACGTGCTCGATAACGCTGGCAAGTGGGCCGACGGCCGCGTTGAAATTCTCGTGCGCCGGAAGGGGGAACTTATAGAAATCGTGGTCGACGACGATGGCCCCGGTTTGCCGCCCGAGAGCTACGAACACGTCTTTGGCGTGGGTGAGCGACTTGACGAGCGTATGCCTGGCCACGGCCTGGGGCTTTCGATCGTCAAGGATCTGGTGGGTCTCTACGAAGGTCAGGTCGCTCTGGACGCCGCTCCGCTTGGAGGCCTTCGCCTGACCCTGGCCTTCAGGACGATCAGCTAGGCGGCTTGTTCGCGCAGGCGCCTCCGTCCTGCGAACGACCGCCGAAGTCTGTCGGGCCTATTGCCTTCACCGGCGGGTTTCATTCTGATGATCTTGGACGGGGCGCGGACGTCTGGGTCCGCATTGCTGGTGGAGCGATAAGCCATGGCTTTTGCAGATCTTCTGCTTCCCGTCCTCAGCTACCCCGACGCCACGCCTGATCGGGCCATTCGCGCTGGCGTGGCGCTCGCCAAGCGGTTTGGGGGCGGGCTTACTCTGCTCACGATGCGCGTGGACATCCCGCAGTTCGGCAACATTCTGGCCAATGCGCTGATAGACCTTGATCGCCAGGGCGAGCGTGAGGAAGCGCGCAGCGCCGCCACGGCTCGGCTGGAAGCCTTATGCGCCCAGGTCGCGGCCGAGACCTTCGGCGAACCGCTGCGCGTGGAGACCCGCTGCGCCCCCCTTTATGAGGAAGGGAACGCCGTGGCCGAAGCGGCGCGAACCTACGATCTGTGCCTGACGCCTCAAGGCGTGGCGGTGGAGGGCGACCGTAGCTTGGCGGAGGCTGTGCTGTTCGGTTCCGGCCGGCCGGTGTTGCTCTATCCTGACGACCAGGAAATCGCGCCCGGCTCGGGGATCGGCAAGGTCGCTATCGCCTGGGACGGCAGCGCCAGGGCCGCAAGGGCGGTGGCGGACGCCCTGCCTCTGCTTGCGCGCGCTTCGGAGGTCCGCGTGTTTGTCGCTCTCGGGGAAAAGCCGCAGGCCAAGTCCGGAACCGCGAGCGATCTGCTGCGTCATCTGGAGGCTCACGGCGTTTCCGCCTTCGCTGATGAACAGCCCTCTGACGGTCAATCGATCGGCGTCTTGATGGCGAACTACGTAAGGACTGAGCGCGTGGATTTGCTGGTCATGGGCGGCTTCGGACATGCGCGCATTCGGCAATTCGTCCTCGGCGGGGCGACCGACGCCGTTCTGAAGGCGCCCCCATGTCCGGTTCTGATCTCGCACTGAAAGCCCTCGCCGGAGGCTTCGAAGCGGCCATCTAGGTCCCCGAGGTCGAGGCGCCCGACTCCGAAGATGCGCGCACGCGCACGCCGTTCGTCACGCGTTGACCAGGGTGCAGGATCAGCCGCGCGCCCGGCGCAAGGCCACGGCGGATTTCTGCGGTCTCGTCATTCATCCGGCCGATTTCGACGGGCGTCAGACGAGCTCGCCCGTCTGCGTCGACAACGAACACTTTCCAGCGCCCGCCGCTTCGAAACAGCGCGCTCACCGGCGCCTGCAGAACGTGGTCCTCCGCCCAGACCACGATCCGCACCGTGGCGCGATACCCGTGGCCAAGCCTTCCCCACGCCTCCCGCGGGGCGACGAAGTCGATCACCACATTGACTCGCTGCTCTTCGACCCCCAACGCCGAGACCTTGGTGAAGCCGGACGGTTCAACGAGACGTACGCGACCGGCGAGCGGCGCCTCTCCGCCCCAGGCGATGATCTCGACCCTTGCGCCGGGCTGCACCTGCACCGCGTCGGCCGAAAGCAGATCGGTCACGATCTCAAGGTGAGCTGGATCCCCGATCTCCACCAGCGGCGTGCCGGCCGCAACCACGCGAGAACTTTCCTGCAGGACTCGCAAGACATAGCCAGACACCGGGGACGTCACGGCCGCCGCGCCCCGCCCCCTGGCTCCTCCGTCTGCGACGATCAGCGCGCCGCGCGCCACCTCGAGCCGTTGAGCGGCGATCTCGACCGCCTGAAGCGCCTGTTC
This sequence comes from Phenylobacterium sp. NIBR 498073, assembly GCF_027286305.1. Lineage (NCBI taxonomy): Bacteria > Pseudomonadati > Pseudomonadota > Alphaproteobacteria > Caulobacterales > Caulobacteraceae > Phenylobacterium > Phenylobacterium sp. NIBR 498073. The sequence continues at coordinate 1,444,058 of NZ_CP114599.1, forward strand.
ATGCGCAGAGCGCGCCCGATCCAACGCCGCCTGCGCCACAAATTCCCGCCGCGCCAACGGCTCGACCCGCGTCAGCTCCCGCCGCGAGAGAGCTTCGAGTTCGCGCGCAGCCGCCAGGTCTGCTTGCAGGGCGCCTATATTGGCCTGGGCCTGCCGCAACAGGCGCGCGTCCAGCGGTCCGGGCTCGGCCGGTTGAATGCGCGCGAGCAGGGTCTGCTTAGCGACGACCTGCGCGCCTGGCTTCAGAGCCACCCGCAGGAGCTCGCCGGTGATCGGTGCGGAGACGGTGTAAAGATCGGTGACCCGAGTCTCACCGAGGTCTTCGACGCTCACGGCCATGGGACCTTGCCTGACCACGCCGATGTCAACCTCAACGGGCGGGGAGCGCAGGAGGACGGCAAGGCTCAGAGCCAGCGCCGCGATCACGAGCGCGCCGATGATCCTCGGTCCTGTGAGAAAGTTCTTCATCTCACTCGCGCGTCTTCAGGGCCCGGATGAGATCCAGCCGATCGAGCCGATCGCGCAGAAGCAAGGCGGTGACCGCCGCAGCTCCGCCGACGACCAGGACGCCTTGCGACAGGGTCTGCGCGTTCACCGTCACGGGCAGGGTGTAAAGGTCGCCGCTGAACCGCTCGATCAGAAACCGCGAGAGCCCGACCCCGAAAAGCAAGCCGATTGGAAGCGCGAGCAGCACCAGCAACGCCAGTTCCCCAAGCAGCACGTAAGCGACCTCCCGCCGGCGGAATCCCAACACGCGAAGCGACGCCAGGTCGCGGGCGCGTTCAGCAAGACTGATCCGACCGCTGTTGTAGACGACGCCGAAGACAATCAGCACGGCGAAGCCCACATTGAAAAGATTCAGCAGACCGATGCTCTGAGCGATCGTGTCTTCGATGCCCTGCAAGGTGGCGTCACGCACAGTTACGCTGACGAGATCGGGCGTCTTTTTCAGCGCCGCGTAGAGCGCGGACAGCTGTGCGCTATCCACCCGAAGGTGGGCGCCGGAGAGGCTGTCGCCCTCCTGCAAAAGCCTGTTCAACACGGACCGATCGAGCATTACGGATCCGCCGATAGGGGTCTCGGTCACCGCGCCGACCTTGATTGCGATTTTGAGCCGTTCGCCCTCGGTGACTTCTGCGGTGAGAGTGTCGCCGGGCTTGATATTCAGAAGGCGTGCAAGTCGGCTGGAGACCAGGGCGCCGCGGGCAGGGGGCTCGAGCACGTGGCCGTCTAGGTCCACCAGGCGACTGAGGTCGCCGCCGCTCTCGCCGCCGCTTAGAGCTTCCCGCTCTTCTCGCGGGCCTGCCTTCAGGCGGGCGTCTGCAAATCGGAAGGGCTCGACGCGCATGACGCCGGGCATGTGCTGGAGTTCGTAAAGGGCCCGCGCGTCGCGCGCTTCTGCGAAGGTCACCGTGACGTCGCTTCGCTGAGCTTGCCCGAAAGCGATGTCGATCAAGGAATCCACGCTATCGTCCATGCTGGCCGACGCGGTGTAGAGCGCTAGCGCGCAAGCTATTCCCAGCACGGTGAGACCAGAACGCACCGGGCGCCGCACGAGGCCGCGCAGGATCATTCGCGAAGGCTCATCCAGCCAGAACACGGGGGTGCGGGGCGCGGCGCTTGAAGAGAAGTCGCGGGGAGCCGGGGGGCGCATGGCCTCGGCGGGCGTCAGCCGGGCGGCGCGCCACACTGCGCTTAACGCACCGACCAGGACGGCTGTCAGCGTCGCTCCGAACGCCACGAGAAAGGCGTCCGCTCCAGCGCGGAATTCGAGGAAGGGAAAAGCGAAATAGGTCTGGTAGAGGCCCGCTGCGGCCCGCCCTAGCCAGACCCCGAACAGCCCGCCAAGCAGGAGGCCGCTCAGACACAACAGAAGAGCTAGCTCAGCATAATGGAGCATGATCGCGCCGTTGCGATAGCCGAAGGCCTTCAAGAGGCCGATCACTTCACGCTCAGCATCGACGACTCGGCCAAGCACGATATTCAGCAGGAATGCGGCCACGCCGAGGAAGATCGGTGGAAGGACCTCGACGGTCGCCGCAAGCTGGTCGATCTCGTTCGAGACGAAGCGATCCGAAGCCTGTTCGTGGCGGGTGTAGGCGCCCTGAGCTCCATAGGGTTCGAGCAACGCGTCCAGCCGGCGCGAAACATCCTGCGGCTCGGCGCTGGGTGAGAGCGTAGCGACAATCTCGTTGAAGGCGCCGGTGAGGTCGAGCGCCGCCGCAAGGGACTCCCGCCCCATCCACAGAACCCCATAGCGCCTGTTGTCCGGGAAGATCCCCCCAGGCGCGACGGCGTAGACGTACTCCGGGGATAGCGCCACGCCGACAAGCGTCAGCTTGATCTGGTGACCGTGTATGAGCGCGGAGAACTGGTCGCCGGGCTCAAGGCGCGCAGCTTTCGCAAATGCTTCGCTCGCCACCGCTTCACCGGCCCGCATAGGGTCCGGCAGACGCCCGGAGCGCAGCAACAACCGGTTCAGCGCCGGCTGCCCGGTTGATGGCAGCGAATGGACCCGTGCTGTGACCGGCTCAGCGACGCCAGCGATGTCCAAAATTGCGGTTGTGCTGATGCGGCTCTCGGCGGCTGCGACGCCTGGCAGCGCGCTCACATCCCCTATCACCGACTCCGGCGCGCGGCGCACCGGCGCAAAGACATCGGCAAATCGGTACTGATCATAATAGGCCGAGCGTGTCGCCTCGAGCGAACGGATCAAGCCAAACGACATGATGACCATGCCGACGCCGGCGGCGACCACCAGGGTGATGGCCAGCGACTGGCTCCGCAAGCGCCACACATCCCGCAGGAGCTTGACGTAGAAGACGGAGCGCGCGCCGATCACCATGCGAGTTCTGAGGGCGCCTTTCGACTTTGATTTCTATGGCGGCGTGAGATCTGCCCGTCGCCGAACATGATCACCTCGTCGGCCATGTCCGCGATGACCGCGTTGTGAGTGATGACGAAGCAGGTGGTGCCCAGCTCTCGGTTCACCCGGTCGATGGCTGACAGCACGCGTACGCCGGTCACGCTATCGAGCGCGCCCGTCGGCTCGTCGCACAACAACACTTGCGGCCGCTTGGCGATGGCTCGGGCGATGGCCACGCGCTGCTGCTCTCCGCCGGAGAGCTGGGCTGGGAAGTGATCGAGCCTGGCCTCCAGACCGACGAGCGCGAGCGCGTCTGCCGGCTGCATCGGATTTGCTGCGATTTCTGTGATGAGGGCGACATTCTCCCGCGCGGTTAGGGAGGCGATCAAGTTGTAGAATTGAAAGACGAATCCGACGCTGGACCGGCGATACTCCGTCAAGGCGTCGTCGTCGCAAGCGGTCAGGTCGCTATCGTAGAACCATGCGTGGCCAGCCGAGGCCGTATCGAGTCCGCCCAGAATGTTCAGCAAGGTCGATTTGCCGGACCCCGAAGGGCCCAGCAGGACCAGAAGGTCGCCCTTCACAACGTCAAGATCGACCCCTCGCAGGGCGTCGATCCTGTTCACGCCTTGGCCATAGGTCTTGGTAAGACCTCGGACCCGATAAACCAAAGGTTTGGTCTCAAGCATGCGCCCGACATCCATGCGGGGAGGCGGGAGGCTACACGACCGCCCGAAGCGATCCTATCCGAGACATCGCGTGCAGCTCGGGATGGGTTCTCAGTCGGGTCATTTCGCCCCCCCGGGAGGTATGTTCAGTATTGGCGCGCCGCATGCGTTGCGCAGCTGTCGGACCCCAGATCCTCGACCAGGCCGCCGGGACGATCGAAGCTGGCGGTACGGGCCAGCCTCACTTGGGCGCGCCTCGCCGCTGAACGGCGTCACGCCCTTCGAGGCTTCGGAGGTAGTCCACGAGCGCGTTGGTCTCGTCTTCCCCTAACTCCAAAGCCGGCATGCGAGGATGAATCGGCGGCGCGCCCTCTTCAAGGGGTCTCGGCCAGTTCTTGATCATTCCCTCTTCGAGCAGCTGAGCCAGTCCGCCTGGGCCATATCTGTACTTGAGACGCGCAAAGGGCGGGGCTTCCTTCAACGGACTTTCGCCATCGCCGATGGCGTGGCACGCCGCGCAATTGCGTTCAGCAACCTTCCTGCCGGCCGTCACCGACGGACGCTCGGCCGCCGCCGCCCACGAGCTGATTGACAGCACGGTCAGCGACGCAGCTGCCGAAGCCAGGAGTTTGCAGGTTCTGAGCATGTAGATGTCGCTCGCTTCAAGGAAGAGGCAGCATGACAACAGCCAATCAGGGGAGCAAGGCGCTAGGCGAGAGGCGCCATCGCAGGCGCTTAGCGCGTCATCGGCGTGGATGACCCTGAGCTTCGATCGCACCCCGGTGTCATGCGATCGCTACAGAAGCCTCACCGCGATGACATCAAGCTTCACTAGGTAGCCGGCTCCATCGTCCTGGCGACAGCGGGGGCGGGGAGTGGGGCGCGCTGCAAATGGCGCAAGTTGAAAGCCGTAAAATGTTGTTTGTTTCTCGGTTCCTGGTGACCGTGTCAGCCCTGGCGCTCGCCTCGGCGGCGCATGCGCAAACCTTCGCCGACGACGCCTCATCCGAAGCCGGCGGCGCCGTCGAGGAGTTGGTGGTCACCGGCAGCACCCTGCGCAGCCAGGAGGCGGTGAGAAACCGCCGCGAAAGCGTCGCGGTCGTCGACACCCTGACCCAGGACGACACGGGCGACCTGGCCGACGAGACCCTGGCCGAGGCGCTGATCCGGGTGCCCGGCGTGTCATCGATGCAGACCCTCTATGGTGAGCAGGAGGCGGCCTATGTCTCGGTGCGCGGCATCTCGCCCGACCTCAACTTCACCTCGTTCGACGGCATGGCGATGTTCTCGTCGGCCAATGACGGCGACGGCCTGCGCCGCGTCGACCTGAACCTGATCCCGACCCAGATCTCGCGGACCACCGAGGTCTTCAAGACCTTCACCCCCGACCTCGACGTCGGCGCCATCGGCGGCGTCACCAACATCATTCCGCGCAGCGCGCTGAACGATCCCGACACCACCTATCTCGACGTGTTCGGGACCTACCAGTCCGGCAAGGGCAAGTACGTGCCCGGAACCAACAGCCTAGGCGACTACAACGACACGCCCTGGGGCGGCGGGGTGAAGGGGCTGCTGGCGCGCTCTTTCGGGGACCGGCAGCAGTTCGGCGTCGTGCTGTCGGGCGTCTATCGTCAGAAGACCTTCGACTACACCAAGCGCAACGCCAACGGCCGGGTGTTCTACACGCCGGCGGGCACGCCCGGGAACGCCGACCTGTCCAACTGGGACGGCCAGCAGCCGCTGCCGTCGCTGATCCGGCCGATGGACTACACCCACTTCACCAAGACCTACGGCGGCTCGGCCCAGTTCGAGTACGAGCCCATGCCAGGCCTGCAGCTGTCGGTCCTTGGCTACGGCTACCGCCAGCAGGAAGACCAGACGTTCAACCAGTTCCAGGTCCAGAACTATTCCAACCTGCAGCGCCTGAGCCCCGAAGTCGCCCGGCTGAAGATCGGCAACACCACCTCGGGCTATGACTACGACCGGTTCGAGAACGAGACGGGCGGCGCCATCTTCAAGGCCGTCGCCGACCTGGGCGACAAGGGTTCGCTTGAGTTCCGCGCCGGCTGGAACATCAACCGGTTCCACGACACCGACCTGGGCGCCTACTACGCGTTCACGCCGCCGAACTCGTTCATCACCTTCGACATGTCCGGCCTGTCGGACCAGATCACGATCGAGAACAACGACGCGCTGATCAACATCGCCAACTACCGGCTGTCGACCGCCTCGGACCTCTATGTCGACGCCGAGATGACCTCCAAGGAGGCCAAGCTCGACTACAAATGGAACTATGGCGGCGAGGCCCGCGGCTTCGGCTTCGCAGCCGGCGCTGACCTGCGCCAGGTCGAGACCGAACGCGACTCCAGGACGATCACCTACGTGTCCAACAGCAGCCCGATGGGCGCCGTCGGCTTCGTGCCGGACATCAGCTCGTGGATGTACGAGTACCCGGTCGTCTGGGTGAACTACGACCGGTTCGCCCAGTCGGTGAAGCCGGGCCTGGCGATCAACCAGACCAGCACGAACAACGCCGCCTGGTCGGCCGACTACCGCTATGAGGAGACCGTCCTGGCCGGCTATGCGGCCCTGTCCTATGCGACCGACACCTTCAGCGCGGTCGCCGGCCTGCGCTACGACAAGGTCGACTTCACCGCCCAATCGCCGCTGGCCACGGCTGGCCGCTATGACGGGACGTTCGCCCAGCGCGACGGAGAATACGACCACCTGCTGCCGTCGTTCATCGCCACCCAGCGCCTCTCCGACAACCTGCGGATCAAGGCCGGCTACAGCCGGACCCTCGGCCGGCCGGCCTTCGGCGACATCGCGCGGGCCGAGAACGTCAACACCCAGAACCTGACGATTTCCCGCGGCAACCCGGACCTGAAGCCCCGCCGGTCCGACAATTTCGATCTGGCCGCGGAGTACTATTTCGGCGGCAGCGGCCTGGTCTCGATCAGCGGCTTCTACAAGAAGATCAAGGACGACATCTTCACCCAGACCACCCAGCAGACGATCAACGGCGCCACCTACGACGTCTCGCAGCCGATGAACGCCTCGCAGTCGACGATGAAGGGCATCGAGTTCCAGGTCGTCACCGACGCCGTTCCTTACCTGCCGGGCTTCCTGGAGGACAAGGTGGGCTTCTCGGCCAACGCCACCCGCATGTGGGCGGAGATGGACTACGCGTCGGGCAAGACCTGGGTGCACCTGGACGCCCTGCAGTACCAGGCCGACTGGCTGGTCAATGTCAGCACCTTCTACCGCCTGCCGCGCAACGGCGAGATCCGCCTCGCCTACAACTGGAAGAGCCGCAGCCCGATCTCGCTGGGCGCATATCCGTGGACGACCTACTGGCTTGAGGAGCGCGGCCAGCTCGACGCGGCGGTCCGCTACACGCTCGCCGACAACCTGATCGCCAAGTTCCAGGTCAACAACATCCTCGAGGACCCGGAGCAGCAGGGCTACTACGGCGTGCCATACGAAATGCGCCGCTACGAGCTGACCCGGAACCGCTCGTTCCAACTCGACCTGATCTACAAGTACTGATGGTGGCCGGGGGTATGAAGCAGCGGCTTCTAGGCCTGGCGAGCGCCGCCGTCGTCATGGCGACGGCGGCCGGCGCTCAGGCCGCGGGCTATCGGTCGGGCGACTGCGGCGAGTTCACGGTGGCCATGATCCCGGACACGCAGAACTATGTCGACTACCGCCACCAGAAGTGGTCGGGCTTCCCCTTCGACGCGGCCGAGCAGTACTACGCGCAGCTGTGGTGGGTGGGCGAGCACGCCGCCGGCGCCGGCGGCGACATCGTCTTCGCCACCCACATGGGCGACGTCTGGCAGCACTATTCGGAGTGGATGGACGAGGGCCACGCCGCCCGCGGCTTCAAGTGGATGCCCAATTTCGGGGGCTCCGAAGTCGCGGTCTCGCCCAAGGCCCACACGCGGGCGTTCGAGATCCCCACAGCGGTCCGCGGCTATCAGCTGATCGACGGCAAGCTGCCGTTCTCGGTGTTGCCGGGCAACCACGACTTCGACGCGCTGTGGACCGACCCGGCCCATCCGCCGCACCCTGAGGCCAAGAAGGACGGCCTGAGGCACGTCGGCGGGCTCACCGGCTTCCAGTCGGCGTTCTCGGCGGACTCGGCGTTTTTCAAGGGCAAGCCCTGGTACGTGGGCTCCCACGACGGCGGCGCCGACAGCGCCCAGGTGTTCACCGCCGGCAAGTGCAAGTTCCTGCACATCGCCCTGCAATACCACGCGCCGGACGCCTCGCTGGCCTGGGCCGCGAAGCTCATCCAGCGGTATCCCGGCCTGCCGACCATCGTCTCGACCCACGACTATCTCGACCGTGACGGCAAGCCGAACCGGCGCTCAAACCCGAACAACAGCCGGCTCGACCGCCAAGACAACGACCCGCAGATGATCTGGGACGAGTTCATCAGCCGCCAGGACCAGGTGTTCCTGGTGCTGAGCGGGCACGTCGGAGGACAGGGCTACAGCGTCGCGGCCAACGCCTTCGGCCACGAGGTCCACCAGATGATGGCGGACTACCAGGGCCGCGGTCAGACCGCCAACGAGGCAGGCGCGACCGGGGAGGACGTGGGCGACGGCTGGCTGCGGCTGCTGAAGTTCAAGCTGGACGGCGAGCGGCCGACGATCGAGGTCCGCACCTATTCCACCCACTACGGCAAGTTCGCCTCGGAGATCCCGGAGTACGGCGCCTGGTACAAGGCTCATGACGGCCAGGCGGGGCTCTCCGACGCCGACTACCTGAAGCGCGACGAATTCGCGCTCACCCTCACCGATTTCCACCAGCGCTTCGGCGCGCCCGCGGCGCCGTCGCGGCAAAAGCCTTGATCGAAAGGGCAGCCAGCTCATGCTTATTCGCGATCGCCGCGACCTCATTAAGGTGGCCGGCGCCTTGGCCCTCGTCTCGGGCTTTGCGCCCCAGCGGGTGATCGCCGCGCCGACTGGCGCCTATCCGTTCGCACTGGGCGTGGCCGCGGGCGATCCGTGGCCCGACGGCTTCGTGATCTGGACGCGGCTGGCGCCCAAGCCGCTGGAAGAGCACGGCGGCATGCCGCAGAGCGCGGTGAAGGTCGGCTGGGAAGTCTCCGAAGACCAGCGCTTCGCCAAGATCGTCCGCAGGGGTGAGACGTTGGCCCGGCCCGAGCTCGCCCATTCGGTCCATGTCGAGCTCTCCGGCCTGCGGCCGCACCGCCACTACTGGTACCGCTTCACCCTGGCCGGCGGCGAGGCCAGCCCGATCGGCATGGCCCGCACCGCCCCGGCCGCCGGCGGGCTGGCGACCAGCATCCGCATCGGCGTCGGCGGCTGCCAGCACTGGGAGGCCGGATTCTTCGACGCCTGGGGCCACATGGCGCGCGAGCCCGATCTCGACCTCGTGTTCCACTACGGCGACTACATCTACGAGCGCGCCGGCCGGCCGCTGGGCGAAGGCGTCGTGCGCCAGCACGTCGGCGACGAGATCTACAGCATCGACGACTACCGCCGCCGCCACGCCCAGTACAAGTCCGACCCGCACCTGCAGGCGGCGCACGCAGCCTGCGCTTTCGCGGTCTCGTTCGACGACCACGAGGTCGACAACAACTGGGCGGGCGAACTCGATCAGGACGGCACGCCGCCGGAGTTCTTCGCGCTGCGCAAGCTGGCGGCCCTCCAGGCCTGGTACGAGCACATGCCGGTGCGCCGCGCCCAGTTGCCGGGCCCGGGCGGGATCACCGCCTATCGCCGGCTCGACTATGGCGGCCTGCTGCGCATGCATGTTCTCGACACGCGCTCATACCGCTCCGACCAGCCCTGCAACGACGGCAAGCTCAAGCCGTGCCCGATCGAGGCGCACGTCGCCCCGACCATGCTCGGCGCCAGCCAGGAGGCCTGGCTCGACGAGGGGCTGGGCAACAGCGCGGTGTGGAACCTGCTGGCCCAGCAGGTGCTGGTCACGCCCTACCAGCGGCACAACCCGGGGGAGTCAGCGTCCTTCACCTCGTTCGACACCTGGGACGGCTACCGTCCGGCGCGGGCGCGGCTGGTCGACGCCATCCGCAAGCGCGAGCTGACCAATGTCGTGATCGCCTCGGGCGACTTCCACCGCAACATCGTCAGCGCGGTGCCCGAACGCGAGGAGGCGCCCGACGGCAAGGCGGCGGCGGTGGAGTTCCTCGCCACCTCGATCACCTCGAACGGCGACGGCGGCCCCCTTGCCCAGGCCGAACGCGAGCTGTCGACCAATCCGCACATGAAGATGATCAACAACTTCCGCGGCTACCACGTCTTCGACATCTCGCCCAAGCGCTGGGAGACCAGCGTCAAGGTGATGGACAAGGTCCAGACCCCCGGCGGCAAGATCAGCACGATGGCGCGATACGCGGTCACTCCGGATCAGCCCAAGGTGTACGAGGCCTAGGAGCCGTAGCGTGCGGCGTGGCTCCGGCGACGCCAGCCCCAGGCGGTCTTCACGGGGCGGCGCGCTCCCTCGGTCTCGCCCGCCGCCAGCGCACGGTCGGTTCCGGCGCGCCAGCCGCTCGCCGCCGGGCCAGCGTCAGAAGGCCGTGGCGCCCAGCCGTCGGACATATGCGGCGACATCGCCAGGCCAGCGGCTGATCAAGCTCTCGAAGCGTTCGGAGACGCCGCGTATAGGGCCCTTAGCGCGTCCTCATAGCCTGCGAGGTGCCCGGCCAGGGCGTACATCACCCGATAGGTAGCCGTCTGCGCCTTGCGGGCGCGGTCGATGTCGGCGCTGTCCTGCTGGGCCTGTTCGACCAGCCGGCGGAGCGCGGCCGAGGCGCCGCCTGGCTGCTCCTGCAACCAGGTCCAGTGCTTCGGCAGCAGGGTGACTTCGCGCGCCGTCACCCCAAGGCGGGGACGGCCACGGGGACGCGGCGTCTCGCTTTGAGGCGGTTCCGGGACGCGAAGACGGTCAAGGACGTCCTGCTGGCCGCCTCTATCTCTCGCCCCCAGCGGTCGACCAGCTTGCTTCGCATGTCAATCTGCCCGGGTAAAAATGGCGGGTAGAGGCCCAGTCCGCAAAGCGTCTACCGGGGCGGGCGGCCCTCCGCTGACGGAACATGGGGGGGGGCGGCGCCAACCTTATCTGCGAGGCCGACTTGAGCAGCATCAAGGTGGAGGGGATCGCTCCTTTGGAAGGTGCGTCGAGCCAGAGTGCGGCTTTGGATGTCGACGAGGGTGCTTCCGTAAAAGTCCAAGGCGCTTTGCATGGGAGACACTGCATGTTCGAAAATCGGACTGACGCTGGACAGCGGATCGCCGAAGCGATCGCGGAACGCAGCTACGACGAGCCGATCGTCTAAGCGCTGCCGAGAGGCGGCGTGCCCATCGCAATTGAAATAGGGCGGCGGCTCGGCGCCCCGATCGACCTTGTGCTCGTGCGCAAGATCGGCGCTCCAGGATATCCGGAGGTGGCGCTCGGCGCGGTGACGGACGGGGAGGAGGCGCTGACGGTCGTTAATCCGGAGGTCGCTCGCCGCAGCGGCGCGAGCCCCGCCTATTTGCAGCAAGCGCGCGCCCGCGAACTGGCCGAGATCGAACGTCGCCGCGCGATCTACCTTGGGGAGCGTCCTCGACCGAACCCCAAGGGGCGCACGGCGATTGTCGCCGATGATGGTCTGGCCACCGGCGCAACCGCTCGGGCCGCCGGAGCAGCGTTGCGCGCGCAGGGGGCGGCGCGACTGGTGCTTGCCGCGCCCGTCGCCTCTCGCGACGCTGCCGCCGCACTGACCGATATCTTCGATGATGTGATCTGCCTGGAACAGCCGGAGCCGTTCTATGGGGTGGGCGCCTCCTATCGGGACTTCCATCAACTGTCCGACGCCGAGGTTGTCGACGCCCTGCGCGACTTCAGTCTTCGCGGCTGAGTTGCTTTTGCATGACGCCGGGTCCGAGATGGTCGTGGAACCAGGCGATTGCGAGGTCCGTGACCGCTTGGAGCGCGCCCGGTTCCTCGAAGAGATGGGTTGCGCCGGGAACGATGGCGAGTTCGACGTGAGCCGACATCTGCTGGGCGGCGTGGCGGTTCAACGCGATCACGGCTTCGTCGCGGCCGCCGACCACGAGAAGGGTTGGCGCCTGGACGTCCGGTAGGGCTGCGCCGGCGAGGTCGGGCCGCCCGCCACGGGACACGACGGCGCGCACCCGAGCAGGTCTTTCAGCCGCCGCGCGGAGCGCTGCGCCGGCGCCGGTGCTGGCGCCAAACAACCCAATGGGAAGATGAGCGAGCGCCGGCTGGTTGCTCGCCCAATCGATAGCCTGGACGAGCCGCTCGCCGAGCAGGGGCATGTCGAAGACGTTGGCGCGCTCGGCTTCTTCGCCTTGGGTCAGCAAGTCCATCAGAAGGCTCGCCAGGCCGCTTGCGACCAGCGCCTGGGCTACGGCCTGATTGCGTGGACTGCGCCGGCTCGAGCCGCTGCCATGCGCGAAGATCACCAAGCCGCGCGGCAGGGGCGCGGCTTGGAGGTCGGCCTCAAGCTGCAGAGGGGGAATTCGTACGCGTGTAATTGGCGGCTGCATCAGGCTTCTCCCGCACTTGTCCTGATGCGTAGCCCCTCTGACGATCCATGCTTTGACGCGGCTCAAGCCCCGAGCCGACGCAACACGTTATCGCAAAGGCGCTCTCGACGCCTGAGGAGGAACGTCATGACGCACGCAGATGCAGCGTTGGACCTGTCCGCCAAAGTTCGGGAGGCCGCGCGACCGCTGCCCGACTATGACGATCCGGCCTTCGGCGCCGCCTTCGACAGTTTCGGCGACGCTCGGATCGTCCTGCTCGGCGAATGCACGCACGGCACGTCGGAGTTCTATCGGGCCAGAGCCGCCATCAGCCGGCGCCTTATCGAGCGGCACGGCTTTCGGATCGTGGCGCTGGAAGCCGACTGGCCCGACGTCGCCGACCTCGACCGGTTTGTGCGCAATAGAGGCATCTGGGGCCAACAGGACAGCTTCTTGAGGTTTCCGCGCTGGATGTGGCGCAACGCCGAGTTCCACGGCTTTCTGCGTGACTTGCGCGCGTGGAACCTGCCCCGCGAGCCCGATGATCGCGCGGAACTCCGCGGACTCGATGTCTACAGCCTCACGGAATCGGCAGCCCAAGTCATCGCCTATCTAGATCGCGTCGACCCCGCGGGGGCGGCGCAGGCGCGCCGCCGCTACGGATGTCTCAGTCCCTTCTTTGAGCATCCGACCCACTACGGCGCGGCCGCCCGCCTAGGATCCGCCGACTGCGAGGACGCCGTCGTGGGGCAGTTGGCGTCCATGATCCATAAGCGCTTCGCCTACGGCGCCATGGATGGGCAGGACTATTTGGACGCCGAGCAGAACGCTCGCGTCGTGGCGGCGGCCGAAACCTACTATCGCGCCATGTACCGCAGTTCGGTCGAGAGCTGGAACCGCCGCGACGGGCACATGTTTGCGACCCTGCTGCGGCTCATGGAATCGCGCGGATCTGACAGCAAGGCGATCGTATGGGCGCACAACTCCCACATCGGCGATGCGGCAGCGACCGCCATGGGGGCGTCGGGCGAGTTCAATATCGGGCAACTCTGCAAGGAGGCGTTCGGCCCGCGCTGTGTTTCGATCGGCTTTAGTACCGATCGGGGGAGCGTTCTTGCAGCCGATGAATGGGGTCTTGAGCCACGGAAGATGAGCATTGTCCCTGCTCGGCGGGAGAGTTGGGAGCATGTCTTCAACGCCGGGGGACGCCCACGCGCTCTGATCGACTGGCGCGCAAACCCCGATCTTGCGCAGTCGCTGTCTTGGGCTCGACTGGAACGCGCCATCGGAGTGATCTATCGCCCCGACACTGAGCTTCAGAGCCACTATTTCCACGCGAACTTGTCACGGCAATTCGATGCGCTTGTCTGGATCGCAGAGACGACTGCGGTGAACCCGTCGCCAGGCATTTCGGCAGAGGGGGAGCCGGACATCTATCCCTTTGGCCTCTAGACGCGACACGAGCGCGGCGGCGAGCGCCACGCGGCGGAATGCCTCCTGGTGATCGGCGCAGCTCGTAGCTTGGCGCCGAACTGGCTGACCTCCTGCGCCTGCTCGTCGGTTGGGTTGAGCGGGGGCCAGACCGGGCCCGGGGCGGCGGCGTCGACCCGGATGCCTTGGGGGTCAGGTGGCCGGCCAGCGCCCGGCGCTTGGATCGAAGCCATCATCAAACTGTTACGCAGAGCGTCTTTAGGAGCGCAGCCTGCATTTGCCGGGGGCTGCCCGGGCCTGCAGCCCAATGGAGAACCGGCGGTCGCATCCCATGAATGGCGAGCGGGACATCATTACGGCTTGGATCGCCCGGGAAATCGTCCCCCACGAAGGCGCCATGCGCAAGTGGCTGGCGCGGCGCTGGCGCGGCGCGGTCGATGCGGAGGACGTCATCCAGGAAGCCTATTGTCGCCTCGCCGGACTGGCGCAGGTCGACCATATCGACAATCCGGCCGCCTATTTTCACCGCACCGTCCATACCGCGGCCACCGACATGGCGCGGCGGGCCGGCGGAAATAATCTCGTCTCGGTGAGCCAGGACGACTGGTTCGGCGTCATCGATAACAGGCCCCTGCAGGATCGCACGCTGGAGGCGAGCGAGGAGCTGCGGCGGGTGAACATGCTGCTGTCGAATCTTTCCGACACCTGCCGACGGGTCATCGAGCTGCGGCGCATCGAGGGGCTGACGCGCAAGGAGACCTCCGAGCGGTTGGGTGTGAGCGAAAACGAGGTGAAGAACCTGTTGGTGCGCGGGCTGCAGAAGGTCCTGAAATCGATGGCCGAGCAGGACGCTGAGGGCGAAGGCGAGGCGAGCGCCCCACGGAAGGTGCAGGCGAATGGCTAACGCAGCTTCAGCGGGCGTCATCGACGAGCAGGCCGCGCAGTGGGCGGTCGAGGCCGCGTGCGGCGAGCTTACCGCGCAAGGGCGCGCCGAGCTGAAGGCGTGGCTGGCGGCGGACCGGCGCCATCGCGGCGCCTATGCGCGGGCGCGGGCGGTGTTCATGGCCATGGAAGACGCCGTGGTCGGCGCCCGGCCCCCGGCAAGGGCGCCGCAGCCGGTGTTGGTGCATGAGGCGCCGGGGCCGCTCGCCACGAGGCCTGCGCGCCGGAGCGGAGGGAAAGTATTCGGCGCGGCGCTGGCCGCCTCGCTTGCCGTGGTGGTGGCGGTCGGGGCGCTGGTCGCCGCGCGTCCTCTGCCGGTCGGTCCGGCGGCCGAGCAGGTCGTCCGGCTGCAGGACGGCTCGGTCGCCACACTGCAGGGCGATGCGCGGATCGACGTGGCGCTGTCGCCGGACGCCCGGCGCATCACCCTGCTGAGCGGCGGCGCCACCTTCCGGGTGGCCAAGGACCTGGCTCGCCCGTTCGTGGTGCGGGCCGGCGAGGTGAGCGCCCAGGCGACAGGGACGGTCTATTCGGTGGAACGGGTCGGCGAGCGGGGCGGAACGGTGAAGGTGCTGGAAGGCAGCGTGCTGGTCTGGCGCGGCGAGGCGCGGGAAGCGGCGGCGCTGCTGCGCGCCGGCCAGTCGCTGACCCTCGACCCGTCAGCGCCCGCGGCGCGGCCGCGGGTGGAGAAGGTGACGAGCCGGGCGCCGGCGCGGCCAGTCGCGCCGGCGCAGATCGCCCTCGACGACACGCCGATCGCGGAGGCGGTGGTGCGCTTCAACCGCATCAACAGGACCAAGATCGTGCTGGCCGACCCGGAGATCGGCGACATCCGCATCGTCGGCCTGTTCAAGGCGGACGATCCAGAAGAGTTCGCGCGCATGGCGGCGGCGGTGTCGGGGGGCGAGGTCGAGCGCGGCGGCGGGACGATCGTAATAAAACTGAGATAAATCAGAGCAGAACATTTCACAGATCTGGCCCGATCCAAATCCGGGAGAGCCCCTGTCGAGAGATTGAAAGACGTCAATCTTCGGGGGTCCACTAAGTGCGTTCCATGTTCCAGTCGACTGCTTCCGCCGCTGCGGTCGCAGCGATGCTCTGCGTTCCGGCATTGGCTCAGGCCCAGACGCGCAACTTCGATGTAGCGGCGCAGCCCGCCTCGAGCGGCATCCAGGAATTCGCTCGCCAGGCGGGAATCCGGATCATCGCCACGGCCGCCGACACCCGCGAGCGCCGGACCAACGCGCTGCAGGGCAGCCTCGACACCCGCGCGGCGATGGAGCGGCTGCTGTCGGGCACCGGGCTTTCGGTGCGCAGCTTCGACGGCTCCACCGCGGTGCTGAGCGCCTCCGACGGACGCAGCGAGGCGGACGCCGAGGTCGAGACGCTGGTCGTCACCGGCAGCCGCATCGCCCGCCCGGAGCTGGACTCGTCCATGCCGGTCAGCGTCGTTTCGTTCGACGCGGCCAAGGATTTCGGCCGGTTCACCGCCTATGACGCGCTGAAGCAGGTGCCGGCCATCGCGCCGGGCCTGGGCGAATGGAGCTCGCGCAGCCAGGCCTATGACAAGGGCGTCGCCAACATCAACCTGCGCAACATGGGCGCGAACCGATCGCTGGTGGTGGTCGACGGACACCGCTGGGTCTCGGGCGGCGCGCGTACGATGGCGGTCGACCTCAACACCATTCCCTCGGCGCTGATCGAGCGGTTCGAGGTCGTCACCGGCGGGGCGGCGGCGATCTACGGCGCGGACGCGGTGACCGGTGCGGTCAACGTCATCATGAAGAAGCAGATGGACGGCGTTTCGGCCTCGGCGACGGCCGGGGTCTCCGAGGACGGCGACGCCGAACAGTACCAGTTCTCCGCGGCGACGGGCTTCAAGTTCGCGGGCGACCGCGCCCGCGTCGTGATCGGCGGCAACTACATCTATACCTCTCCGGTGCTGGCCACTGACCGCTACCCGAAGAACTGGGCCTATCAGGTCAATCCGGACAACACAGGACCGAACGACGGCATCCCGGACAACATCATCGTCGACACCAAGCAGTTCTACCGGTCGAACTACTCGACCTTCTGCCTCTTCGACCGCCAGGGATGCGGCACGACGCGGAACGGGGACTGGTATCAGCTGATCAACGGCCAGGTGGTGCAGATCCCGCGCGACTCCTATCGCGTCATCACCACCGGCGAGCTGGGCACCCAGGCGGGCGGGCCGGACACCGCCTTCGGCACCCTGACCAACATCACCATTCGCGATGAGTCCAAGAAGGCGTCGGCCTACGCCAACCTGTCCTACGACCTGACGCCGGACATCGTCTGGAACACCTCGTTCGGCCTGGCGCAGAGTTGGGTCAGCGGCAGCAGCTCATGGCCGCACTATCGCGACGATTTCCGGCCGACCAACTGGTGGGGGATAAATCCTGCCACCGGAGCGGGCCACTCGGGGGAAATCGCGCGGCTGACCGATCCCTTTCTGCCGGAATCGCTGCGCCAGTTCATGGTGGCCAATGGCCTGACCTCGATCCCCCTGAACCGCCAATACACCAACCTGCCGATCCAGCAGGAGATCCACGACCGCACGGCCTTCACCCTGGGCTCCGACGTCGGCGGCCCGCTGACCGGGCGGCTGAACTGGCAGGCCTTCGCCCGCTACGGCCAGGTGAAGGATGAGGTCCGCTACACCAACATGCTCGGCAAGCGCGAGTGGCTGTATGGGCGCGACGCCATCATGCTGGACGGGCAGGTCGTCTGCGCCGACGCCGGCGCCCGCGCGGCCGGGTGCGTGCCCTTCAACTTCTACACCACCGACGCGCCCAGCCAGGCCTGGGTGGACTATGCGATGTACGACCGCCACGAGCGGACGAAGAACCGTATGCTGAACGCCGGCGTCGGCGTCGACGGGAGCCTTTTCACGCTGCCGGCCGGCGACGTGCTGGTGGCCGCCGGGCTTGAGTGGCGGCAGGAGAAGCTCAACACGCGCGACGATCCTGACGTCGCCAAGCTCAGCAACATCATCTGGGCGCCGGGCATGGACCACTCGGTGCACCCGTCGATGGACGCCACCCGCAACGTTTCGGAAGCCTACGCGGAGCTGGTTGTCCCCGTGCTCAGCGACGTTCCGTTCGCGCACAAGCTCACGGTCGAAGGGGCCTATCGCTACTCCCACTATAACGACAACCCGTCGACGGACACCTGGAAGGTCGGGTTCAACTGGGCGCCCATCGCCGGCCTCACCGTGCGTGGGGCCAAGTCGTACAGCGTGCGCGCGCCCAACTTCGGCGAGCTCTTCTCGCCTGTCGGCGTGCAGAACCTGGGCAATATTTCCGACCCCTGTGAAGCACGGCTCATCACCCAGGACAAAGACCGGGCGGCCAATTGCGCGGCCACGGTGCCAGGGTGGAACGGGCCGCTGCCCGACGCCAACCTCAACGCCCCCAGGATCTTCACCGGCGGCAATCCGAACCTGACGCCCGAGACCGGCGACACGCATTCGTTCGGCGTCGTCGTGCAGCCGAGCTTCGTCCCCGGCTTCGACCTCACGGTCGACTATTGGGCGATCGACATCGAGAATGTCGTCACCTCGATCGCGTACACCACCATCATGAACAACTGCGTGGACGCTAGCGGAGGCCCGGACATGGGCTACTGCCGGTTCGTGCATCGCCACGCGAGCAGCGGACCGGGCCACCTGGCCGGCCAGGTGGACTATGTGGAGGCGCAGTTCGCCAACCTGGCCGCGCGCCGCTCGCGCGGGATCGACTATTCCGCCAACTACCGCGTCCCGATCGGCGACGGCACGCTGCGGCTCAGCTTTATGGGATCGCAGCTGCTCGAGCAGACCACGATCGCCCAGTCCGGCGGCGCGGGCAGCGATGCGGCCGGGCAGTGGAACAACCCCAAGTTCA
This sequence comes from Phenylobacterium sp. NIBR 498073, assembly GCF_027286305.1. Classification (NCBI taxonomy): domain Bacteria; kingdom Pseudomonadati; phylum Pseudomonadota; class Alphaproteobacteria; order Caulobacterales; family Caulobacteraceae; genus Phenylobacterium; species Phenylobacterium sp. NIBR 498073. The sequence goes on from NZ_CP114599.1 coordinate 1,462,398, forward strand.
GGGGCGCGCTGACGGCCGGGTACGAGATCGGGCGGTTCAGGCTCGGCGTGAACACCACCTACACCTCGGCCAGCCGCTTCAACGTCAACGACCAGTCGGACGAGACGCGGGAGAAGTCCGAGGTCCCCGCGTACGTCAACCACAACCTGAGCCTGACGTTTAGCCCGACGGATCAGTACAGCGTCCAGTTCGGGGTGCGGAACTTCACCAACAACAGGATCGACCATCCGGTGCTGCAGTGGACCTATGCCGGCCCGAACCAGACTGAAGGAAACGCACAAGGCGTCGCCTTCATGGACGCGGTCGGCCGCTACTTCTACCTCACCCTCAAGGCGGACTTCTGACCATGCGGATGCTTCTCTCGATCATCGCTTCCGCCGCGATGCTCATGCCGGACGTCTTGGCGCACGCAGCCGAGCCCAGCCGGCCGATCGTCATCGCCCACCGCGGCGGTGCATTGCTGATGCCGGAAAACACCTTGCCGGCCTTCGATCACGCCATCGCGCTCGGCGCCGAAATGCTCGAGTTCGACATGGTGGTGACCGCCGACGACCAGCTCGTTGTGCAGCATGACCCCACGGTCAACGCGACCTTCTGTACGCCCGAGCCCGGCTCCGGCGTCTCGCCGGGACCTATCCGGGCGATGAAGCTGGCGGACGTGCTCAAGTTCGATTGCGGTTCGAAGCACCGGGCCATCTATCCGACCCAGGAGCCTGTTCCCGGGGCGCGCATGCCGACGCCTGACGCGGTGTTCGCCCGCTATAGGGACACGCCGGTGCTGTTCTTCGGCGAGACCAAGATGCCCAAGCCTGCGGAGGGGCAAGTCGATCCGGTGGCGTTCGCCCGCCTGGTCGAGGCCGCCGTTCGCAAGCACGGCCTGGAGGACCGCTTTATCCTTCAGTCCTTCGACTGGAGGACGCTGGAGGCGATGCACGACATCAACCCGCGCATTCGCACCTGCCTGCTGGGCGCCAAGGCCGAAAAGGGCGCGTATCTGCCGCTGCTCCGCCAGCATCACGCCAGTTGCCTCACCTTGAGCTCCAGGGTCACGGACGCGGCCGAGGTGAAGCAGCTGCGCGACGCCGGAGTGATGGTGATCTCCGATGTCGTCGATGACGAAGCCGGCTGGCGCATCAATCGTGAGCTAGGCATGAGCGCGATCTTCACGAACGACCCTGCGGGCCTGATCGCATTCCTCAAGCGCTCGCCCAACTGACCCGCTGCGCGCAGGGCGAGGCGTTGGTCCGCTCTGGCGTCAGGCTCGAATGTCCGCAGCTGGCGCATCTGAGACAATGGAGCTACGCCGCCCGCGACGTCCCAGCCGTGTTTACTGGAACGTATAGGGCTAGGGCCGCCCTGGCGCAGAGCTAGAAAAACAGAAAGTCGCCAGAGGTGAGGCTGCTCATCGGGACGCCGGCAAGGACGATCGTCAGGCCATCCAGGCTGATCACCGTATCGGCGCCCACCATAGCCATCTTGCCGAACAGGGCCTGGAAATCGGCCGCCTGCGCGGCCGACAGCCGGATGTGATCGCCCTGCGCGTGGCTGAAGTCCGCAATGACGTCGCGGCCCGCCCCGTTCACGAAACTGAAGAGATCTGCGCCCGCCCCGCCGATTAGGACATCGTCGCCCTTGTCTCCGGAGAGGTAGTCGGCCCCGTCGCCGCCCATGATGAGGTCGTCGCCCTGGCCGCCCAGAACGGTATCGTCGCCGAGGTCGCCCAGCAGCACGTCGTCGCCCGCGTTGCCGTGGACGAAATCGTCGCCCTTGCCGCCGGAGACGGCGTCGTCGCCGAGGTCCCCGAACAGCAGATCGTTCCCCTGGTTGCCATTGAGGAAGTCATCCCCCTGACCGCCGTTGACGATGTCTGCGCCCGCCCCCGCGGAAATGCTGTCGGCGCCGGTATTGCCCTGCAGGACGTCGTTGTTCTGCCCGGCGATCAGGGTGTCGTTCCCCGCGCCGCCGGCGATCGTATCGGCCCCGCTTCCACTCCACTCGATGAGATTGGCCGCGCCGTCGCCGGTGATCAGGGAGCCGGACGGCGTCACGATGGTGACGACCGACGGCGGCGGCGGTTCGGGAGGCGCCGACGCCTCAATGGTGATCTGCAGACCCGCGCCGGCGGGCGACGCGTTTCCCGCCAGATCGGTGATCGTGGCCGAGATCGTGTGTTGGCCGACCGCCAGGGTGCTCGACGTGATCGACCAGTTTCCCGAGCCGTCGGCGGTCGCCGTCCCCAGCACGGTCGTTCCGTCGGTGTCGAACAACGAAACGGCCGCGTTCGCCTCGCTCGTGCCGGTGAAGGTGGGCGTGGCGTCGCTGGTGATGTTGTCGGTGTTCGACGCCCCGGTGTCGGACGCGGCGCTCAGGTCCGGCGCGGAAGGCGCGGCGGCGGACGTGTCGAGCACGTAGCCTGTGAAAGCCGTGTTGGCGTTGCCCGCGACGTCGACGACCTGAACCTTGAGGACGCCGCTGCCGGCGAGCGTGACGCCGTTCCAGCTCAAGGTCGTGCCGCTCACCTTGGAGGTGATGTCGGTCCAGGTCGCGCCGTTGTCCAGCGAGCCCAGTACCTGGTCTCCTGCCGCCAGCCCGCCGCTCAGCACGCCGCTGATGGTTTGCGCTGAAACCTTGGTGACGAAATCGGTCGAGGAAGCGCCGGTGTCGCTCGAAAGGGACAGGCTGCTGACGCTGGCCGGCGCGACCATGTCGTACACATAGGCCTGGCTGAGGCGCGTCCCCTCATTGCCGGCCGTATCGACGACCCGCGCCTGCAGCGTGCTACTTTGGACGAGGGTGACGCCGCTGAGCGACCACGTATTCTGCCCGACCGTCGCGTTGGCGGTGGTCCACGAGGCGCCGTTGTCCATCGAGACCTGAACTTGCTCGGCCGTCGACAGATTGGCTGACAGCGTTCCGCTGACCGTCTGCGCGGCGGTCTTGGTGATGAAGTCGGAGCTGGAGGTCCCCGTGTCGGCCGAAAGGGCGAGCGACGAGATGGTCGTCGTCGGCTGCGTGGTGTCGAGCACGTAGGCCTGGGAGGCGACTGTGCCGTAATTGCCCGCCGTATCGGCGATCCGCACCTTCAGCGTGTCGCTGCCGGCGAGTGTAGCGTGCAGGGACCAGGTGTTCGCGCCCGCCGTGGTGGAGACCACCGTCCAGGTGGCGCCGTTGTCGAGCGAAACGTGAACCTGGTCGCCCGCCGCAAAGGCGCTCGACGCCGTGCCGCTGATGGTCTGCGCAGCGGCGTTGGTGATGAAGTCGCTCGAGGAACTGCCGGTGTCGTTGGACAGGCTGATGCTGCTGACGCCGGACGGCGGCGTGGTGTCGAGCACATAGGCGAAGGACGCCGCCGAGCCCTGATTGCCTGCGGCGTCGTCGACCCGCACCTTCAGCGTGTCGCTGCCTGCGAGGGTGACGGGCGTCGGGAGGTTCCACGTGCTCCCGGACGCCGTGGCCGTTGTCCAGGACTGGCCGTCGTCGAAGGACACAAGAACCGTTTCCCCTGTCCCCAGAGGGCCTGTCAGCGTCCCGCTTACCGACTGCGAAGGCGTGTTCGTGATCAGGTCGCTGTTGGAGAGCCCGGTATCTGCCGAAAAGACCACGGTAGCGCCGGTGACCGTGGGCGCGGCGGTGTCGATGACGATGTTGGCGTTGGCGCCTAGCGAGCCGGCCGCGCCGGGCGTGGCCAGCGTCAGGACGACGGCTGCATGAGTCACGGCGTCGGTGATCGCCGCGCCGTTCAGCGCAAGCGCCGAGGTCGAGGCGTAGTCCAGATCGGCGCTCGTTTCGCCGGCGCCGACCGTGTAGCTGAAGGTCAGGGTCGAGGAGCCGCCGCCGCCCATGTAGGTGGCGGCCCCGCCGCTGTTCAGCGAGAGTGTCGGCGCGCCCCCTGTAGTGTCCACGAGCACCGCGCCGTCGAAGTCGACGGTCAACGTCACTGTGGCGCCGGCCTTGTAACTGCCGCTGGCGGTGACCGCGGTGACGTTGGCGATGTTCGTCATACTAAACTCTCACTGTCCGGAGGATCCGCGATCTGACTGCCGGTCGCTCAAGCGCCCAGCTTTCCGGACGATTTTCTACAGAGCTTGTTAAGACACTCTCGACGCGGGGCTTCACCGGTCCGGCCGCTGCAGGTTTTCCCAATGGTCGCAAAGGACGCGTTCAGAACAACCCACGCGACGAGAAGCGGGACATCGGCGAGCCCGCTTCCTGCCACGCGCCAACGCCCGGATTTGGCGCATGGATATTGCGGGGAGGCTGCTACGGTGCCCCAGCGGCGCGACCGCGCTTGAACGGCGGCCTCCTTCCCCAACTACAGAACTAACGAACAGAGTGAATAGAAAGGACGGCGATATGGCTTTGCTTGACGAGCTCAAAGCTGACCAACTAGCGGCACGTAAGTTGAACGACCGTCTGAAGGCTGACCTGCTCACCACTCTGATCGGCGAAGCTACGCAGATCACGACCGAAGAGTTCAAGCGCGGCGTGACGGAAGTCACGGATGAAAAGGTCGCCGCAACCGTCGCGAAGTTCCTGAAGAATACGAAACTGACGCTGGAGAACCTCGCGAGTGAGCGCGCCCGCCTGATCGAAGCCGGCGGCGATGCGTCGAAGGTCGATCAGCGCACCAAGGCTGCTGAAACCGAACTGGCAATTCTTTCCTCGTATGGCCCAAAGCAGATGACGGAATCGGAACTGCGCAAGGCCATCGACGATTTCCGGGCCAAGAACCCCGACGCTAACGTCGGGACCATCATGGCCCACCTGAAGACTAGCTTCGGCGGCCAGTATGACGGCAAGGCAGCCAGCGCGTTGGCCAGGGGGTGAATGAAGGACACCCCCGCCGTCTGGAGCTGAGCCGCCCATCGCCCGCAATGAGTTGGAAGCGGACCCCGATCTGCGAATGACCACTTACCGCGCGGGGCCCAATGTCCGTATCTGGCGCGAAGCAGCCATCCCTATGTCGTCACGCCAGGGACCTCGGCGTTAACGCATGACCGTTGGGGGGAGGAGCCGCCTTCGAGGTCAGCAGGAGTTACAGGCGGCGGCCCGGGCGCAAGCCGGGGCCGCCGCGCGCCGTTAGCGGGCCATGTTCAGGACCTGGACCTGGGTGAACTCCTTCAGGCCCTCTTCGCCCAGTTCGCTGCCGACGCCCGAGAGCTTGGCCCCGCCGAACGGCAGGTGCGGCTGCAGGTCGGCATGCTTGTTGATCCAGACGGTGCCGGACTCCATGCCCGCGGCGAGGTCCCAGGCGCGCTCGGCGTCCTTGGCCCAGATCGAGCCGCCGAGGCCGTAGTCCGAGGCGTTGGCGCGGGCCACCGCGTCGGCGGCGTCCTTGAACTTGATCAGCGGCAGCACCGGACCGAACTGCTCCTCGTCGACCAGCTTGGAGCCGTCGGTGATGTCGCGCACGATGGTCGGGCGGATGAAGTAGCCGGTGTCACCGGCGCGGGCGCCGCCGGCGATGACCTTGCCGTCGCGCTTACCGGCCTCGATGTAGTCGAGGACCTTGTCGAACTGGGCCTTGTTCTGCAGCGGGCCGAACTGGGTGCCCTGCTCCAGGCCGTCGCCGACCACGGCCGCGTCGGCGAGCTTGGCCAGCTCCTCGCACATGGCGTCGTAGATGCTCTCGTGGATGTAGACCCGCTTGGCGGCGATGCAGACCTGGCCGGAGTTCTGGAAGGCGGCGGCGAAGATCTTCGGCGCGGTTTCGACCGGGTCGACGTCGTCGAGCACGATGGCCGCGTCGTTGCCGCCCAGCTCCAGGGTGACGCGCTTGAGGGCGTCGGCGGCGCCGGCCATCACCCGCTTGCCGGTCTCGGTGGAGCCGGTGAAGCTGATCTTGCGGATGTCGGGATGGCCGGTGATCGCCGCGCCCAGGTCGTTGGCGTCGGCGATGACGTTGAGCACGCCTGGCGGGACCAGGTCCTTGACCAGTTCGGCGATCTTCAGGGTCGAGAGCGGCGTGGTCGCAGCCGGCTTCAGGACGATCGTGTTGCCGGCCAGCAGGGCGGCCGGAACCTTGAAGGACATCAGGATCAGCGGGAAGTTCCAGGGCACGATGGCCCCGATCACGCCCAGCGGCTTGCGGCGGATCTCGACGCGGCCGGCGGCGTCGTCCTGGACGGTCTTGGCCGGCAGGTCGAGGCTGGCGAAGTAGCGGAAGAAGGCCGCGGCCCCGAACACCTCGCCCATCGCCGCCTGCAGCGGCTTGCCCTGTTCCTGGGTCAGCAGGCGCGCGAGCTCGGGCGCGGCGCCCTGGATGGCGTCGGCCATGGCCAGCAGCGCCTTGCGGCGCTCGTCGATCGAGGTGGCGGCCCAGGCCGGGAACGCGGCCTTGGCGGCGGCGACCGCCTGGTCGAGCTGGGCCTTGGAGGCGCGCGAACAGACCGCGACGCGCTGCTCGGTGGCCGGGTTGATCACGTCCATCGTCGCGTCGCCGGCCACCAGTTGGCCGCCGATCAGGAGCTTGAAGTCAGGCGTAGCAGTCATGGCGGAGCGTTCCTTCCCAAATATTGGCCCGAAATTTTGGGCGCCACGCTCGGCCTGTTACGCAACGGCGGTCAAGTCGGGATCTAGTCGGGCAGGGCGAAGGCCACGACCTGGTCGCCGCGCCTGGTGTCGCCCTTGGCGTGGCCGCCGGCGGCGATGACCACGTACTGGCGGCCCTTCCAGACATAGGTCATCGGAGTGGCCTGGCCGCCGGCCGGCAGGCGGCCCTTCCAGAGCTCGCGGCCGGACTTGGCGTCGAAGGCGCGCAGGTAGTCGTCCATCGCCGCGCCGATGAACACCAGGCCCGAGGCGGTGGCGATCGGGCCGCCGAAATTGGGCGTGCCGACGCCGCGGACGAAGAACTGCGAGCCGGGCGCCAGGTCGCCGGTGGCGCCGAGCGGAGTGCGCCAGAGCACCTGGCCGGTGGTCATGTCGACGGCGCTCAGCAGGCCCCAGGGCGGCGGGTTGCAGGGCAGGCCGAGCGGCGAGCGCAGCAGCTCGCGCCGCATGCCGAAGGGGGCGCCGGCCTGGGGGCTGATCTCAAGGTCGGGGTTGGCCTGCTTCTCGCCGGCGACCTTGCCCGCCGGGATCAGGGTGACCTTGTGCAGGGCCGAGGAGGTGTTGATGAACGCCACGCCCCGGCGCGGATCGAAGGCGATGCCGCCCCAGTTCGAACCGCCGCCGGTGAACGGGTAGAGGATCGTCCCCCGGGTGCTGGGCGGGGTGTAGAGCCCCTCGTTGCGGGCCCCGGCGATCAGCTTGCGGCAGGCGTCCTTGTCCCAGGGCGTCAGGCCGAAGGCGTCGTCCGGGGTGATGCGGCTGGGCGCCAGCGGCGCGGGCGCGACCGGGAACGGCTGGGTGGGGGAGAGCACCTCGCCGACCTCGCCGCCCTGGGGGACCGGGCGCTCCTCGACCGGGATGATCGGCTGGCCGGTCTCGCGGTCGAGGGTGAAGACCAAGCCCTGCTTGGTGGTCTGGATCACCGCGGGGCGGACCGGGCCGCCGCGGTAGCCGAGCATGGCCAGGGTCGGCTGGGCCGGGACGTCGTAGTCCCAGACGTCGTGGTGGGTGGTCTGGAACGCCCAGGCGACCTGGCCGGTGGCGGCGTGGACGGCGACCACCGAGTTGGCGTGGGCGGCGTTCCCTGGGCGCGCGGCGCCGTAGAAGTCGGGGCTGGGGCTGGAGGTCGGCAGGAACACCAGGCCGCGGGCCAGGTCGGCCGACATCGGGGCCCAGACGTTGGCGGCGCCGGCGACGACGCCGGGGCCGGACGCCTGCAACGGGTCGTAGGTCCAGCGCAGCGCGCCGCTGAGCGCGTCGAAGGCACGGACCGCGCCGGGCGTCTCGCGGACCCGCTGGTTGTCGTCGATCGAGGAGCCGACCACGACGATCCCGTCGATCACCACCGGGGCCGAGGTGATCTGCGCCCCGTCAGGCCGCGCCAGCTGGGCGCCGGGCATGGCGTCGACCTGGCCGCCCTGGCCGAAGCCGGCGCAGGCCTTGCCGGTGGCCGCGTCGAGCGAGAACAGCCGCCGGTCGTTGGTGGCCATGAAGATGCGCTCGGCGCAGGGGGCGTCGGCCGGGGCGGCCGGATCGCGCCAGTAGGCGACGCCGCGGCAGTTGAAGCTGTTGGGATAGCGGGCGCCGGCGTCGATCTTCGGGTCGAAGGTCCAGAGCGCGCGGCCCGTGGCGGGGTCGTGGGCGCTGGCGACGTTGAACGGGCTGCAGAGGTAGAGCCGGCCGCCGGCGAGGATCGGGGTCGCCTCGAACGCCGCACGCTGGACCGCGTCGGCATGGGTCTTCATGTGGCCGGTGGAGTACGTCCAGGCGAGCTTCAGCCCTTTCACGTTGGCCGGGGTGATCTGGGCGGCGGGCGAGAACCGCTGACCCCCGGCGTCGCCGCCGTAATAGGGCCAGTCGGCCTCCGGGGCCGCGGCGGGCGGCGCCGCCGGCGGACTGCAGGCGGCGAGGGCGCAAAGCGCGGCGACGGCGAGACGCTGGATCATGGCCCGATGTTTCGCGCCGGCCGCGGCTCTGAGAAGCGCCCTGGGACGAGCGGCGAGCCGGGCGGGGCGAATGGTGGGCGCCGAGTGCTTCCCGGAGCGTGCGTCTAGGGTTTCTACCGATAGCGAGGGGGCGCCGACGGGCCGACAATCGTGGCCGTCAGGAGGGCCGGCCCGCCGGTCCTCGCCGAACCCAGAGAACGACCATGCGGACCCTTCCGGCCATCGTCAGTTCCGTCGCATTTCTCCTTGCCGGTCCCGGGGTCGTCCTGGCCCAGCCGAAGCCCGCGCCGGCCGCGTCGGCGCCGGGGGCCGGGGCGGAGCTGCCGCCGCAGGAGGTCGAGGAGGACGCCCTGAAAGCGCTCAAGCGCATGGGGACCTATCTGGACACGCTGAAGACGTTCGGCATCACGGCGAACACCACTATCGACGTCGTCACGGTGGACGGCCAGCGACTGCAGCTGGACGGGGTGACCACCTACAAGGTCCGGCGTCCCAACGGCTTCGTCATCGATCTGAACAGCGACATCAAGAAGCGGACCTTCATCTACGACGGCAAGACGTTCACGGTCTCCGCGCCGGAGCTGAAATACTACGCCACGGTCGATGCGCCGGCGACGAACGCCGCGACCCTGGACGCCATCTACGACAAGTTCGGCATCGCGCTGCCGCTCGAGGACCTGTTCCATTGGACCGGCGACAAGACGCGCGAAGACAAGCTGATCTCCGGCTTCGTCGTCGGGCCGGCGACCATCGACGGCGTCGAAACCCAGCACTACGCCTTCCGCGAAAAGGACATGGACTGGCAGATCTGGATCCAGCAGGGCGACAAGCCGCTGCCCAAGAAGCTGGTGATCATCGACCGCACTGATCCGACCGGGCCGACCTACGTCGCGCGGCTGAGCTGGATCGAGAACCCCGTCTACACCCAGCAGGATTTTGCCTTCACGCCCGCGAGCGACGCCAAGCCGATCAAGTTCATGGCGGCGCGCTGAGGAGGATGCGGCGATGACCAGAGCGCGCTTCTATCGAGCGACCCTCGCCACTGCGATCGTCTCGATCGTCTGCATGGCGGCCTTTGACAGTTACGCGCGTGGCCGAGGCGGGGGCGGCGTCCGCGGCGGCGGCATGTCGAGCATGAGCCGCGGCTCGTCGATGAGCCGCGGCAGCATGGGCGGCGCCTCGCGCAGCATGGGCTCGCCGCCGCGGCAGAGCAGCTCGATGAACCGGTCCAGCTATGGCGGAAGCCGGCCGCAGGGCGGCAATGCCGGGTCGCGACCGGCCGGCGGACAGGGCGCCTACGCCGGCAATCGTCCGGCGGGCGGGCAGGGAGCAAACGCCGCCAATCGTCCCGCCGCCGGGCAAGGCGCCTATGCCGGCAATCGCCCCGTCGCAGGACAGGGCGGCCGCGCCGACGCGGGCCAGCTGCCGGCGCGCGGCGACGGCAATCGCGGCAACAACAATGTCAACCGCGGCAACAACAACAATATCAACCGGGGCAACATCAATGCGGGCAACGACATCAATATCGACGCCGACAACGACTGGGGCTGGGGCGGCTGGGACGACCATCCGATCGGCGCCGGCGTCGCCTTCGGCGCTGCCGCGGCGGTGACCTCGGCGGCGATCTACGGGTCGATGTACTACGCGCTGCCCTACGGCTGTTCGCCCTACTACGGGTCCTACTATTCGTGCGGCGGCATGTACTACGAGCCCCGCTACGAGGGCGACACGGTGGTCTATGTGACGGTGCCGGATCCGGCGCAGGAACAGCCGCCACCCCCTCCACCGCCGCCGCAGTAGGTCCGCCATGACTCGCAAACGCCTTCGACCGGCCGCGCTGGCCGCCTGCGCCCTGGTCCTGGCCGGGCTGCCCGGCCTGACCGCGGCGGCGCCGGCGGGCGCACCGCCAAAGCCCCCTCCGACCCCGCCGGTCCCGACCTTCAAACGCAGTCTGGCGTCATTTTCGAAGGCGAACTCGAGCCCGCAGTGCTTCGATCGCCAATCCGAGCCCTATACTGGCGTCTCGGATGCCCACTTCCATCCGCGGCCTTTCGGCGGCCAGGCGATAGAGCCGACGACCCTCTTCCAGTATTTCGACAAGGCCGGGGTGCGGTTCGTGACCTACATGGGCATCGGCCAGTCGCTCGATATGAAGTCGGACTGCACCTACTACCTGAACTGCCCGGGGGTGAAGGCGCTGCCCAGCATCAAGAACGACTTCGTCAACGGGCAGGAGATGAAGGTCTATCCGCACGACAACGTCCACATCACCCTGTCGATGACGTTCGTGGATCTGGCCCATCCCGAGGGCGCGGTGGAGACCATCAAGCTCTATGACCGCGAGTTCCCGGGCATGTTCGCCTGGATGGGCGAGGCTAACGTCATGAAGCAGGCGTTGCTGGGCAACGGATTCGAGCCGCCGACGTTCGAGAGCATCAACCGCTGGGCCCCGTTCATGAAGGTGCTCGAGCAGCGCGGCATCCCGCTCACCGTCCACGCCGACCTGGGCAACGACGCCGAACCGACCAAGTTCGTGCCGCTGATGCAGCACGTGCTGAAGACCTATCCGAACAACAAGATCGTCTGGGCGCATATGGGGCTCTCGAAAGAGCTGACCAAGATGAACCCCAAGCTGCATGTGGCGATCATGCGCAAGGCGCTGGATACCTATCCGAACCTGATGCTCGATATATCGTGGGACGTGATCTACAACGCCTACTACCAGTACGGGCAGGACTTCATAGACTTGTTCAACGCCTATCCGACCCGGATCCTGAACGGCAGCGATTTCGTCGCCTCCGCCGACAAGCCGTTCGAGCAATACTGGAAGGAGCTGGAGGTCACGAGCCGGGTCAACCGGCGCCTGAACGACGAGGCGTTCCGCCAGATCGCGCTGGGCGAGAATTACTTCCGGCTGCTGAACCTGGACTACGTCGCGCCGCCGGTCTGCCGGGCTGGCCGCTAGCCTCAGAAGGCCAGCGAGAGGTCGGTGACGAAGGTGAAGCCGTTGCCGCCGACCGGAATGGGATAGGCGGTGTAGCCGACCGGCGAGTTCTTGACCCACAGGCCCATCATGTTCACCCGCAGGTCGCGGCGCTGGAACGGGTAGTAGTTGAGCCCGAGGGCGAGGTCCCAGGGATCGCCGTACTGGCCGAAAACTTGCGATCCCGACGCGTAGAGCATCAGCGTCTTGGGGATGACCATGGCCGAGGCCTGGAGCGAGTAGCCCTGATCGAAGAAGTCGTCACGGGGGATGACGCCCTCGACCTTCAGCGGGTCCAGCCAGCGGGCGTAGTACTCTCCCTCCAGCGCATAGCCCTTGTATTTGAAGGCCGCGGCCAGGGCCATCATCTGATAGCGCACCTCGGTGATCCGCCCGGTCCCGAAGGCGGTGGTGTTGAAGATCAGGGTGCCGTCGGACAGCCGGATCTGGGTGTTCTCGATCGACTCGGTACCGGGCTGCGATTGCGGCGTCTCGGTGCTTTGCGTGTAGTGCGCGCTGAACAGGGTCGCGAACTTCTGATGATCCTCGAAGTCGCCCATGCCGTTCGCCGGGCCGAACTCCTTGGTCGTCGGCATCCAGGTCAGGGCGCCGGAGAAGGTGTCGATATTGGCGTCGAGCTGGCGGGCCTGGACGCCGAGCGCGCTGAGGTTGTTGGCGACCATCACCCGGTATTCGAGACCATCGATGATCTTGCCGTCGGCCCAGATGCCTTGGGTGTAGGACCCGCGGAAAAACTCGTCGGCGATCGGCCGGTTGTCGTTGCGCAGCCAGTAAGGGAATGTCCGGTTGGTCGAGCGGGTCGAGGGCACCGACTGGACCCCGAAGTAGGCCCGGAAGTGCTCGTTGAAGGTCCAGTTGAGGTTGCCGGCGGCGACCACCTGGGCGCCGAGACCCTGGCTGGCGTTGGACGTCCAGACGTAGGCGTTGTAGCCGAACCGCGGATTGAACAGCCAACCACGCAGGGTGATCTGCACCTTGGCGAGCTGGAAATCCTCGCGCGGGGTGACATCGAACGGCTGGCCGAAGCTGCTCGTATAGGTGTCGTCCATGCCGTGCTGGTTCAGGTAGCGCAGGTAGCTGACCAGGCCGAGGTTCACCTCGCCGACATCCGACCGCATCAGGATCAGACCCTTGCCCGGCTCGAAGCCGCCCCACTTGGCGCCCTTCGGCGGGGCCTCGGAGCGTTGACTGAGCTGGAGGTTCGGTTGCGCGTCAGGGATCAACGGCGGCGGCGCGGGGGCGCCGGCCACGAGGCTGAACTGGCGCGAGAGGGCGTCGATGCGCCGGGCGCGGGCTTCCTCGGCGGCCTTGGCGGCGGCCGACTCCGCTTTCAACGCCTCGATCTCGCGGCGGATGTCGGCGAGCGCCGCGTTCGAGGCGCCGGGCGCCGCCGGCGGCGGGGCGGTCGGCTGGGCTTCGTCGGCCGCGGCCGCTGGGCAACCGATCGCCAGCAGCAGGGCCGCGCCGCCGGAGCCGGCCGCAAGCGCCCTGCGCACTCTTCCCCCGCCACGCATCACTTTCTCCGACTAGACCGGCCGCACCGAGTAAGGATTGCCGCCGAGGGCGTTCGAAATCGCGGTGATCGCGCGCTGGCCGCGGACGCTGTTGCCGGCCGCGTCGAGCGGCGGGGCGAAGGTTCCGATCCCGAACTTGCCAGGCGAGACCGCGATGATGCCGCCGCCGACGCCGCTCTTGGCCGGCAGGCCGGTGTGGAACAGCCACTTGCCGCTGTCGTCGTAGAGGCCGGCCGTGGCCATCACCGCCAGGATTCCGGGCACATGGCGCGGATCGATCACCTGCTTGCGGGTGACGGGGTTCTTGCCGCCGTTGGCCAGGGTCGCGGCCATCACCGCCAGGTCCTTGGCGTTCACGGCGATGGCGCACTGACGGGTATAGAGGTCGACGGCCTGGGCCGGGTCGCCCGGGAACCGCTCATAGGCCGACATCAGCTGGCCGATCGCCCGGTTGCGCTGATTGGTGTCGGCCTCGGACTTGTAGACCACCTGGTCGACGTCGAGCTGGCGGCCGGCGAAGTCGCTGTGGATGCCCAGGATCTTGCGCCAGACCTCGTCCGCGCTCGATCCCTTGACCATGCCGGTGGTGGCGATGGCTCCCGGATTGACGAAGGGATTCATCTCCTTGCCCTTGTACTGCTCCACGGCGGTGATCGAGTTGAACACCTGGCCGGTCGCGTCGACGCCGATGCTGTTCTCGATCAGGTCCTCGCCGGACTCCTGGAACACCAGGGCCAGGGTGAAGACCTTGGAGATCGACTGGATCGAGAACTTCGGCTCGATGTCGCCGACGAAGGACGACTTGTTGGTCGGGGTGACCAGACCGATCCCGAAATAGTGCGAGGGCACCTGGGCGAGGGCCGGGATGTAGTCGGCGTTCTTGCCTTCGTTCAAGGTCTTGTACTGGGCGTGCGCGGCCTTCACGGCGGCGTCGATGTCGCCGCCGCCAGTGGAGGATTGGGCGAGCGCCGGGGCGGCGGCGGAGGCGGTGGCGAGGAAGGCGAAGGCCTTGGCCAGGTCCCGCCGGGAAGCGTTGGCTTGCATGATCGAGTGCTCCCTGATCAGCGGAAGTCGTTGCTGGAAAAGGCGTATTTGAACGAGACCTGAAGACGGTAGTCCTCGCCTTCCTCGCCGTCTTTGTCCTCGCGCGTGCCCCAAAGGAACTCGCCACCCATCATGATCTTGTCGGACGGCGTGTAGAGCAGGTTCACCGAGGCGTATTGGGCGGTCTGGAAGGCCGTCGCCTCCTGGAAGTTGGTGTTGTCGACCTGCACGCGGCTGTAGCCGATCGACGAACTCCATTGATCGTTCCAGTAGTGGTCGTAGTAGGCCATCATCCCGAACAGGGGCACGACCTCGCCGCGCAGGCCGATCGGCGGCGGCTGGCCAGGGGCCGGCGGAGGGGCGCCGAGGCGGTCGGCTTCCGGCGCCAGATCCATGCCGCCATCGTTCATGTAGCTGGCGATGCCTTCGCCGTAGACCGCGCCGAGGTGGATGACGTCCTTCTCGAGCAGCTTGATGTTCGAGGTGAGGTTGACGCCCCAGCCGGTCTTGCTGTCGGAGGGCTCGTTGTTCGGCGTGCCGGCGGTTTCGAAGCCCACGCGGCGCAGGATGCCGGCCACCTGGACGTGGCCCCAGCCGCCGTCGTAGCGCCAGTGCGCGGTCAGGTCAGGCAGCTCCTCGTCGCCCTGCAGGCCGGTGGCGATGTCGGAGTCGATGAGGCGGATATTGCCAGGGTCGATGTCGTTGCTGGGCTGCTCGACGGCGACGGCGAACTGGTGCGGCCCGGTCTTGTAGGTGTAGCGGATCTGCGGATTGCGCAGGAACACCATGCCGTTGGGCCCCCAGTAATCGATGGTGTTGGGGAAGGTGTCGCCATCCATGAACAGGCTGTTGGTCTGGCCGGCCAGGATCGGCCCCCATTCCCCATAGGCGTGACGCAGCCGGAATGTGGTCTGCCCGGCGTCGCCGCCGACGCCGTAGAGGTCGAACTCAAACCGGACGAAGAGGTCCTGTCCGCCGATCGGCTGCTTGGCCCGCACCCCGAAGCGGGTTTGCCGGGCGCTGAGGATGGCCTGGCCGTCGTCGCCGTAGATGCCGTCGACGGTCGGGATCTTCGACGGGCGCAGGGTCGCGTCCCAGTCAGGGTGAACCCGCTTGAAGTCCTGGATGTAATCCAGCTGGGCGAAGCCGTAGACCTCGAAGTTGCGATCGTCCTGGGCCGCGGCCGCGCCGCCGGCGCCCAAGCCGAGCGCCAAGGTCGCCGCGCACGCGCACCGCTGCGCTGTGACGCCTGAGTATTTCACCATTACCAGCCCTCCGTTCGCCCCTCTCTGCCCGCGGAGCGTGGCCGCAACTCTGAGCACCTGCCAGCCGGGTGGCTATCGGGTCGAATACTGAGCTGGGCTGCAGGTTCAGCTGAAGGTTTGGACGATCATGGTCGCGAAGGCCGCGCCGCCGAGCGCCAGCAGCAGGCCGGCGACGACGAAGGTGGAGCGGATCTGGTAGCCGCGCGGCGCGCCGGGCGGCAGCGGATGGCGACGGCGGACGACCGCCAGGAAGCGCGACTGGCTCCAGAGACCCCAGCCCAGGTTCAGCAGTCCCAGCGTCAGCAGGGCCAGGCCGATCCGCCGCGCCACCTGGTCGATGTCGACGCCGAGCGAGGCGCCGGCGTCGGCGTTCTGCAGGAAGGCGTGGATGGTGAAGCCGAAGCCGATCATCGAGATCGAGGTCTGCACGATCTGGATCATGGTGCGCTCGACGTCGCGCAGGGCGATGTCCCTGGCCGCGGCGATCGCGTCGACATCGGACCGGGCGGCGGGATCGGACATGGGGGCTCCTAGAACGAGTACCGAACGCGGATGGCGAGGATGTCGAGCTCCTGGCCGATCTGCACCCCGACCGGCGGCGTGGCGGGCGGCGCGCCGAACGGGGCCGGATCGTCGAATCCCGCCGGATTGAGGCGGTCGACATCGACGTGGAGGTAGTTGGCCATGACCCGGACGCGGGGCCGCGGGTACCAGAGCAGCGCCGCGCCGAGGATCTGCTGGCGCCCGCCGCGCACCCCGCCGACCGGCGTGGGCTGGCCGGCCTCGCCCTCGTGGTCGTTGAGGTCCATGACGCTGTAGCGGAAGGCCAGCTCCAAGGCGCCCCAGCCGCCCGCGCCGATCGGGGCGAGCGGCTTGGGGAAGGCGAAGGCGGCGAGCGTCTGGTCGAAGCGCCGGGCTTCGCCGGTGAGGATCCAGCTGCCCTGGACGTAGTAGCCGCCGAAGCGGGCATCTCCGCCCGGGCCGTGCCGGTCGACGCCGAACAGAAAGCCCTCGGCCTGGAGGTAGAAGTTCCTGCGTTGGGCGGCGAACTCCAGGCCGAGTACCTGGGCCCGGTCGGCGTTGATCTCGCCGGTGTCGATCAGCGGGGTGTCGTCGACGTCGATCTCCGGGGTGTTGAGGAAGCGGACCGGAAAGCGCTCGGGCCGGCCGGGGTCCTTCTCGCTGGACGGCGCCAGGACGAAGGTCCCGTTGACGCCGACGTGGAAGCGATAGTCGTTCGACCCTTTGAAGGCGCGGGCATAGCGAGCAAGGATCGCGGTTCTTGGCGCGTAGTCATCGCCGGAGTCGAGCTTGGGGCCGGTCAGGCTGAGCGCGATCATCGAGCCCGGCACGACGCGCCTGACCGTTACGCCGACCCGGCCGTCGCCGCCGCCGAGCGAGCGGGCGAGGTCCGCGGCGGTCGCCCGTTCAAGGAACAGGGTGCTGTCGGACCCGGTCGCGCCCTCCATGTTGGTCGGCGGCGAGAAGGCTCCGACCCGGATCGAGTAGGGTTTGCGGATGTAGCTGGCCCAGACCTCGGCGATCCGCGCTTCGCCGGCCTCGTCGGCGTCGCCGAACTCGAACATGGCGCGATAGGCGACGTGCTCGCCGTGCGAACCCTCCCAGCCCAGGCGCGCGCGCCGCAGGTAGGATCCGTCGTTGAGGCTGCGCGCGCCCAGCGGGTCGCCGAGGCGCACGCCGCCGCGCCGGAAGTCGCTCTCCGGAGGACCTTCGGCGGCCTGGTCGTAATTCGCCCCGTCGTACTGCAGGTAGCCATGAAAGGTCCAAGGCCCGAGCTGGAAGTCGAGGTCGAGCAGGGAGCCGAGCGTGAAGCCGCCGCTGTCGGCGGAGGGTTGCGGGGCTGGAGCCGCCTGCGCCGCCGGCGGCGACTGCTCGCCTGATATCGCCGCTGCGAGCGCGGCGCTCGTCGTGGCAATGGCGTACACGATCACCGGCCTCCCATGCGGGGATCGGCAGGGTCGGAGAACTGGCGGCGCGGCGACATAGGGCGAACACCTGAGGGCGGCGCGCGAATAACCTCCAGCATTCGGCGCGGCCGGGGCGTCGACGAAGGTGGCGCCGATCCTGAACCGGCTGCCGGTGTGGAACGTTAACTGTCCCAGTCGCGAACGGCCCCGCCGGGCGCACATGGGCCACGCTCGCTCGGAGGGCTGTGGGATGAGCTATCGCAAGGCGGCGGTCGCCGCCGTGGGTCTGGTGCTGCTGGCCAGCGGCGCGCGCGCCGCGCCGTTCGAAGCCGTCAGCTTCAAGAAGGGGCAGAGCGCCCTGGTCTACGATGTCGGCAGCGTCCGGCGCGAAGGGGCCATGGCCCAGGCCTGGGTCTACCAGATCGTCGCCCACCCGATGGACGGGGCGAGCATGGTGGCCACGTTCCGCGAGTTTTCCTGCGCCATGCGCCGCACCCGCGACCTTGCCCGCCGCTTCGTCTCGCCGGACGGTGAAACCCTGCGCGCGGTGGAGACGCCGGGCGAGTGGCAGGACGTGGCTCCCGGCGACGAGCGGTACGAGCTGATGCAACAGGTCTGCATGGGCAAGCCGCAGCGCATCGCCGGCCAGCAGATGTCGGTGTTCGACTTCCAGACCGTGGTCCGCGACGCCCTGAGCGCGCCCTAGGCTTTACATTTCCGCACGAAGCGATGGCCGATCCGCAACAGCGGCGATCGCGTGCTTGCGCGCGAGCGGGCGGCTGGCCACGGTGTCGCGATGACGACGTGGATCGACCAAGCCGAGCTGACGGCCATGGCCCAGCGCCAGTCGGGCGTGGAGGTCCTGCGCCAGCTCTACCCGCCAGGGCGCGTCGCCCACGTCGAAAAGCTCGAGTTCGTGCCGGTCGAGGAGGGGCTGTTCTGCTCGCTCAACGCCTGGAGGACCGCCGAACCGACCACCGACCATACGGTGGTTCGCAATTCGATCGGGCTGCAGTTCGTGCAGGCCGGGTCGGTGCGCCAGACCCTGGCCGGACACGGCCGCTACCTGCACGCCGGCGCACGGGTCTGCCTGACCACCTTTCCGAAGGAGACGCGGCAGGTGCGCCGCTATGGCGCGGGTCTGGACGTCAAGTATATCGGCGCCTGGGTGGCGCCTGACCTGCTGGTCGACAAGTTCGGGCTGGAGGTCGAGGCGCTGCCCGCGCCGCTGGCGGCGTTCTTCCGCGGCGAGACCAGCCAGCCGTTCTGCATGAGCCTGCTGCTGCCGCCGCGGCTGTGGCTGGCGCTGGACGAGGTGTTCGCGAGCGGCTTTTCCGGCAAGCTGCGCCAGACCTATCTGGCGACCAAGATGACCGAGCTGGTCTGCGAACTGACCGCCTCGCTGGCGCGCGCGCCGACGCCGGGCGCGGGGGGCGGCGACCAGGACGAGCTGTCGCCGCGCGAGCAGGTGCTGATCGAGACCGCGGCGATGATCTACATGCGCGAACTGGCCGCCCCGCCGTCGGTTGAGGCGCTGGCCGCGCGCATCGGCCTGAACCGCAACCGGCTGTCGGAAGGGTTCCGGCAGGTGTTCGGCTGCACGCCGCACGACTATTCCAAGCGCCAGCGGATGGACTGGGCCCGGCGGCTGATCCTGGACGGGACCATGCGGCTGGGCGAGGTCGCGCAGGCGGCCGGCTATGCGAGTCTGTCGAGCTTCAGTCGCGCCTTCACCGACCACTTCGGATTTCCCCCCTCGGCGGCGCCGTCCGCCGCGACCGCTGAATAAAGGACCTGGCATGGCTGGCTTTCTGATCGTCAACGCGCGGCTGCTCGACCTGGAGGCCGGGGTGCTGCGGGGCGGCGCCTCGCTGCGCACCGAGGGCGACAAGATCGTCGAGGTGGCCGAGGGCGGACGGGAGATCGCGGCCGGCGAGGGCGTGCAGGTGATCGACGCCGGCGGCCGCACCCTGATGCCGGGGCTGATCGACGCCCACGTCCACGCGGCCCTGACCACCATGGACTTCGCGGCGCTGGCGCGGCGGCAGACCTCGTGGCGGGCGATCGAGACCAAGTTCATCCTCGAAGGCATGCTGGCGCGCGGCTTCACCACGGTGCGCGACGCCGGCGGGCTGGACCCGGGCATCGCCAACGCCCTGGATCGCGGGCTGGTGAAGGGGCCGCGGGTGTTCCGCTCCGGGCGGGTGCTGAGCCAGACCGGCGGCCACGGCGACAGCGATCTGCCGCAGGAGAGCCCGCAGCTTTGCGCCTGCTCGATCCGCTCGTCCTATTTCAGCCACGTCGCCGACGGCGCCGACGCGGTGCGCAAGGCCGCGCGCGAGGAGCTGAAGTCCGGCGCCCACCAGATCAAGGTGATGGCCGGCGGCGGGGTGGCCACGCCCTCCGACCCGATCGACATGGTGCAGTACACCGAGGAGGAGATCCGCGCGGCGGTCGAGGAGGCGCGGGCGCGCCGCACCTACGCCTTCGCCCACGCCTACATCCCCGAGGCCATCGAGCGGGCGGTGCGGGCCGGCGTGCGTTCCATCGAGCACGGCAACCTGGTCGACGCGGCTTCGGCGCGGGCGATGGCGGCGGCCGGCTGCTTCCTGGTGCCGACCCTGGTGACCTACGACCAGATCGCCGAGACCGGAAAGCAACTGCGCTTCCCGAGCGAGAGCCTGCGCAAGCTCGGCGAAGTGCTGCACGCCGGGGTCGGGGCGGTGCAGATCGCGCTCGACGCCGGGGTGAAGGTCGGATTCGGCACCGACCTGCTGGGCGAGACCCATCCGGCCCAGTCCAAGGAGCTGCTGCTGCGCGCCCAGGTGCAGAGCAACGCCGACGTGCTGCGCTCGGCCACCCTGGTCAACGCTGAGCTGCTGCAACGCCAGGGCCAGCTGGGTGAGCTGGCGCCAGGGGCGTTCGCCGACCTGTTGCTGGTCGACGGCGACCCGCTGGCCGACCTCAACGTGCTGTGCGGCCAGGGCGAACGGATCGACCTGATCATGCGCGGCGGCGTGCTGGCCAAGAGCGCCCTGTGAGTGGGGCGGTGCGCAGCGTCATCCGCTTCACGGTCAAGCCGGGGCGGGAGGCCGAGTTCGAGGCCGCTTTCGCCGCCTGCGGGATGCTCACCCGGCCGCGGGCGATCGAAGGCTTCGTCGAGGCTGAACTGGTGCGGGGGCTGGAGAACCCCGCCGAGTACCTGGTGATCGGCCGCTGGGCGGACCCAGCCGCTTACGCCGCCTGGCAGGCCTGTTCGATGGCGGGCGTCACGGCGCAGCAGCGCCGGGCCCTGCTGGAGACCCTGGTCGATCCGCGCCCCGGCGCGGCCTATGCGGTGGCGGCCGTGGGCTAGCTTGCAGGCGCTGGGCGGGTTAACTGCCTGCCATGGCGCGCACCAAGCACAGCGACGAGTTCGAAATCGAGGTCGACGGGGAGGCCTATGTCTGGTGGCTCCACCGCCGCCCGCAATGGTCCAGCGACGCTGCGAAGTGGCGCGGCATGGCGATCGCCGTGCGCCACCAGGAAGGCAAGCGCGAAGCAGTTCTGGAGTTCCCCCCAGGGCCGCAGCCGCGGTTCGGCGCCCCGCAGCTGCAGGCTTCGCAGATTGCTCGACCCCTCGTCGCGACCGCCATCGCCTCGGCGTTGGAGGCCGGATGGGAGCCGCTGTCGCGCGGCAAGACCGTCACCATCGTCGTGGACGAGACCGGCGGCTGAACCCAGCACGGCGCCCCCCTCGCCAAGGCGAGGGGGGCTGTCTTGAGGTCGGCGGAAGCGCAGGCGTCGCAAGGCGCCTACGCCAAGCTGAACGCTGCGCCCTTCACGATATCAAACCGCACTTTTCCGCCCCCACGTCGAGGGGCTCAGCCCTCCTGGTGCAGGGTCTTGGCCGCGGGCTGCGCGGCGGCCAGGTCCTCGTGTTCGGCGTCGCGGACGGCGCGCGAGACGTTCAGGCGCGTGAACAGTTGTCCCGGCGCGTCGGCGAGGCTCGCCTGGGCCAGTTGCTTGGCGCGCGACAGGTCGCTGCAGACGCCGAGGCCGACGATGGTCACCTCCGGACCTTCAAACGCCAGGACGGCGAAGTTGCCCGCCGTCGGCGTGTGATGATCGCTCTCCGGCCAGGCCCGGAAGCGGTAGGCGGCGCCCGAAGCGCCCCGGAGTTCAACAAATTCACGCATCAACACTATCCAAGCGCCCAACAGGCGCCAATTTCCAGAACTATCGGACCGGAGAATCACCGATCCACGAACAGGGAGCCGAACCGGCGCATGGCCGAGTCTATCGAGCGCTTTCTGCGCCGTCGCCCCACGATCTCAACACATGCGCCACTTGGCCGCGTGTTCAATGTCCTGCGCGAGACCTGGCGGCTGGACGACGACCCCAAACGCACAACCCCCGACAGCGGTTTCATCGCCACGGGACGAACCGCGGCCGAGGCCGCGGACCTCGCCCGCGAGTGGACCGGACGGTACGCCCGGCACGGCTTCGACAAGGCCTCCGGCGCCTGGTGGGCGGTGGAGGGCGCGCGGATCCACCGCATCACCGTCGGCCCGCGTCGGCGCCGCTCGCTGGGGCTGGCGCTGGGCCTGGGGGCGGCTGGCCTGGCGGCGGTGCTGGTCGCCCGCGGCGCTTCGGGGCGCCGCGCCGGCCGCTAGAGAATGCTCTAACAGGCGTAGCGCCGCTCGATGGTCACGCGCCGGCCGATGTAGGGGTCGTAGACCCGCTCGCGGCTGACGCAGGTGCGCGGGGCGTAGCCGTAGCCATACGCGTAAGGTCGGGCATAGCTATAGCCGCGGCCATAGTAGCCGTCGCCGTAGTCGCGCGACCCGCCGCGGTAGTAGCCGCCGCCGTTGTAGTAGCCGTTGTTATAGTAGCCGTCGCCGTAATAGCCGCTGTCGTAGCTGCGGTTCTTACTCGATCCGGCGATGGCTGCGCCGAGCGCCAGGCCCAGCACGCCGCCGACGATGGCGGCCGCCGCAGCGTCGTTGTCGTCGTGGTCGCGATGGTAGCGGTAGGGCTCGGCCTGCGCCGAACCGGCGCTCGCGGCGATGGCGCCGGCCGCGGTGACCGCCGCGATCGTCGTTGTCAGGAGCTTCTTCATGCTCGCCTCCTTCCGGCCCCGTCCGAATATGGGGAGGCCGGTCTCAGGCGGCACGATCGCAAGGTCACGCTGAACGCAGGCTGAATGGGTTAACGCGCGGCGCGGGCGGTTACGAACGGGGCGCGGTCTCGGATGTGCGGGGCAAGGCGCGGGCGCTCCACGGATCGCCGCGCGGGGTCACGACGGTGAAGTCCGGGCCGCTGATCAGGGCGACCATCGCGCCGGCCTGCGGCCCCGTCTGCGGGGTGCGATCGGCAAAGGTCGGCGTCTCGGCCGCCGAGGCCGAGGCGATCGCGACAAGAAAGACGGTCGTTGCCAACACCTTCATCTTAGAACCCTTGCTGTACCGCGGCCGGGTACCCATCAAGAATCCGCCCCTCGCGCCGGCTTGTGCGAGAAATCGGCGCGACGTTCCACTCGATTCAACTCTGTCACGAAAGTTTATCGCCGCTGCGATGCTTACAGGCGTGCAGATGACTGCTGATTGGGCGCCGTCCGCGGTCGGTGAGGCGGCGGCGACTCTGACCTGGAGTAAATTCCGATCTGCCGTCACGCGCTCGCCATGTTCGCGCTGTTAAGCGTTCCGCCCTTGCGCCCGGCGTTTTCGGGCGCGTGTCGGACGGAGTAGACGGTGAAAGCAATTTCCATGGCGATCCTCGCAGCGGCGGCGCTGGGACTGGCGGCCTGCGGCGAGAAGACGGCGGGGGCGCAGGGCGGCGACCCGAACGCCGGCCTGGATGTCGCCATCCGCAGCTGGCACGCCGAGCTGAAGGCCAACGACCCGCAGTGCAAGGGCAAGCCCGAGGGCGAGCAGTGCCGGGCGTTCGAGGTGGCCTGCAAGGGCCTGCGCGAGGTCAGTCCCGACGAGGCGGCCCACGGCATGACGGCCAAGATCGGCGCGGCCATCGGCTGGGAGGCCTGGGACGTTGCGCGCTCGGAGTATCGCCCGACCTCGGCGACGGCCGAATTCCAGAAGGTGGGCGGCGAGTGGAAGCGGCTGGCCACCGGGCCGGTCAACCTGTCGACCTGCGTGGCCTCCTAGGTTTAGGAACCACGCCGCGGGTAGTCGCGCAGGACCGGGTCCTGCGCGGCGCAGTCGAGGATCCACTCGCGGAACGCCCGGATTTTCGGCGCGCGGGCGCGGTCGGCGCGATAGGCCAGCCAGTAGGCGCCGCCGTAGTGGGCGACGGTCTTGAACGGCATGACGAGGCGCCCCGCCTCCAGGTCGGCATTGAAGAAGAACGGGCAGGCCAGCGCTACGCCCTGTTCGCCGAGCGCCGAAGCGACCTCCACGGTCTGGCTGTCGCCGATGATGCGCGGCGTGCGGATGTCGGCGGCGTCTTGGCGTCCGACGCCGACCGCGGCGAACCAGATCGCCCACTCTTGGGGCGAGCCGATCAGCGGGGCCTCCAGCAGGTCCTCGGGGCGGGCCAGGCCGCCCAGCCGCTCGCGCATGGCCGGGGTGCAGAGCGGCGCATGGATGTGCGGGAACAGGTAGTGGCTCTCGATGCCCGACCAGTCGCCTTCGCCTGAGCGCACGGCGACGTCGAAGTTCTCGTGCGCCAGGTCGACCAGCCGCGTCGAGGTGTCGAGCCGCACGGCGATCGACGGGTGCTTGAGCTGGAACGCGCCGATCCGCGGCGCCAGCCATTGGTTGGCGGCGGTGGCCAGCGAGGTGATGGAGAGCACGCCTTCGCCGGTTTCGGTGATGTCCATCAGCGCCGTGCGCAGGACGCCGACCGCTTCGCTGGCGGCGCGCGCCAGCCGCTCGCCCGCGGCGGTGAGCGCCACCTCGCGCGGCAACCGCAGGAACAGCGGCTGGTCGAGCCGTTTCTCCAGCGCCTTCACCTGCCAGCTGACCGCCGCCTGGGTGATCCCCAGCTCCTGGGCGGCGCGCGTGAAGCTGCGTAGCCGGGCGGCGGATTCGAACACGCGAATGGCGCTGAGCGGGATGGTGGCGAGGATGTCTGACATAAGTATTGCTAATGCATAGAGCAGGAGGACGCGTTTGTCACCACGCGCTGCTTGGCCGACATTCTCCTTGTAAAGAAGCGGTCAGAGCGGATCAGGACAATGGAAGAGCTGCACAGGCTCCATAAGGACGTTCCCTTCGGATGGGTGCTTTGGCTGCAGGAGGTCTTCGGCCAGGCCGGGCGCAAGCGCGCGGTCCGCGACCAGCAGGCCGCCAAGGGCGCGCCGACATCGGGGGGCTATGTCCCGGGCGACCTGCACTGCCTGTCGGGGCCGCACTAGGCGGTTGACCGGAATTGAACAAATAGTGAACATGCCGGAATTCTGAAAGGAGCTCGGCATAAAACCGAAGATCAGCATGATCGGCCTGGGCGTGCGCGACTTCGCCGCCTCGCTGGCCTTCTATCGCGACGGCCTGGGCTTTCCGGTCCACAACCACCAGGAGGGCGAGGATTTCGCGATGTTCGCCCTGGAAGGGACGTGGCTGTCGATCTATCCGCGCGACAAGCTGGCGGAAGATGCGACGGTGGCTGGCGACGGGGCCGGGTTTAGCGGTTTTTGCCTGGCGCACAATGTCGGCTCGAAGGCCGAGGTCGACGCGGTGTTCGCGCATGCGCTCGCGGTCGGCGCGCGGCCGGTGAAGACGCCGCGCGACGTCTTCTGGGGCGGGTATTCAAGCTATTTCGCCGATCCGGATGGCCACCTCTGGGAAGTGGCCTACAATCCGTTCACCGACCTGACGTGAGGCCTTACTCGGCCAGGTCCTGGAAGTAGGGCTCGACCTCGCCCTGCAGCTTGACGGTCATGGCGTTGCCCTTGCGGTCGACGGTCTTGCCGACGCTGAGCCGCACCCAGCCTTCGCTGACGCAGTACTCGTCGACATTGGTCTTCTCGACGCCCTTGAAGCGGACGCCGACGCCGCGCTCCAGCGCCTCGGCGTCGTGATAGGGGCTGGCCGGGTTCACGGAGAGCCGGTCGGGGGGCGTGGTCGGGCGGGTGTCGCTCATGGCGCCCGATTAGCCTTCCTGGGCGCGATTGCCAACCGTCCTAGCGGGGCGGCGGGAACACCTGCGCCCAGTCGCGCTTGACGCTGACCACCTGGATGCCGAACTCGGCGGCTCGGTCGAGGGTCTCGATCAGCGGGCTGAGCTTGAAGTCGCGGTCGTAGGCGGTTTCACGCTCGTTGTCGTCGTGATGCACCAGCAAGGCCAGGCGCGGGCCGGGGCCGTCCAGGGTGTAGCGCAGCATCGCCTGGTCGCCGTCGGAGTTGCCGAACGCCAGGATCGGCCGGCGGCCGATGTGCAGGCCGATGTTGGCCGGCTTCACGGCGCGGTCATCGAAGGTGTCCAGCTGCGCCAGCTTCATCAGCGCGAGCCGGCCGCCGGTCTCCTGCAGTTCGGTCTTCACGCTGGAGCCGATCACCTGCTCGGGCGGCACGCCGTACACCGGCTCGGCGAAGGCGCGCATGAAGTCGATGCCGCCGCCGGAGACGATGAAGGTCTTGAAGTCGTGGGCGCGAAGATAGGCCAGCAACTCCAACTGCGGCTGGTAGACGACCTGCGGGTAGGGGCGATCGAGCTTGGGGTGCCGGGCGGTGACCAGCCATTGGCGCACCTCGTCCTGGAAGGCCTCGATGCTCATCCCGGCGTGCACGGCGAAGGCGAATTCGAAGATCCCCTGCTTGCCGAGCGCATGGATGGCGGCCCGATCGTGATCCAGGAAGGCCTTGAACGGCTGGCGCTGGGCCAGCGACGGGTCGGCCGCGGCCATGGCGGCGGCGCGGTCGAAGGCGAACAGCACCTGCACCTGCAGCGGCTGCTCGCACCAGAGGGTGCCGTCGTTGTCGAAGACCGCGATCCGTTCGGGGGCGGGCACGAAGTCGGAGCTGTTCTTGTCGGTGGTCGCGGCCACGAAGTCGAGGATGGCGCGGCGCGCGGGGCCGTCGGTCCAGGATGACAGGGCTTGGGTCACGGCGGCCTCCGATGAGCCGCCAGCTTCGCGTGGGGTTTCCTGAGCGCCTATCGGGGGTTTCCCGCGGAGGGGGGCCGTCAACGCCCCCTTAAGCTGCCCGCCGCCAGGATGGGCGAGCCCCTGCGCGACGGGGGTCTTGCGACCTGGGAGGTCGGCATGTCGGTGACCCGGACGTCCAGCGTGCGGCGGTCCCACGACCATTTCGAGCCCGACGGCTCGCTCGACCCACAGGCCCAGAAGCGGCTGCGCGGGCATATCGAGCAGATCGACTACACGGCCTACGCCTCGAACCGCGAGGTGATCGGCCAGATGCTCGGCCAGGCCGACGCGGCCAAGTTTCAGAAACTGGCGGTCGCCGCGGCCCTGGCCCGCAGCCAGTGGGTGGCCCAGGCGCTGGCGCTGAGCGAGACCCCGCGTCCGCTGACCGCGCAGGAGACCGAGCGGCTCGCCGCGCTGCGCAGCGCCTATGAGGAGCTGACCGAGGCCTACGAGGCCATGCGCCGGATGGTCGAGCGCGGCTATCTGACGTTCCCGGCCTAGACCACCATCCGGCCGGCCGGTTCGCCGCTGAGGATCGCGGCGACGCCGCGCAGGGCCTGGGCGAGCACCGATTGTTTGGCCGGGCCGCCCAGCGAGATGCGCAGACCCGCGCGGGCGCCCGGCGTGGTCGCGAAGGCGTCGGCGGTGACCAGCGAGAGGCCGCGGCTCTGGGCGGTGTCGCGCAGCCGCTCGCCCGGCCAGTGGTCCGGCGTGTCCAGCCAGATGTGGATGGCTTCGGGCGAGCCCTGGGCGGCGGGCAGGATCTGGCGGGCCAGGGCCTGGCGCTCGACCGCCTCGGCGCGGACGGCGGCCAGCACCTTGTCGGCGGTTCCCTCGCGGATCCAGGCGGTGACGATGGCAGCGCCCAGCGGAGCCGGCATCAGGGTGGTGGCGCGCAGGGCCTCGGCCAGGCGCTGGGCGGCGGAGAGGTCGGGCGCGGCGACATAGGCGATGCGCAGGCCGGGCGAGAGCGCCTTGGCCGTGGTGGCCAGGCGCCAGACCAGTTCCGGGGCGAAGGCGGCGACGGCGGGCAGGGGCGTGGACGGCAACCGCCCGTAAGCGTCGTCCTCGATGATCGGAACCTTGGCGGCGCGGGCGACGGCGGCGATCTCGCGGCGTCGGCCCTCGCCCATGGTGGCGGCGGTTGGGTTCTGATGGGTGGGAATGCAGTAGATCGCCCGCGGCGCGTGCTCGGCGCAGAGGCGGGCCAGCGACTCCGGATCGAAGCCCTCGTCGTCGACCGGGCAGGCGACCAGGCGCAGGCCCAGCAGGGCGGCGACCGAACGGACGCCAGGAAAGGTCAGCGGCTCGACGATGACCGCGTCGCCGCGGCGGGCGAGCATGGCGAGGATGGCGGCCAGCGCCGCTTGGGCGCCGGGCGTGACCACCACGCGATCCGGCGACACCTCGCCTTGCCCTGGCGCGAGCCAGACGGCGCCGGCCGCGCGCTGGGCCAGCGAGCCGCCGGGCGGGTGATAGGCCATCAGCGCCTGCGGGTCGGTGCGGTCGAGCACCGCGCCGGCGGTCTCCTTCAGGAGTTTACCGAGGTTGAGTCCCTTGGGCGGCGGCGGCAGGTTCATCGACAGGTCGACGAGGCCGGCCTCGTCCTCGGCGGCGCGGCCGGCGACGTAGGTGCCGCGGCCGACCGCGCCCTCGACCAGCCCGCGGGCGCGGGCGGCGGCGTAGGCGCGGGTGACGGTGGTGAAGTCGACGCCGAGCGCGGCGGCCACGGCGCGCTGGGGCGGCAACTGCTCGCCGGCCTGCAACTCGCCGTCGGCGATCGCAGCTTCCAGCGCGCGCAGGATGGCCAGGTAGATCGGGCCGCCGCCGCGGTCGACGCGCCGCAGCCAGAGGGTCGCAGGCATGCTTGCTATCCCGCCTCAAAATCCATACATTGATATACAATTGTAGGCATCAATGCAACGATTGTATGCAGGGACCTGGACATGGCCGACGCCAACCAAACCTATGACCCGCCGCTGCCGATCATCTCGGGCCTGACCTGCCGGTGCCCCCGCTGCGGCAAGGGCAAGCTGTTCAGCGGCTTCCTGAAGATGGCCCCGAGCTGCGAGGCCTGCGGGCTGGATTTCTCGTTCGCCGATCCCGCGGACGGCCCGGCCTTCTTCGTGATGACCGCCATCGGCATGATCGTCATCGCGGTCTTCACCTGGGTCGAGGTGGCCTATCACCCGCCGATGTGGGTCCACATGGTGACGGTGTTCCCGGCGCTGATCATCGGCTGCCTGGGTACGCTGCGGCCGGTGAAGGCCTGGCTCGTCGCCTCGCAGTTCTTCCACAAGGCCGAGGAGGCGCGGTTCTCCAGCCTCGGCGGCCACGGCGAGGGCGGCTTCGGCCTGCGCGGCAAGGCTCGCGACCGGGCGGCGTAATCAGGTCGATTTCGACCCCAGGTAGGGTGTTCTCGGCGCCACGCTTCCGCATTTTGTGGTGGCAGTTCCGCCTGCGGAACAACTGCGACAAGAATGTTAATTGGATGGACTCATTGCGTCCGTCATAAAGGCGCCATCGTTTCGACGCGGCGCCGACGATGGCGACGAGGTCCGCCTGTGGGGACAGGCTAGAAGGGCGCTTCCGGTCTTGGCCGGAAGCGCCCTTTTCTTTGCGCGGCCTCAGAAGATGACGTGCTCGTGGCCCCACCAGAGCGGCGAGCGCGAGAGGTCGATGAACCGCTTTTCGTCCTCCAGCAGCAACGCCCCGGCCTCCCGCGCGGCCTGCGGTTCGGCGCTCGCCATGTCCTCGAAACTGTCCCACCAGAGCTGGGCGACGCCGTCGAAGCCCTCCGGCCCGCCACGGACGTCGCGCAGGGCGGCCGAAGCCTCCAGCGGCAGGCTGTGCAACTGCACGTAGCGCCGTATGCGCAAGGCGTCGCGGACGCTGGCCACCAGCGGGGCGTGGACGCCCAGCCAGTAATCCTGGAACTGTTCGCGGGTCAGTTCAGGGCGGCGGACGAGGGCGAAGGTGAGCTTGATCATCAGGCCAGCACCTCGCCGAGGAAGCCGGCCATGGCGGTCCAGGCCCGGTGCGCGGTGGCCTCGTGATACTCGATGCCCATGTCCGGCATATTCGCGCCGGGGTTCATGAATGCGTGCTTGGCGCCGCCGAAGGCGTGGATCTGCCAGTCGGCGCGGGCGGCGGTCAGCTCCTGGCCCAGCGCGACGACGTCGGCCGGCGGGACCATCGGATCGTCCCAGCCATGATAGGCCGCGACCTTGACAGCCATCGGGTTGACGGTCGGCAGGCCGGGCGGGGTGAACAGGCCGTGGAAGCTGGCCACGCCTTTCAGCGGGGCGCCGGCGCGGGCGAGGTCGAGCACGCAGAGCCCGCCGAAGCAGAAGCCGATCGCCGCCAGCCGATCGGCGCGAAGTTCGGGCAAGGCGGCGACCACCTCGACCACATGCAGCAGCCGCCGGCGCAGCTCGGCCCGGTCCTGGACCAGCGGCGTCATCAGCGCCTCGCACTCGGCCGGGGTCGAACCGCGCCTGCCCTTGCCGTACAGGTCGACGCAGAAGGCGCCGTAGCCGAGGCCGGCAAGGCGGTGGGCGAACTGCTCCTGGCCCTCGGAACGGCCTTCCCAGCCGTGGAACACCAGCACGCCCGGCAGGGGCTCGCGGGCGCCGTCGGGCAGGACCAGCGCCCCGTCGTGCAGCGCTTCGCCGCGATGATACTCGATGGTGCGGATGTGGCTTTCCATGCCCGGCGTCTCCCTTTGCAGCGACGCTAGGCGTGGGACGGCCGGTTTCGCAAGGCGCGCGCTGCGTTACCTGGCGGGTAATCGCGCGGCCGTCGGGCGGCCGGCAAGGTGGGGGCGTCAACAAGGAGCTGACCCATGACCACCGCCGCAGACATCGCCGAAATCTACATCGCCGCCTGGAACGAGACCGACGTCGCCGCCCGCCGGGCGATGATCGCCGACACCTGGACCGGCGACGCGGTCTATGTCGACCCGATGGCCGCCGTCGAAGGCCACGCCGGGGTCGACGCCCTGATCGCCGGGGTGCAGGAGCGTTTTCCCGGCTTCCGCTTCGCCCTGATTGGCGAGCCGGACGGGCATGGCGAGCACGTGCGCTTTTCGTGGGGCCTGGGCCCGGACGGCGCGGCCGATGCGCCCATCAAGGGCACCGACTACGTGCGCGTCGAGGACGGGCGGCTGAAGACCGTCACCGGCTTCCTGGACCAGCTCCCCGGCTGAGCTGCGGGCCGCGCGTCACCCAGCTTTGGGCGACGTGCGGTCAAGCATTCGCCTGTCGAAATCCAGCGTATGATGAATGAGTGGGTATCGTTGAGTTCTGTAGGTCTCAATTCTGCCTTTATTGGCGGCAGATCGCGGATGCGAAGATTGTTTCAGGATTGAGTAAATTCTGAAGTTGGCCCTATCAGGCTTTGACCTGATATGGGCTATCGGGGCGTGCGGCGCCAAAATGACTGCGCTGGGCGTGTCCAGCAACGCTTCGAGCGTCGATTTGTGAGGTTGTCCAGCTCGACCCGGTCCATCCGGGCAGTCTGCGGACTGAGCGCCAAAACACCTGACAATGAGAGGGGACACAGATGACTCTCAAATTCGCGTTGGCGGCGGCCTCGTGCGCTAGCCTCCTCGTTCCAGCCTCCGCCCTGGCTCAAGACGTCCACGATTGGACCGGCTTCTACATCGGCGGCAATCTCGGGGCCAGTTGGGGCGACAGCTCCATCAAGACCAAGGTCGAGCCCGGACGCGGCGCGATCGTGATCCCGCCCGGCGACTTGACGGTGATCAACAGAACGGATCCCGATGACAGCAACGACACCGGCTTCACCGGCGGAATCCAGGGCGGATACAATTACCAGTCTGGCAACTGGGTGTTCGGGTTGGAGACCGACGTCGGCTGGATGGACATCGGGCAGGATCGGTCCAATACCTTCACCTCGCCGCTCCTGATCAGCCCGCCGATCACTGCGACCATCAAGCAGGAGGTCAGCACCGACTGGGCTTGGACGCTCCGCCCGCGCATCGGCTACGCGACCGGCCCCTACCTGATCTACGGAACCGCCGGTCTGGCGGTGTCGAAGGTCAAGGTGTCCGCCAGCTATGTCGACACCCGGCTTCCGGCCAACAGCGGCAGCTTCAGCGACAGCGACACCAAGACCGGCTGGGCGGCGGGGATCGGCGGCGCCTATGCCTTCAGCGACAACATGTCGGCCCGCGCCGAGTGGCTCTATACCGACTTCGGCGATGTGAGGGCCTCCTGGGTCACGCCGAACGGCTTCGCCGCCTTCACGACCGAGGGCGACACCCGCGCCAACCTTCTGCGGGTCGGCATCGACTACAAGTTTTAGCCGAAGGCGGCCGGCGTCTCGGGGGCGCCGGCCGCAACCAGCCCGCCGCGCGGTCCGTTCTCCCTTCAAAGACAAAGGGAGGCCCGCCATGGCCGACGACAATGTCTACAAGATCCTGGAGCTGGCCGGCTCGTCGGCCAAAAGCGTCGATGACGCCATCCAGACGGCGATCACCAAGGCCAGCGCCACGGTCCGCAACATCCGCTGGTTCGAGGTGATCCAGGTGCGCGGCCATGTGGAGGGCGGCAAGGTCGCCCACTACCAGGTGCTGCTGAAGGTCGGCTTTACGCTGGAGTAGGCGCGTCCGGCTCGGTCCCCAGCCACTGGTGAAGGACCGTGAGTACGGCGGGCGCCGGCTGATAGCCGCGGTTGACGATGCCGAAGTGGCCTTCCTCGTTCGGGCCGCCGACCAGGGTCGGGAAACCGGTCACGCCGGCGCGCTGGGCGGTGGCGTAGTCGTTCCAGGTCTCGTGCTTGAGGTCGTCGGTCTCGAAGTCGGCGAGGAAGGCGTCGCGGTCGACGCCGAACTCGGCGGCGAGCTCGGCGAGCACCTGGGCCTGGGTGACGTCCTGGCCCTCGGCGTAAAAGGCGTGATGCAGGCGGGCCAGGAACAGCACGGCCTTTTCGCCGTCTTCGCGCCGGACGCGGACCACGGCGCGGGCGGCCGGATCGGTGTCGTAGAGGAACCCCGGCCGGTCGAGCACGGCGTCGTCGAACGGCAGCCCGGTCGCCTCGTGGACGTGCTCCCAATGGATCTTCAGCTCGGTCTTGGCCTGCTCGGTGGTCGGCTTGTCGTTGCCGGGGCGCAGGCCGCCCATCACCAGCTGAATCGGCAGGGCGCGGCCGAAGGTGCGCCGGATCTGCGCGATCACCGGCGAGAAGCCGTAGCACCACGAGCACATGGGGTCGGCGAAGTAGATCAGGCGGGGGGTCTGCATGGCGGCGTCCTCTCGTCTGGCCTATGTAATGTGCACGGACCGCCTGGGCGAGCCGCTTGGAGACCACGATCCTTGAAGGCCTGAACGCGCACGTTTCGCGAACCGCCTGCAAGCGCGCCTGCGCGGCGCGCACCGATCCCTCCTGACCGGACCTTCAGATGATTCATATCCGCCCTGCGCGCACCGACGAGATCGAACGCGTGCGCGAAATCGAGCGTGTTTCGGCGACCCGCTTTCTCGGCACGGACCGCGCCTGGCTGGCCCAGGACGAGCCGACCGACGCCAGGACCCTGGCCGAACGGATCGGGTCGGGCGGGCTGCTGGTCGCCACGGAGGCCGATGGGCCGATCGCCTTCGTGATGTTCCGGCCGGTCGAGGGCTGCGCCTATGTCGAGCAGATCGACGTGCTTCCCAGCCATGCGCGGCGCGGGATTGGCGCTGCGCTGCTGGCGGCGGTGGCGGGGCTGGCGCGGGCGAGGGGCTGGCCGGCCCTGACGCTGTCGACCTTCAAGGACGTGCCGTTCAACGCGCCGTACTACGCGCGGCTGGGCTTCGAGCCGGTCGAGCACCCGACGCCGGGCCTGGCGAAGATCCGCGCTGAACACGAAGCGCGCGGCCTCGACGAGACCGCGCGCGTGTTCATGCAACGAAGGGTGTGACGGGGAGGACCGCCCATCTGGGCCGATGGGGGCGGTCCTCCTCCGTCTCGGCGCGAACGCCGATGACGTCAGGCCGGGAGGCGGGCCAGCTCGGCGCGGCTGTCGGCCACCGCCTGCTCGCGGGCCTCGGGGCCGTAGCCGATCT
Organism: Phenylobacterium sp. NIBR 498073; assembly: GCF_027286305.1. NCBI lineage: Bacteria > Pseudomonadati > Pseudomonadota > Alphaproteobacteria > Caulobacterales > Caulobacteraceae > Phenylobacterium > Phenylobacterium sp. NIBR 498073. The sequence goes on from NZ_CP114599.1 coordinate 1,495,803, forward strand.
TCTCGGCGCGGATGAAGGTCACGTCGGTCAGGCCGACGAAGCCGAGCAGCTGGCGCAGGTAGGGTTCCTGGAAGTCCAGGGCCTGGCCCGGGCCCTCGCTGTAGAGGCCGCCGCGGCTCTCGACGACGATCACCTTCTTGCCGGTCAGCAGGCCCTCAGGGCCGGCTTCGGAGTAGCGGAAGGTCTCGCCGGCCCGCAGCACGTGGTCGAACCACGAGCGCAGGGTGGTCGGGACGCTGAAGTTGTACATCGGCGCGCCGATGACGATCACGTCGGCGGCGCGCAGCTCGGCGATCAGCTTGTCGCTGAGGGCGCGGGCTTCGTGCTCGGCCGGGGTCGAGGGCTGGGCGCGGACGCCGGCCACCGTCGAGGGCAGCAGGTGCGGGATCGGGTCGGCCGCCAGATCGCGGAACACCAGCTGGGCGGCGGGATCGCGGGCGGTCAGCTCGGCGACGGCGTCGGCGACCAGCAGGCGCGAGATCGAGGCTTGGCCGCTGACGCTGCTGTTAAGAACGAGAATGTTGGTCAAGGCGCCCTCCAAGGCGTGAGTGAATTCGACGTCGACAGAGGTGAGCCCTTGATCGATGCAACAGTAGACCGATATTTCGCACTAGATTGTTGCATGATCAGGAACGCCAAATGCTTGACCTCGAAGACATTCAGGCCTTCGCCGAGGTGGCGGAGGCGCAGAGCTTCGGCCGCGCCGGACAGCGGCTGGGGTTGTCGAAATCCATGGTCAGCCGGCGGGTGGCGCGGCTGGAGGCCGAGCTCGGCGCCCAGCTGCTGAGCCGGACGACGCGCGGGGTCTCGGTCACCGAGGCGGGGCTGGAGTTCAAGGAGCGGGCCGACCGGGTGCTGGCCGAGCTGGAGGCCGCGCGCGACGACCTGGCCCAGCGCGGCGAGGAGATCGTGGGCAGCTTGCGGCTGTCGGCGCCGCTGTCGTTCGGCATGACCCACCTGTCGGCGGTGCTGGCCGAGCTGGCCGTGCGCCACCCGAAGCTGCAGGTCGAGGTGTCCTACAGCGACCGTTACGTCGACCTGATTGGCGAGCGCTATGACGCGGCCGTGCGGATCGGGGTGCTGGAGGATTCCAGCCTGGTGGCGCGCAAGATCGCGCCGATCCGGGCTGCGGCGATCGCCAGTCCGGCGTTCCTGGAGGCGCACGGCGTCCCGACCCGGCCCGAGGACCTCGACCACCTGCCGGCGGTGATGAGCGGCTCGGAGGTCTGGCGCTTCCAGGACGGCAAGCGGACGATCACCGTGCGGCCCGAAGGGCGGTTCAAGGCCGACAATGGTCCGGCGATCCTGGCCGCGGCGGCGGCCGGGCTGGGGGTGGCGATGCTGCCGACCTTCCTGGTGGGGCCGTCGATCGACAAGGGCGAGGTGCTGCCGCTGCTGCTCGACTTCCCGGCGCCGCCGCTGGGGCTCTACGTGGTGCGCCCACCGCCGGCCGCGCATATGCCGGCCAAGGTGCGGGCGCTGACCGACCTGATGCTGGAGAAATTCGGCGGCGAGCCCTTCTGGGACGCCTGCTACGCGCGGCGGGCGGCGGCGGGGCTCCCGGCCTAGGCCCAAAAAAATAGGGCGGCTCCCTTAGGAGCCGCCCCAGTCAGCGTTCTCGAGGGGGAAGACCTCTAGAACTTCTTGGTGACGCCCAGCTTGTAGTACCGGCCCAGCGGGTTCGCCGTGAACGGGTCGTAGCTGAGGTCAAGACGGGCGAACGGCGGCTCTTCGTCCAGCACGTTGATGACCGAGGCCGTCAGGGTCGTGTCCCAGGGCAGGAACACGCGATAGGCTAGGTCGTGCGTGATGAAAGCGTCGATCTTGCGGCCGTTCTGGTTGGTCGCGAAGGTCGAGGAGCCGCCACGGGTGTCGACCATGTTGTCGACGTAGCGGACGGTCCAGCGCAGGTTGTGATCGCCGCGGTTGTATTCGGCGAAGGCGCTGCCCTTCCACTGCGGCTGCGAGCCGTAGCCGAGGTAGTCCATGGTGCCGACGTAGTCGGTTTCCTTGGCGGTGACGATGCCCTCGATCGTGTTCTGAGCGACCACGTATTCGATGACGTAGGTGACGTCGGCGCCGAAGTTCATGTCGCCGCCGAAGACGTCGCGAGCCGTATAGTTGGCCGAGAAGTCAACGCCGCTGGTCTTCACGTCCGGACCGTTCACGAAGTAGTGGCGGACCCGGTTGATGTTCGCGGCTGAGCAGGCGCCGTTGAACGAGATGCGGTTCTGCAGCGCGGCGAAGGTCGGGTTGCCGCAGTTGTTCGCGCCAGCTGCGCCGTTCGGGAAGATCGCGTTGACGATCTGCGAACCGCTTTCCGAGCGGATCGGGCCTTCGAAGTCGAACGACCAGTAGTCGACCGAAGCGCGGAAGTCGCCGAAGTCGAACAAGGCGCCGAGGTTCAGCGTCTTGGCCTTTTCCGGCTCCAGGTTCGGGTTGCCCCACAGGTCATAGGCGCGATAGCCGCCGGCCGCCGTGGTGTACGACAGGTTGGTCGTCGCGGTCGGTGCGATCTGGGTCTGCGGCGGGGCGCGGAAGGTCGAGCCGGCCGAGACGCGGAACGCCAGCCAGTCCGTGGCCTGCCACTTCAGAGCGACCTTCGGGTTGGTGGTCGCGCCGATGTTGCCGCCGTAGTCCTCGTAGCGGATCGCCAACGTACCGGTCAGGCTGTCGGTGAACGGCATCTGGGCTTCGACGAAGGCCGCGCCGACCGAGTAGTCGAGGTCGTAGTCGGCCAGGGCGCCGAAGAAGCTGAACGGACCGTTCTGAGCCACGCAGGTCGCACCCGGGTTCACCGACGAGTCGGCGCAGGGGCTGACGGCGATGTTGGTGTCGTCGTTGTTCTGACGCTCCACGCCGCTCCAGCGGTACTGAGCGCCGGCGGCCCAGGCCAGCGGACCGGCGCCGAAGTCGACGCTGCCCACTTCGCCGTTGAACACCAGGTCGGCGGTGAACATGCGCGAGCGCTGCTTGTAGCCGTACTCGCCGAAGATGTAGTCGAGCACTTCGCGGCTGTTGGCCGTGGAGGCGACGTAGCCCGGGTTGGTGCGGCCGTCGATGACGTTGGATTCAACGCCGGTCGAGAACGGGTTGAACCACAGGCAGCCGTTCGCGCCCGCGGTCGTGCCTTGGCAGTTGGCGCCGCCGAAGCCCATCATCGCGCGCTGCAGCTTGCCGACCAGGATGTCGGACGTCGCCACGTCGGAGTTGGAGTCCATGTAGGTGACGGCCGCGTCCCAGCCGATGCCGCCGGCGAAGTCGAACTCGCCGTTCAGGCCGGCCGACAGGCGGTAGGTCTCGAAGTAACGGCGATCGTGCTTGGCGCCGCCGCCGAACAGATCGTTGCCGCCGACGCCGATCGGACGCCAGGCGATCGAGGTGAAGAGGCCGTTGGCCGCCGCCGCCGCCTGGGCCGGGGTCATCTGGCCGAGCATGGCCTGCAGGCCGGGGTTGCTCACCGGGATGAAGAAGCCGTTGCCCTGAACCTTCCCGGTCAGCGCCGAGGTCGGGAAGTTGTTCGGCGGGTACGACGGCGAGGAGTGTTCCTGGGGCACGTCGTGCGCCGCATACAGCACTTCGGCGTGGAACTTGGTCTTCTCGGTGAGGTCGAAGTTGATCTCGCCGTACAGCTGCCAGTGCTCTTCTTCCTCAATCAGGTTGTTGAAGCCGATGAACTGGAATTGGCAGCCGGGACCGGTGATGGTCGCGCAGCCCGGATCTTGCAGCGCGCTGGTATAGGTGACGCCGCCGTTGCTGCTGGTCAGGTAGGTGCCGGGGTTGCCGAAGCTCGACCAGCCGCCTTGCGGGTTTTCGGCGAGCGAACGCATCGCGAAGTCACGCTCGGTGACCGGCAGCGGGGTGCGCTTGCGGTAACCGGCGGTCAGCAGGATGTCGGCGTTCTCGCCTTGCCAGCCGTAGGCGGCGCTCAGGGTGTAGTCGCCATCGGTTCCGTCGATGTACGAGTAGTTGCCCGAGACTTCGAGGCCGTTGAGGTTCTTGCGGGTGATGAAGTTCACCACGCCGGCGACGGCATCGGAGCCGTAGGTCGCGGCCGCGCCGTCCTTCAGCACTTCCACGCGGCCGATGGCGGCCGTCGGGATCATGTTGGTGTCGACGTAGATCGCGCCCGGCGAGATCGACATGCGGCGGCCGTTCATCAGCACCAGCGTGCGCTCGGCGCCGAGGCCGCGCAGGTTGACGTTGCCCACGCCGGTCGATTGGGCGGCGGCGTACTGGTTGGCTTCGCCGAGGACGCCGGACACCGCCGGGATCGACTTCAGCAGGTCGACCGTGGTCGGCGAGCCCTGCTTCTGCATTTCATCCTGACCGATCACGTTGACCGGCAGAGCCGCGTTTTCGGGCGAGCCGGCGATGAACGAGCCGGTGACCACGACTTCCTCGACCGCGGTGGTGTCGTCTTGCGCGCTGGCAGGGCCGGCGAGCCCAAGGACCGCCAGGAGCGCCAGGGAGGAGGCTCCTGCGAGGTACCTAGAATGCAACATACGTTTCCCCTAATATAACGGCGTTATACGTCAAATTGACGTCTTAACGTGGCGCAGGAGAAAGCGGCCAAGGCTCGGAAGTGCAAGTCTCTTTTCCGTCACGGAAAGAATAACGCCGCTTTTGCGACGTAATAGAATGGCGTTATTCTAAAAGTGGCGTTCGAATTTTCGGTGTAAACGCAAAATCGTACCGGCCGTTCGAATTTGACGGCAATTTTTCCATAAAAATCAGTCGCGAATTTTGAAATTGCCGTCAATTTTGCCGCGCTGCTCAGAAATGTCGCTTCCGAGCCACAGGTGGCGCGGATTCGAATTCGAGTCATCGGTATGTGAGGTCGCGGCTTAATGGAAACGCCGTTTGTTTGATTTTCGTCAAACGGTGTGGGGCGCGGCGGCGCGTCAGTTTGAGGGGGTGGTAGGCGTTTTGAGCAGGTCGAGGATCGAGGTGAGGTAGGCCTCAGCGTTGGCCCGGGCCGCGGGCACCCCGCTGACGCCCGAGGCCTCCAACCGGTCGAAGCCGCCGCCCACCGCGAACAGGGTGCGGAAGGCTTCCTTCTCGATCAGCGGGATTGGCAGAATCTCGATCTCGCTGGTGCGCAGCTGGGCCACGACGTCCTTCAGCGAGCGCGGACGCAGGGCGGCCGGCACGCGGGTCAGCAGGCAGCGGTGGGGCAGAGGCCGTCCAGCCCGCCGGCCGAACTGGGTGACCATCTCGGCGGCCTTGATCGCCTGGATCGCCTCGAGCTGCGAAGCGGCCAGAGGGGTGACCACGAGGTCGAGGCGCATGGTCGTGAAGGCCATCGCCCCGCGGATCGAACCCTCGGTGTCGAGGATCAGCCAGTCGGGCTGCTTGCGCTGGGCCTCGCGCAGGGCGTCGCGCATATCTTCCATGGTCGGGGCGGGGTGGATGCTGACCTTGTCGGGCCGGCCGGGCAGCGAGGCCCAATGCACCAGCGGCTTGTTGGGATCGGAATCGATCATCGCCACGCGTTGCCCGCGCTCGACGAGGCCAAGGGCAAGCAGCAGCGCCGCGGTGGTCTTCCCCGCGCCCCCCTTCGGATTGACAAAGGCGACTGTCGGCAAGCCGATCTCTCTGCTGAGGCGCCCCCCGTCGGGACCCAGGCGTAAACCATAACGGTCTGCGACCGGACTATCGAGCGGGTATGCGGCGCTACTTTGTCCTAGGAGCGGGGGAAGCGCCCTGAACCCCGGTGTCATTCCGGTTTGCGGAGGCTCGGTCTTCGGCTGCGCCGAAACCGGGATGACGGTTGTGGAGCTAGCTCGTCGGGGCCTCGGCGGGCGGCGGGGCGTCTGGGGCGGCGGCGGCTTCCAGGCCGGCGGTCGGGTCGAAGGCGGCGCCGAGCAGCTTGGCGTTCTTCTCCAGGCGTTCGGCGGTCGGGCCGCAGCGCACGGGCAGCGACCAGCTCATCCACTCCTGGGCGAGGCGGGCCTTGGTCAGGTTCGGGGCGCCGGCCCAGACCGCTTGGCCCTTCTTGATCGCCGCCGCGCCGATCGGTCCGAGCGGCCGGATGCTGGCCTTCTCGGCCGCTTCGATGGCGCGCTCGAACGCCTTCAGGTCCTTGCGGCTCTGCTTCTGCATGTCGGCGTAGACCTTGAGGTCCTCGGCCAGCGGGCGGTTCGGCGGCCGGTAGGTGCTCTCGATGCGGGTGACCTCGGGCATCACCTGGTCGTGCAGATCGAGGTAGCCGCTCAGCGCCCCGTGGCACCACGAGACCAGCCCGTAGTCGTCTTGCGGCGCGCCGACCGGCCAGGGCAGCTCCTCGACGCCGGCCGGCGTCGCGGGCGTGGCGGCGGCCGGCTCGGCGGCCTGGTCGACGGCCAGAAGGGCGAGAGCGATGAGTAGCGCTGGCATGGAACCTCGTTGAAGACTGGATCAGGCGGCGGCCCCGAAACCCCCGCCCCCGGGGGTTTCGATCTCGATGACGTCGTCGGGCTCGACTGTAAGCGAAAAACAGCCCGGCAGTTCCTTTACCGCGCCGTCGGCGCCGATCAAACGCTGAGCGCCGGACAGGGCGGCCCCGCCGCCGCCGATCCCTTGCGGCGCATGGGCGCGGCGGGTGGAGAGCAGGGCGGCCTCCATGGGGGCGAGGAAGCGGATGCGCCGCCGCGCGCCGTCGCCGCCGGGCAGGGCGCCGGCGCCGGCCGAGCCGCGACGAATCGAAAAGTCCTCGACCCGCACCGGGAAGCGGCGCTCGAGGATCTCCGGGTCGGTGAGCCGCGAGTTGGTCATGTGGGTGTGGACGGCGCTGGTCCCGGCCCGGTCGGCGGTGGCCCCGGCCCCGCCGCAGATGGTCTCGTAGTACTGCCGGGTCTCGTCCCCGAAGGTGAAGTTGTTCATCGAGCCCTGGGCGTTGGCCATCACGCCCAGCGCCGCATAGAGCGCGTCGACGACGTGCTGGCTGGTCTCGACATTGCCGGCGACCACCGCGGCCGGATAGCGCGGGGCCAGCATCGAGCCCTCGCGGGTCAGGATCTTCAGCGGCTCCAGGCAGCCGGCGTTGAGCGGGATGTCGTCGTCGACCAGGCTGCGGAACACGTAGAGCGCGGCGGCGTCGACGATGGCCGAGGGGGCGTTGAAGTTCGAGCCGAGCTGGGCGGCGGACTCGCGGAAGTCCAGCACCGCCTCGCCGGCCGCCGCATCGACGATGGTGCGCACGACGATCTCGCCGCCGCCGTCCATCGGCACGCGGGCCGCGCCGTCCTTGAGCTTGCCGACTGCGCGGCGGACCGAGGCGGCGGCGTTGGCCTGGACGAAGCCCATATAGGCCGCGACGGCGTCGCCCCCAAAGGTCTCGATCATGCCGCTGACCGCCGCGGCGCCGGCCTGGCAGGCGGCGATCTGGGCCTTAAGGTCGGCGATGTTGCGGTCCGGCGCGCGGGACGGATAGGGCCCGGCGGCCAGGGCCGCGCGCACGGCGTCCTCCAGGAAGACGCCGCCGGTCATGATCGGCAGGGCGTCGAGCAGCACGCCCTCTTCCTCCAGCGTGTGGGAGAAGGGCGGCATCGAGCCGGGCTGGATGCCGCCGACATCGGCGTGGTGGCCCCGGGCGGCGACGTAGAAGGCGGGGCGGGCGGCCGCTTCCACGAACACCGGCATGACCACGGTGATGTCGGGCAGGTGGGTGCCGCCGGCATAGGGATTGTTCAGCGCGAAGGCTTCGCCGGGGTTGAGCTGCGGATGGCGGTCGCGGACGGCGCGCACGCTGGCGCCCATCGAGCCGAGATGCACGGGCATGTGCGGGGCGTTGGCGACCAGGCCGCCCTCTGTGTCGAAGAGGGCGCAGGAGAAGTCGAGGCGCTCCTTGATGTTCACCGAATGGGCGGTGCGCTCCAGGGCCGCGCCCATCGCCTCGGCCACGCCCATGAACCGCTTGTTGAAAAGTTCGAGGGTGACCGGATCGGGCGTGTCGAGCGCCAGGGCGGCGGCCTTGCGGCGGCCGGCCTGGTCCAGGCGGATCATGCCGTCGGGGCCGGGCGTTGCGGTCCAGCTGGGGGCTAGCGCGATCTGGGTGTCGGGCCGGACGATCAACGCCGGGCCCTCGACGGCGGCGATCAGGGCGTCGGCGGCGATCACCGGCGCGTCATGCCAGGCGCCGTGGAAGAACATGGAGGTCATACTCCCTCTCCCCCCGTCTCCCGGGGGGAGAGGGTAGGGTGAGGGGGGCCTCTCGGCCGCGCCGTCGAGGGGGAAAGGTTGCGTTGCGTCGCTCTGCGACGCGCCCCTCACCCCACCCTCTCCCCATGAATGGGGAGAGGGAGCGTGAGCCCCGCTCACCGCTTCGGCCTCGACCGAGGCGATGACGATCGGGAGGCTGGCTTCGACGAAGCCGAACAGGCGCTTGTGCGCCGCCTCGAAGCCGTCGCGGACCTGCGCCAGCCCACCGAGCGCGACCGGCAGTTCGGCGTCGGCGCCTTCGTAGCGCAGACGCAGTACGCGGCGGACCTCGCCGGCCTCCGCGCCCTGCTCGGCGAGGGCGGCGCGGGCGGCGGCCTCGGCCTGATCGGCCGCCGCTTGGGCCCGTTCCAGGCCGGCGGCGTCGAGCCGCGCGCCGAGGCCGACCTGGCGCAGGCTGGCGAGTTGCGCCTGGCCGATGCCCCAGGCCGAGAGCACGCTGCCGTAGCGCGGGCAGATCACCTGGGACGGGCCGAGGGCCTCGGCGACCTCGCAGGCCACCTGGCCGGCCGCGCCGCCGAACGCGGTCAGCACATGGTCGCGGGGGTCGAAGCCGCGCTCGGTGGAGATGCGGTCGGTGGCCCGCGCCATCTGCTCGACGGCGATGGCGACGAAGCCCTCGGCGGCGGCTTCGAGGCTGCCCGCGCCCATGGCGTCGGCTAGGGTCTGCAGGGCCGCGCGGGCGGCGGCGACGTCCAGCGGGGCCTCGCCGTTCGGCCCGAAGATCGCCGGAAAGAAGCGTGGATCGAGCCGGCCCAGCACCAGGTTGGCGTCGGTGACGGTCGCCGGGCCGCCGCGCCCGTAGGCGGCAGGGCCGGGGTCGGCGCCGGCGCTCTGCGGCCCGACCCGGGCGCGCAGGCCGTCGAAGGCCAGGATCGAGCCGCCGCCGGCCGCGACGGTCTCGACGTCGAGCATCGGGCTGCGCAGCTTGACCCCGGCGACCTTGGCGCTGTCGCGGCGCTCCAGCAGGCCGGCGTAGCGGCAGACGTCGGTCGAGGTGCCGCCCATGTCGAAGCCCAGCGCCTGCTCGGCGCCGGCGACCTGCGCCGTGCGCGCGACCCCGACGACGCCGCCGGCCGGGCCGGAGACCACGGCGTCGCGGCCGCGGAACGTCTGGGCATGCACCAGGCCGCCGGCCGAGGTCATGAAATAGAGCGGCGCGCCCTCGACCGCGGCGGCCACGCGCTCGACATAGGCCTGCAGGATCGGGGTCAGATAGGCGTCGGCGACGGTGGTCTCGGCCCGCGGCACGAACCGGGGCAGGGGCGATACCTCGTGGCTGAGGGCGACGAACGGAAACCCGGCCGCCCGCGCCAGTTCGCCGGCGCGGGCCTCGTGGGCGGGGTTGAGGTCGGCGTGCATGAAGGCGATCGCCGCCGAGGTGAAGCCTTCGGCCCGCGCCTGGCGCAGCGCGGCCATCAGCGCCGCCTCGTCGAGCGTGCGGACCACCGCGCCGTCGGCGGCCAGCCGCTCGGCGGCCTCGACCACGCCGCTATAGAGCGGGGCCGGCCGCTCGATGTTGAGGGCGAACAGGTCGGGGCGCGCCTGGTCTCCGATCACCAGGGCGTCGGCGAAGCCCGCGGTGACCACCAGCAGGGTCTTGGCCCCGGCCCGCTCCAGCAGGGCGTTGGTGGCGACCGTGGTGCCCATCTTGATCGCCTGGACCCGCGCGGCGGGGAAGGGATCGCCGGGCGCGGCGCCCAGCACGCGGCGCATGGCCTCGACCGCGGCGTCGGCATAGGCGGGGGAGGCAGAGAGCAGCTTGAGGGAGACTTCCTGGCCGTCGTCCGCGCGGGCGATCACGTCGGTGAAGGTGCCGCCGCGATCGATCCAGAAGCTCCAGAGCCTGTCCAAACTGTAACCTTTCGCGGGGGCGATCTGCATTGTCAGGACCGACGCCGGGCCTTACAGCTTGGATACTCCCATGAGCTTCTGGCGCAACATTGCTGGGCTCGCAGTCAAGAAGCCCGACGCGGGCGACTGCGCCGATTGTCCGGCCACCCGGCCGGGCGAGGATCCCGCCTTTTCCACCGCCGTCACCGCGCTGGGCGCGAAGCTGGCCAAGGCCGACGGGCGGGCCAGCATCGGCGAATTCGACGCCTTTTCGCAGGTGTTCCAGCCGGACGCCGCCTCCGAGCGCAACATCCACCGCCTGTACGACCTGGCCCGCCAGACGACCCGTGGCTTCGAGAGCTATGCGCGGCGGCTGGCCAAGCGCTACGCCGGGTGCCCGACCCTGCTGGAGGACGTGCTCGACGGGCTGTTCCACATCGCAGCGGCCGACGGCGTGGTGACCCAGGACGAGCTCGACTACCTGGAGCAGGTCTCGGATCTGTTCGGCTTCTCGCCGCTGGTGTTCCGCCGGCTGAAGGCCGTGCACCTGGGGATCGGCGCCGACGACCCCTACGGCGTGCTCGAGGTCGCGCACGACGCCTCCGACGCCGAGGTCCGGGCGGTCTGGAAGGCGGCCCTGTCCGAGGCGCACCCAGACCGCGCCCGCGCCCGCGGCCTGCCCAGCGAATTCATCGAGGTCGCCGAAGCCAAGTCGGCGGCGATCAACGCGGCGTTTGACGACATCATGCGCGAACGCCGGGCGATGGCGCTCGAAGGGGCGGCATGATGCGGCCACTTTGTCGTGTTCTTTCCGGTTCTCGTTGACGTCGGGGATCGTCCGACCGAATTATCCGTTTAGCCGTAACAAGCGGCGCCCTTGAGGATGCTCATGGTTCGCGAATTCGCCAGGAAGCACGGGTCCACCCTTCGCGGTCTCGCCGCGGTCGGAGGGGCTCTGGCCACCGCCGCCGCCATCGCGGTCGGGGCGGTGCTCGCCGTCTTCTTTGCGGCCACGGTGGTGGTGATCGCGGTCATGGCCTCGGCGCTGCTGGCGCTGGCGGGGCTCGCCCTGCGCGCCAAGAAGGCCCGCGCCACCCGTCGCGACGACGGCGTCATCGAAGCGCGCCACCTGGGCGGCCATCACTGGGTGGCCTACGGCTGGAACGAGCGCCAGGGCCGCTAGGGCCTGACTCCATGTACATTCTGAGGCCCTTCCGCCCCGGCGACGAAGCCGGGGTGATCGCAGTGCTGGACGACACCTTCGAGAGCACCTGGGGCCCGCAACTGCGGCCCGAAATCCTGGCCAAACGCCGCCGCGAGCAGCCGGCCCGGGCCTATGTGGAGGCGATGGCCGAGGCCTTCGTGCTGGCGCTCGAGGGCGAGCAGGTCGTCGGCATGGTTCACTGGGACGGCGACTTCGTCCATGCGTTGCACGTGATCGGCCCGGCCCAGGGCCGCGGCGTGGGGCGGGCGTTGCTGGCGCACGCCGAACAGGCGATGGCCGTAGCGGGCGAGGTCTCGGCGCGGCTGGAGACCGACACCTTCAACACCCGCTCGCGCGCTTTCTACGCCGCGCTCGGCTATCGCGAGATCGACTCCTATCCGGACCTCGAGTGGGAAAGCGGCCTGACGACGCTCTTGCTGGAGAAGCCGCTGGGCTAAGAGACGTCCGCTTCGGAGAGTACGCGCACCCGTGGCGGAACATTGCCGTCCATGCGCCGTTCGCCGCGCTAGTTTGGCGGCAGCTTGAAACGGATCGGGATCAGGGCGACCGTGCCGGGCGGCGCCGGGGTGTCCGGCGGAGCCTTCAACTTCATAATGCAGGCGAGCTTGGCCGCCGTCGCGCCGAAGACGAACCCCGGCTTGTCTTCCTCCTGCCAGGTGCAGGCGGTGGGGCGGTGCTTCTCGTCGAGCCGGCACTGCGCCAGGGCTGAGCCCTCGACCCGGAGGCGCATCGCCACGGGCGGATAGTAGCGGGGCGGAGGCTTCCCGTCGCAGAGCCACCATGGGTTCGACGTCGGCTGCTCGACCGGAAGGATGCGCAGGCCCTGTGCGAGCGCCGGCCCGCCGGCCAGGAGGGCGAATGCGATCCCTGCCGCGTAGATGTTCATGCGAGCCCCCGCTGCGTGTCGACAAGACGTAGCGAAAAGCTGCGGCTGACGCCATCAGGCGTTGTGGGCGCCGTCAGGTTCCTGCGAGCCTGCGACGAGAACCTGCCGTTGAAACGGCCTATCGGCCGCTTGCCCGAGCGCCGCGCCGCCTCTAGGTTCGAGTTCAAACAATCGTTGGGAGAAACGGCATGATCGGCGTGGTGGCGACCCTCAAGGTCCAGGACGGCAAGCAGGCGGAATTCGAGGCGATCTTCACCGATCTCGCCAAGCAGGTCCGGGCCAACGAGCCGGGCAACATCGCCTATCAACTGACCAAGAGCCGCACCGACCCGACCGTCTACAAGGTGCTGGAGCTCTACAAGGACGAGGACGCCCTGAAGGCTCACGGCGGCACCGACTACTTCAAGGCCGCCGGCGCCAAGATGGGCCCCTGCATGGGCGGCCGTCCCGAGATCGAATATCTCGACGCTGTGGGGTAGGGACCATGGATCTCGAATTCTCGAAGGAAGACCTCGCGTTTCGTGACGAGGTCCGGGCCTTCATCGCCGAGGCCTTCGACGACGACATGCGCGCCCATTCGGCGCAGTCGAAGAATGCGCACATCGACAAGGCCGGCCAGGTGCGCTGGCTGAAGCGGCTGAACGACAAGGGCTGGATCGCCCCGGATTGGCCCAAGGAATACGGCGGCACGGGCTGGAGCCACGCCCAGAAGTACATCTTCGACATGGAGATGGCCCTGGCCGGCGCGCCCTCGACCTCGAACATGGGGCTGAAGATGTGCGCCCCGGTGGTGATGGCGTTCGGGACCCCCGAGCAGAAGGCCCAGCACCTGCCGAAGATCCTGTCGACCGACGTCTGGTGGTGCCAGGGCTACTCCGAGCCGGGCTCGGGGTCGGACCTCGCCTCGCTGTCCATGAAAGCTGAGAGGGACGGTGATCATTACGTCCTAAACGGTTCAAAAATTTGGACAACTTACGCCCAGTGGGCCGACTGGATGTTCTGCCTGGTGCGGACCTCGAACGAGGATATCCGGCAGAAGGGCATCTCGTTCCTGCTGTTGGAGATGAACACCCCCGGCATCACCATCGTGCCGCTGCCGACCCTGGACGGTCCGCCCGAGGGCGACCAGGAGATCAACCAGGTGTTCTTCGAGAACGTCCGGGTTCCGGTGGCAAATCGTATCGGCGAGGAAGGCCAGGGCTGGACCTACGCCAAGTACCTGCTGCAGTTCGAACGCGGCAATCCGTACGCCGCGGGGCTGACCAACCAGCTGCAGAAGGTCCGCAAGATCGCCAGCCTGGAGCCCTCGGACGGCGGCGGCCGGATGATCGACGACCCTGACTTCCGCAAGAAGCTCAGCGAGATGCAGATCAAGGTCGACGTGCTCAACGCCACCGAGCTGCGGATGTTCTCGGCGCGGACCTCGGGCGAGGCGATGGGGGCGGCGTCCTCCATGCTGAAGCTCGAGGGCAGCCAGGCCCAGCAGGCGGTGACCGAGCTGGCCCTGGAGGCGGCGGGCATCTACGCCCAGCCGTTCGTGCGCGACACCTGGGCCGAGATTCGCGGCGAGCGCAACGAGCCGCGGGCCGGGCCGGACTATGCGGCGACGCTCGCCCCGACCTACTTCAACTACCGCAAGACCTCGATCTATGCGGGGTCGAACGAAATCCAGCACAACATCATGGCCAAGATGGTGCTGGGCCTGTAGCGGGCGAACTTGGGAGGTTGCGGCTGAGCCGCAACCTCCTGAAGTCCCTGAACGGGCAAACTCCGTGGCTCCAAGGGCGCCAGGCCCTGGCGCGCCCGCCGCATGTGGCGAAGCGGTCCGTCGACGCGCGCAAGGCGCTGCTGGAGGGGGCTGTCCGGGCGACCTATAACTAGAATTGATCGTGTGTGACGAATAATGCGCGCGGCCAAAGCAGCCGGCGCGCCAGTGGAGGAATCGCCGATGGTCCCGGGTCTGATGCAGCCGGCGCAACTGCAGATCGCCAGCATCCTTCGCTATGCGCAGCAGGCGCATGCCGGCCGCGAGATCGTCTCGCGGCAGATCGAGGAGCCGATCTGGCGCTATGACTACGCCGGCTTCGCCAAGCGGGTGGAGCGGGCGGCCAAGGCCCTGCTGCGGCTGGGCGTGAAGCCCGGCGACCGGGTGACCTCGCTGGCCTGGAACACCCACCGGCATCTGGAGCTGTTCTACGCGGTCACCGGCATCGGCGCGATCCTGCACACCGCCAACCCGCGGCTGTTCGACGAGCAGATCGCCTACACCGTCAATCACGCCGAGAGCGGGGTGCTGCTGTTCGAGCGCAACCTGGCGCCGGTGGTGGAGCGCCTGGCGCCGCAACTGGCGACGGTGCGGACGCTGGTCAGCCTGACCGCGCAGCCGATGGTCGGCGCGCTTTGCTATGAAGATCTGATCGCCGCCGAGAGCGACGGATTCGACTGGCCCGCCTTCGACGAGAACGCCGGGGCCTTCCTCTGCTACACCTCGGGCACGACGGGCGACCCGAAGGGCGTGCTTTATTCCCACCGCGCAGTGGTGCTGCACGCGATGGGCGCGGCGCTGAACGCGGCGTTCGGCTTCACCGCCTTCGACGTGGTGATGCCCTGTTCGTCGCTCTATCACGCCACCGCCTGGGGCCTGCCGTTCGTGGCCCCGATGTGCGGCGCCAAGCTGGTGCTGCCGGCCGACAAGATGGACGGCGCCAGCCTGCAGGAGCTGATCGCCCAGGAGGGCGTGACCTTCACCGGCGGCGTGCCGACCATCTGGACCATGTACCTGGCGCACCTGGAGCAGACCGGCGAGACGCCCGGCGTCCTGAAGCGGGTGATGATCGGCGGGTCGGCGGTGCCGCGCGCCATGGCCGAGGCGCTGAAGACCCGCTACGGCGTCGACACCCTGCAGATCTGGGGCATGACCGAGACCGCGCCGATGGGCGTCATCTCCTCGCCGACGCCGGCGCTGGCCGCCCTGGGCGAGGCGGAGATGCAGGAAGCGATCTGGTCGCGCCAGGGGCGGCTGCAGTTCGGGGTCGAGCTGCGGATCGTGGGTGACGACGGCCAGGCGCTGGCCTGGGACGGCGAGACGCCCGGCGCCTTGCAGGTGCGCGGGCCGTGGGTGGTTCAGCGCTACTTCCGCCAGGAACAGGACGCGGCCGGACCGGACGGCTGGTTCGACACCGGCGACGTCGCGACGATCGACGCCAACGGCTTCATGCGGATCACCGACCGGACCAAGGACGTCATCAAGTCGGGCGGCGAGTGGATCAGTTCGATCGACCTTGAGAACGTCGCGGTCGGCTGTCCGGGCGTGAAGATCGCCGCGGTCGTCGGCGCGCCGCATCCCAAATGGGAGGAGCGCCCGGTCCTGATCGTCGAGGCCCATGACGGCGCCGACGTCACGGCCGAGCAGATGCGGGACTACCTCGCGCCGCGGATCGCCAAGTGGTGGATGCCGGACGACGTAGTGTTCGCCAAGGTCCCGCTGACCGCCACCGGCAAGATCGACAAGAAGGTGCTGCGCGAGGCCTACCGCGGGCGCCTGACCGACAGCCGATCGACCTGACCGCCGCTGGGGGGACGCTCAGGCGCGTGTTTGCCGCCTTGGCCCCGCGTCCTGCTTCCTCTAGGGCTGGAGGCAACAAAGAAGGCGAACAGGGAGGAACGCCATGATCAAGACCCGCATTACCGAGATGTTCGGTGTCGAAACGCCGCTTATCATGGGGGGCATGACCGGGGTGGGCTATGCGCCGCTGGTCGCCGCGGTGGCCAACGCCGGGGCCCTGGGCTTCATCACCGCGCACCATTCGCCCACCGCCGAGGCGCTGTGGGAAGAGATCAAGCGCTGCCGCGAGCTGACCGACAAGCCGTTCGGCGTGAACCTGACCCTGCTGCCCTCGCTCAACCCGATCCCCTACGATGAGTACCGGCACGCGATCATCGAGTCCGGGATCAAGATCGTCGAGACCGCCGGCCGCAATCCGACCGAACACCTGCCGGCCTTCAAAGAGGCGGGGGTCAAGGTGATCCACAAGTGCACCTCGGTTCGCCACTCGGTGACCGCCGCCAAGCACGGCGTGGACGTCATCTCGATCGACGGCTTCGAGTGCGCCGGGCACCCGGGCGAAGACGACGTCGGCCTGGTGGTGCTGCTGCCGGCGACGGTCGACGCGGTCGACATTCCGGTCATCGCCTCGGGCGGCATGGCCGACGGCCGCAGCCTGGCCGCGGCGCTGGCGCTGGGCGCCGAGGGCGTCAACATGGGCACCCGCTTCATGGCCACGCAGGAATGCGCCATCCATGAGAACGTGAAGAAGAAGATCGTCGAGAACACCGAGCGCGACACGCTGCTGACTAACCGCACCCTGCGCAACACCAGCCGGGTGGCGCGCAACGCGGTGTCCGAGGAGGTCGTGCGCATCCAGCAGGACCCGACCAAGACCATCGAGGACGTGCGCCACCTGGTCGCCGGCGTCCGCGGCCGGACGAACGTCATGGGCAAGGGCGACACCGACGACGGCATCTGGACGGTCGGCCAAAGCCAGGGCCTGATCCACGACATCCCCACCACGGCCGACCTGGTGCGCAACATCATGCGCCAGGCCGAGGAGGTGCTCGAGCGCAGCGCCCGCCGGCTCCAGACCGCCTAGCAGACTGGAGCCGAGCGCGATGGAAGGGGATGGTTCTCAGACCGCGACGGTCACCTTGAGGAAGGTGGCCGGGATCTCCGTCCGTCCGGCGTCGCCGCGGTTCTGGCTTTCGAACAGCGCCGAGAGCTCGGACTGCAGCTGGGCCTCGCGGCCGTCCTCCCTGGCGGCGGCGAAGGCGTTCATCGTCGGCCCGTAGTAGTCGCGGAACACCGCCAGGAAACTGTCGGGCGAGCCGGGGTGGCGGAAGGTGTAGGTCGCCCGCTCGCAGCTGATGCGGTCGGTCGGGACGCCGGCCTGGCCGAAACGTTCGCGGACATTGTCCTCCAGACCCCAGGTGACCGGGCTGACGAAGCCCTCGGGCGGCGGCGGCGTATAGGCCGCGCTGGTCTGCAGGATCTTGGCGATCAGGGTCGGGTCGCCCGGAATCCAGTTGCCCATCACGATGCGCCCGCCCGGTCGGGTGACGCGCACCATCTCGCGCGCGACATCGAACGGGCGCGGGGCGAACATGGCCCCGAACATGCTGACCACTAGGTCGAAGCTGTCGTCTGCGAGGCCTTCGAGATTGGAGGCGTCGCCCTCCTCGAAGCGCAGGTTCGACAGGCCCGCGGCCTTGGCCCGTTCGCGGCCCGCGGCCACCAGGTTGGAGGCGATATCGACGCCGAGCACGTTGGCGCCTCGCTGCGCCGAGGGCAGGGCGGTGGTGCCGTCGCCGCAGCCGAGGTCGAGGACGTCCATCCCCGCGCCGACGTCCAGGCCGGCGACCACTTCGTCGCCGCTTTCACGCATGGTGGAGGCCAGGCGCGTGAAGTCGCCCTTTTCCCACAGAGCCTTGTTTGCATTCATTTTGTCATGCTCCGAGATAACATCGTTATCGATACTATCTTCGGAGCGTTCGCGCCATCGGGCGTGCACCGCAGGGAGCGGGCGGCGGAGCCCTGGCGCCTCAGCGCAGGACCGTGCCGATGAAATTGTCGATGAAACGCGCGACGGCGGCGTCGACCTGGGGTCGGGGCGGCATCTCGGTCGAGGTGGTGAAGTGTTCGCGGCGGATCAGGGTGAGGCCGGCGGCGAACATCCGCGCAGTTTCGCGCGGGTCGGGCGCGACCAGGCCGTGGGCCTGGGCGAAGTGGGCGCAGTAGTCGGCGAGCAGCTGGATCTCCTCGCGGTACAGGGCCTGGTTGAACCGCTGCTGGCCCGGGCCGCCGGGCCCCTCCTTGCTGATCATCGCCATGTAGCGATGCTCGCGCGGGTCGATCCAGCGATCGACCAGATGCCGGCCGCAGAGCCGGAAGAAGGCCGGCGGGTCGTCGGCCAGGGCGCGGTATTCGGGGCTCTGCAGGCGCTGGACGAACTCGGCCGGGCCCCATTGGGCGATCAGGGCGTTGTAGAGGTCGTCCTTGCCGGCGAAGTGGTTGTAGAGGCTGCTCTCGCGCAGGCCGGCCGCCCGGGCCAGCATCCGCATCGAGGCGCCGGCGTAGCCGTGCTGGGCGAACAGCTCGAGCGCGGCGTCCATGATCCGCCGCCGGGTCGTGCCTTCTTCAGCCCTGTCCAACTCCTGCATGGCCCGGTGGTACGCCGAAACCGCCCGGTTCAACAATCGCTCTTGTGAGGCGAACGAACGTTCGTTACGGGTGACGCCAATGAGGCGAACGATCGTTCGTCGAAAGCGCCCACAGAGGCGAGGCGGTCGCCGCGCCGCCAGCGGAGGAACCAGGAGGAAGCATGAGCCGGGTATTCGGGAAGGTCTGCCAGAACGGCTACGTGGTCCGCGACATCGAGGCGGCCATGAAGCACTGGATCGACGTCATGGGCGTCGGGCCCTGGTTCTACATCGAGGACGTCAAGACCGACTGGTTCAAGCACCGGGGCGTCCTATCGGACGTGAAGATGTCGATCGCGCTCGCCAATTCCGGCGACCTGCAGATCGAGCTGATCCAGCAGCGCAACGATGCGCCCTCGATGTACAAGGAGTTCATCGATGCGGGCCTAGAGGGCCTGCAGCACATGTCCTACTGGACCCACGACTATCAGGGCCTCTACGACAAGGCGCTGTCGTTGGGCTACGTGGTCGGCCACGAGGGGGCGATCGGCGGCGAGAAGGGGCGGTTCGCCTATTTCGACACCCAGGCGCATCCGGGCACGGTAGTCGAAATCTCCGACATCAGCGGCACGAAGGGCCGCACCTTCGAGCACATCCGCAAGGTCGCCGAGGGCTGGGACGGGACCAATCCGATCCGGACGTTCAAGTGAGCGTCCAACTTCGGAAAAATCGTCCTGACAACCGCGCCGGAGGCGCCGCGATGAACTATCCCGATCTGGAAAACCTGTCGCCGGAGCTCAAGGAGATCCTGGCCGGCAAGCGCGAGGCCAACGTCTACAAGATGCTGATGCACTCGCCGAACATGGCGCCGGGGTTCACGGCCCTGGCCGACGCGGCGATGTGGAGCAAGAAGTGGCCGGCGACCTGGCGCGAGCTGGCGATCGTCCGGGTCGGGCGGCTCTACAACTCGCCCTATGAAGTTCATCAGCACGAGCAGATCGGGCGGCTGATGGGCCTGAACGACGCCCAGCTGGCGGCCTGCGCGATCGGTGCGGACCAGTCGGTGCTGTCCGACGACGAGAAGACCATCCTGCGCCTGACCGACGCCCTGGTGGAGCGCCACACCCTGAACGCCGCCGAGCGCGCCGAGGGGCTGAAAATCCTCGACGCCAACGGGTTCGCCGACTTCGTGATGACGGTCGGCTTCTACCAGCTGGTCAGCAACTTCCTGAACGTCTTCGAGGTCGAGATCGAGCCGCACGACCTGTTCCCCAAGCCGGACGGGCGCAAGAAGCAGGGAGCGAGCGCGTGAGCGGCCTGACGGGCAAGGTCGCCGTCGTCACCGGCGGCGACGCCGGCATCGGGCGGGCGATCAGCCTGCGGCTGGCGCGGGACGGCGCCGACGTGGTCGTCGTCTCCAACGTCGCGGCGCAGGCGCAGGCCGTGGCCGGCGAGGTCCAGGCCCTGGGGCGCCGGGGCGTGGCCCATACCGTGGACGTCACCGACGTGGCGGCGGTGGCGGCGCTGGCCGAGGCGGTCGAAGGCGAGTTTGGCAGGGCCGACATCCTGGTCACCAGCGCCGGGCTGATGGGCGCGCGGGCGTTCCTGACCGACACCCCGGTCGAGGAGTGGCGCAGGACCATCGAGGTGAACCTCAACGCCGGCTTCTACTGCATCAAGGCGTTCCTGCCTGGGATGCTGGCCCGCGACAGCGGCCGGATCATCACCATCTCGTCGATCTCCGGGAAGCTGCCGGCGGCGATGAACAGCGACTACGCGGCCTCCAAGCACGGGGTGATCGGCCTGACCAAGGCGCTGGCGCTGGAACTGGGCATCCTGGGCAAGAACGGGATCACCGCCAACGCCCTGTGCCCGGGGACGACCGACACCCCGATGATGGACCAGATCACCGACCACATGCCGCCCAAGGGCCGGATGACCCGCGACGAGTTCATCAAGAAGGCGGTGGCGTCCAAGAGCATCCAGCGGCGGCTGCTGGACCCGGACGAGATCGCCGACATGGCCGGGTTCCCGGCCTCCGACCAGGCCCGGGGGGGCACCGGCCAGGCGGTCAATGTCTGCGGCGGCGCGGTGCTGTTCTAGAGCATCTTCCGCCGAAGTGGATACCGGTTCTACGAAGAAAGTACATTAAAATCAAATAATTGTTGGCAACTTCCGATCCAATTGGGTCGGGGTTGCTCTGGAGCTTCAGTCGGTCTGGCCGCCGCCGAGCGCGATGTAGAGCGACACCTGGTTGCGGAGGTTGGCCCCGCGCAGCTGCAGCAGCGACTGCTGGGCCGAGAACAGGTTGCGCTCGGCGTCGAGCACTTCGAGGTAGATGGCGATGCCGTTGGCGTAGCGCAGGCGGGCGGTCTCGGCGAGGCGCTCCTGGGCGGCGACCGCGAGTTCCTGGGCGGTGATCTGGTCGGCGATGTAGCGGCGGCCGGCCAGGGCGTCGGCGACGTCCTGGAACGCGCCCTGCACGGTGCGCTGGTAGGCGGCCGCGGCGATGTCGCGCTGGGCGCGGGCGGCGTCGAGCTGGCCGCGGCGCGCGCCCCAGTCCAGCAGCGGCAGGACGATCCCGGCGCCGTAACTCCAGGCCTGGCGGTCGGACCCGACCAGGTCGTTGAGTTCGCGCGAGGCGTAGCCGGTCGCCCCGGTCAGCGAGATCCGCGGGAAGTAGGCGGCGCGGGCCGCGCCGATATCGGCGTTGGCCGCGCGCAGCTGGGCCTCGGCCTGCATGATGTCGGGGCGGTTGACCAGCAGGTCGGAGGGCAGGCCGACGTCGAGGCGGTCGAACATCTGCTGCTCGGCCAGCGGCAGAGCCCGGGGCAGGGTGGAGGTGTCGACCGGGCCGCCGACCAGGACGGTGAGCAGGTTGATCGCCACGGCCTCGGTCCGCCGCAGCTCGGCCAGCTGGGTCTGGGCGTCGGTCAGCAGGGACACCGACTGGTCGTAGTCGGCCGACGAGGTGACCCCGGCCTCCAGCCGCAGGCGGGCGATCTCGAGCCCCTCGCGCCGCGAGGCGAGGGTGCGTTCGGCCAGGGCGATGCGCTCGCCGTTCTCGCGCAGGGTCATGTAGGCGATGGCGACCTGGCGGATCAGCGACAGGCGGAAGGCGCGCTGGCCCTCGACGCTGGCCAGGTAGCGGTAGCGGGCGGCGTCGGAGAGGTTGCGGACCCGCCCCCAGAAGTCGAGCTCGAAGGCCGATATGTGGAGGTCCAGGTCGTAGGATTCGGCGGTGATCGGCAGGCCGGTCGCGGTGACGTCGCCGGGCTGGCGGGCTCGCGCGCCGGTCCCCTCGAGGCCGACATTGGGCAGCTGGGCCGAGCGGGCGATGCGGTACTGGGCGCGGGCCTGCTCGACCTGGGCGACCGACACCGCCAGGTCGCGGTTGTTGGCCAGGGCCTTGGCGATGACGACTTCCAGGCGCGCGTCGTTGAAGAAGTCGCGCCAGCTGAGCTGGGTCGCCTTGACGGCGCCGTCCGGCGTCACGCTGTAGGACGGGAAGGTCTCGGCGACCGGCGGGACCGGCTGCTCGTAACGCGGGGCCAGGGAGCAGGCGCCGAGCGCCAGGGCAAGCAGCAGCGGCCAGCTACGCATGGGGCGGCTCCTGCGGGAGCTCGCCCGAGTGCAGGTGACCGCGGGTCAGCCAGCGGCGGGCCGAGAGGTAGAACAGCGGCGTGAGGAAGACCCCGAGCAGGGTGACGGCGATCATGCCGCCGATCAC
The DNA here is from genome assembly GCF_027286305.1 of Phenylobacterium sp. NIBR 498073. Classification (NCBI taxonomy): domain Bacteria; kingdom Pseudomonadati; phylum Pseudomonadota; class Alphaproteobacteria; order Caulobacterales; family Caulobacteraceae; genus Phenylobacterium; species Phenylobacterium sp. NIBR 498073. Next base: position 1,517,868 of record NZ_CP114599.1, read on the forward strand.
CCCGGTGCCGACCGCCTGGCGGCTGGCCGCGCCGGCGCCGCTGGCCGTGAACAGCGGCACCATGCCGAGGATGAACGCGAGCGAGGTCATGACGATGGGGCGCAGGCGCAGGCGGGCGGCTTCCAGGATGGCCTGGCGGGCGCCCATGCCGGCCTCTTCCTGCTCGATGGCGAACTCGACGATCAGGATGGCGTTCTTGGCCGACAGCCCGATGATCGTGATCAGGCCGACGTTGAAGTAGATGTCGGCCGACAGACCGCGCAGCAGGGTCAGCAGCACCGCGCCCATCACCCCTATCGGCACGCCCAGCAGCACCGAGAGCGGGATCGGCCAGCTCTCATAAAGCGCGGCCAGCACCAGGAAGACGATCAGCATCGACAGCGCCAGCAGGGCCGCGACCTGGGAGCCGGCCTGCTTTTCCTCGAACGCGATGCCGGTCCACTCGTAGCCGAAGCCGGCGGGCAGGACGCGGTCGGCGATCTTCTCCATCTCGGCCAGCGCCGCGCCGCTGGACTGGCCGGGGGCGGCGGCGCCGGAGATGGTGAGGGAGGGATAGCCGTTGTAGCGCTGGAGCTGGGGCGGTCCTGCGGTCCATTTGGTGCGGCTGAAGGCGGAGAACGGGACCATCTGGCCGCCGGAGTTGCGGACCTGGAGGTTGAGCAGGTTCTCCGGGGTCATGCGCTGTTCGGCCGAGGACTGGATCAGCACCCGGGCGATGGCCCCGCTGTGGGTGAAGTCGTTGGCGTAGGACGAGGCCAGCGCGATCGACAGGGTGTTGTTGATGTCGCCGATGGCCACCCCCAGGGCACGGGCGCGGACCCGGTCGATGTCGAGATAGAGCTGCGGCGCGTCGGGCTGGCCCTCGGGGCGGACGCCGACCAGCAGCGGGTTGCGCGAGGCCTCGGCCAGCACCTGGTCGCGGGCGGCGGTCAGGGCCGCGGCGTCGGCGCCGCCGCGGTTCTGGATCTTCATGCTGAAGCCGCTGGAGGTTCCGAGCGCGGGGATCGGCGGCGGGTTCAAGGCGAAGATGTTGGCGCTCTTGACCCCGGAGAGCGCGGCCATGGCGCGAGCGCTGAGGGCGTCGACGCTGTGGGCGGCGCCGGGCCGCTCCTCCCACGGATGCAGGGCGATGAAGCCCATGGCGGCGTTCTGACCCTGGCCGAAGAAGTTGAAGCCATGGATCATCACGATGTTGCGCACTTCGGGCTGGGCCTTGAAGAAGGCGCTGGCCTCGTCGATCGCCGCCTGGGTCCGCTGGGCGGTGGCGCCGGGCGGGGCGTCGATGGTGACCAGCATCACGCCCTGGTCCTCGGAGGGCAGGAAGCCGCCGGGCAGGCGCATGTAGAGCAGGCCGGTGAGCAGCACCGCCATCACGAACACCGCCAGCCAGCGCAGCGGCGCGCTGAGGATCCGGCCGACCCCGGCCTCGTAGCGGTGGGTGACCGTCGCGAAGCCGCGGTTGAAGCCGCCCAGCAGGCGGTCGACGAAGGCGAGGACGGGGTTCCGCGGCGCGCCATGCGCCCGATGCGGCTTGATCAGGGTCGCGCAGAGGGCCGGCGTCAGGGTGAGCGCCAGCAGCGCCGAAAAGCCGATCGACACCGCCAGGGTGACCGAGAACTGCCGATAGATGCCGCCGGAGGTGCCCGGAAAGAACGCCATCGGCAGGAAAACGGTCATCAACACCAGGGTGATGCCGATAATCGCCGAGGTGATCTGGCCCATCGCCTTCACCGTCGCCTCGCGCGGGGACAGGCCCTCCTCGGCCATGATGCGCTCGACGTTCTCGACGACCACGATGGCGTCGTCGACCAGGATGCCGATCGCGACCACCATCCCGAACAGCGACAGGATGTTGATCGAATAGTTGAAGACCAGCAGACCGAAGCAGGCGCCGGCCAGGGCCACGGGAACGACGATGGTCGGGATCAGGGTGGCCCGCCAGTTCTGCAGGAACAGGAACATGACGATGAAGACCAGGACCATCGCCTCGATCAGGGTCTTCACCACCTCGTCGACCGAGGCGCGGATGAAGGGCGTGGTGTCGTAGGGCGTCGACCAGGCGATGTCCTCGGGGAAAGTGCGCGACAGCTCGTCGAGCCGGGCGCGGACCCCCTCGGCGGTGGCCAGGGCGTTGGCGCCCGAGGCCAGCTGGATGCCGATGGCGGCCATGGTGGCCCCGTTGAGCGTCGACCCGGTGAGATAGTTGTCGGCGCCCAGCTCGACCCGCGCGACGTCGCCGAGGTGGATGGTCGACCCATCGGGATTGGCGCGCAGGATGATCTGGCGGAACTGCTCAGGATCGGTGAAGCGGTTCTGGGTGACGACGGTGGCGTTGAGCTGGGTCTTGCCGGCGGTCGGCTGGTCGCCGAGGCTGCCGCCGGCGGTCTGGCTGTTCTGTTCCTGGACGGCGGCGAGCACTTCCGAGGCCGAGAGGCCGTAACCGGCCAGCTTCTGCGGATCGAGCCAGATGCGCATGGCGTACTGGGTCCCGAACAACCGGACGTCGCCGACCCCCGACACGCGCCGCAATTCATCGACGACGCTGTTGGCGGCGAAGTCGCCGAGTCCGAGAGTGTTGGTGCGGCCGGTCTTCGAAGTCAGCGCGACCAGCATGAGGAAGCCGGAATTGGCGGCGTTGACCTGAACACCCTGGCGGCGGACCTCCTCGGGCAGGCGCGGCTCGACCCGGCTGAGCCGGTTCTGGACCTCCATCTGGGCGACGTTGATGTCGGTTCCCGACCTGAAGGTGACGGTCAGCGAAGCGGTGCCGTTCGAGCGGCTGGTGGCCTCCATGTAGAGAAAGCCGGGAACGCCGTTCATCTCCTTCTCGATCACCGAGGTGACGTTCTGGTCGAGGGTGGCGGCGTCGGCGCCGGGATAGGTTACGGACAGGGTGAGCGACGGCGGGGCGACGGTCGGGTACTGCTCGATCGGCAGCGAGCGCAGGGCGATCAGGCCGGCCAGCAGGATCCCCAGGGCGATGACCCAGGCGAAGACCGGGCGATGGGCGAAGAAGCTGCTGTTCATGGCCCGCCCTCCCTGGTCCTAAGGCTTTCCGGCCGGGGCGGGCGCGGCCTTGGGCTTGGCCAGCGTCACCTTCTGGCCGGGCTTGATCTTCTGCAGGCCGTCGGTGATCACCCGCTCGCCGGGCTTGAGGCCGGAGGCGACGACGAACTGGTCGCCGATCATCGCCCCCAGCTCGACCGGTCGGGCCGCGGCGGTTCCGTCGGCGGCGACGACCATGACGCTGGCCTTCTCGCCCGACATCTGCACCGCACGCTGCGGCACGGTCAGGGTGTTGGGATTGGGCGCGCCGGCCAGCCGCGCACGGACGAACTGGCCGGGTAGCAGTTCGCGCTCCGGATTGGGAAACTCCGCGCGCAGCAGCAGGCCGCCCGTCGACGGGTCGACCGCCTGGTCGAGGAAGTTGAGGCGCCCGACCGGGCCGTAGGTGCTGCCGTCCTCAAGCACCAGCCGGACCTCGACCCGGTCCAACTGCGGCAGGGCGAGCTTGGCCGCGGCGGCGCGGCGTCGCAGCTCGAGGATCTCGGCGTTGGGCAGAGAGAAGCGGACATAGATCGGGCTCAGCTGCTCGACCCGGGTCAGCAGCGTGGCCTGGGACGCCGACACCAGCGCGCCTTCGGTCACCTCGGCGCGGCCGACCCGGCCGCCGATCGGGGCGGCGACGGTGGTGTAGCTGAGATCGAGCTTGGCTTTTTCGAGCGCGGCCCCAGCCGAGGCGACGTCGGCCTCGCCCTGGCGGACGGCGGCCTGGGCGGCATCGAACTCCTGGGCGCTGATCGCCTTGCGCTGGACGAGCGGGGTGTAACGGGCGAGGTCCTTGCGGGCATTGGCGAGGGTCGCCTCGGCCCGTTGCAGCGCCGCGCGGGCGCTGGCCTCGCTGGCGCGCTTTTCACGGGGGTCGATGGCGAACAGCGGCGCGCCTTCGCGCACGTCGGTGCCCTCGGCGTAGAGCCGTCGCTCGACGATGCCGTCGACTCGGGCGCGGACGTCGGCCGTGCGCACAGCCTCGACCCGGCCGGGAAGCTCGACGATCTCGTCGACCGTGCGCGGCGTGAGGACGACGGCGTCGACCTCCATCGGCGGCGGCGCGCCGGCCGGCTGGCCGCCGCGGCCGCACCCAGCCAGCACCACCAAGCCTGCGAGGGCGCCAACGGCGAGGGCCCGCGAGGCGCAGCGTGGATGACTACCGACCATGGTCGCGCCCCCCAAACGTCCGGTTCAGCTTGTTCTGAACGCGGGAACGGTCGATCGGGTTTCGAAGATCGGTGTTCGGGGCTAGTCGCCGGCGGCGGCCTCGATGCGCCAGTCGGCGCCGGTCGCGGCGAACAGGCGGACGGCGTCGGCCAGCCGTTGGCCTTCCGCACGGGCCAGGGACGCGCGGCCCTCGTTGACGCGCCGTTGGGCGTCGAGCACCTCGAGGAAGGCGCCGCCGCCGCGTTCGTAGGCGACCTTGGCCAGGCGCAGGTTCTCGTCGGCCTGGGACAGGCTGCGCTGGTGCGCGGCGCGCGAGTCCTCGTCGGCTGAGAGCGCAGTGAGGGCGTCGGCCACCTGGGCGAAGGCGGTGAGCACGGTCTGCTGGTAGCGCGCCGAGGCCGCGCCGGCCGCCTCGCGCGCCTGCTGGCGGCGGGCCTTCAGCGCGCCGCCGTTGAACAACGGGGCGGTCAGGCCGGCGCCGATGTCCCAGCCGCTGACGTCGTAGCCGAACAGGTCGCCGACCTTCAGCGAGCCCTGGGTGATCGAGGAGGTCAGTCGGATCTTCGGATAGAGGTCGGCGGTCGCCACGCCGATGTCGGCGGTGGCGGCGTGCAGCTCGGCTTCGGCCGCCAGGATGTCGGGCCGGCGGCGCACCAGCTCGGACGGCAGGGCGACGGGAACCGGCGCGGCGAGCGTCAGGTGCGAGAGCTGGAAGTCCGGCGCGGTCCAGTCGGCGGGCGCGTGGCCGACCAGCACGGCCAGGGCGTGGCGCGCGGCGGCGAGTTGGGCGCGCAGGGGCGGCAGCAGGGTGCGGTCCTGTTCCAGCTGGCTCTGGGCCGCGACGCGGGCGGTGCTGGTCGAGCCGCCCAGCGCGTTGGCCTTGCGGACCAGTTCGACGTTGGCCTGATCGGCGGCGATCATCTGCTCGGTGGCGTCGATCTGGGCCTGGAGGGTGGCGATGGTCACCGCCTGCAGCGCGACATTGGCGGTGAGGGTGAGATAGGCCGCCTCGGCGCGCCGGGCCTGCGCCTCCATGCGCGCGGCCGCGCCTTCGATGCGGCGACGCTCGCCGCCGAACAGGTCGAGGTCGTAACCGACGCCGCCGCCGACCGAGTAGAGCGTGAAGGTCGGGTTCTCCAGCTGCATGTCGCCAAAGCCGGTGAAGCCGAACGCCTGGAGATTGGCGCGTTCGCGGCGGACACCGGCGTTGAGGTCGGCCTGGGGGCCGGCCTCGCCGCGGGCCTGGGCCAACGCCGAGCGGGCCTGGCGCAGGGTGGCGTCGGCCTCGGCCAGGGTCGGGCTGCCGGCGATCGCCTGGCGGATCACGGCGTCGAGCTCGGGCGAGCCGAGCGCGCCCCACCAGGGGCCGCTGGCGGCGGTCGCCGGATCGAGCCGGGCGGCCTCCGGCGCCGCGTCGCCGGCCATGGCGTAGCCGCCGGCGCTCGGGGCGTCGGGCGACCTGAAGTCGGGCCCCACCGTGGCGCAGGCCGTCAGCAGGATGGAGAGGCTCGCGCCGAGCAGCGCGCGGCGGCGGGATCTAGTCGACAGCGACATGGTGGTCCGTCTCGGTCTTGGTCTTGGGGGAGCGCATCAGCAGGATCAGCGGCGCGCAGAGGATGGTGATGCCGAGCATCAGCCGGAAATCGTCGATGTAGGACAGCATCGCCGACTGGCGGGTGATCATTCCGTTGAGCCCGGCGATGGCGCTTTGGGTCTGGAACACCAGCGGCGCATAGGCGTGGTAGAGCGGATTGTCGGGGCGGGCGTGCTCGACGAGGGTCGAGTGGTGGACCTCGATGCCGGTGACGAAGCGCGCCTGCATGATCGAGATGCCGGCCGCCGAGCCGATGTTGCGGATCAGGGTGAAGAGGCCGGCGCCTTCGGCCCGGTGCTCGGGCCGCACGGTGGCGAAGGCGATGGTCGACAGCGGCACGAAGATCAGGCCGGTGCCGACGCCCGACAGGAAGCCCGACACGATGATCAGGTGGGTGTCCATGTCGAGGCTGAAGTGGGTCATCTGCCAGAGCGAGACGGCGCTGATCGACAGGCCGGCGATCAGGATCAGCTTGATGTTCACCCGGCCGATGAGCTGGCCCACCGCGAACATGGCGATGAACGAGCCGACGCCGCGCGGCATGCTGACCAGGCCGGTGAAGGCGACCGGGTAGCCGAGCAGGGTCTGCATCATCGGCGGCAGCAGGGCCAGGGTCGAGTAGAGCAGGATGCCGATGAAGAAGCCGAATACGCAGCAGGTGACGAAGTTGGCGTCGGCGAGCAGGGCGCGGGCCACGAAGGGCTTGGGCGCGGTCGCCATCTGCACGGCGAACATCCAAATCGCGATCACCGCCACGACCAGATAGGTCCAGATCTCGGCCGAGCCGAACCAGTCCTGGCCCGGCCCGCGGTCGAGCATCATCTGGAAGGCCCCGATCGCCAGGGCCAGGGTGGCGAAGCCGATGGCGTCGAACGGCCGCTTTTCCGAACCCTTCTTCTCGGAGAGGAACAGGAAGACCCCGGCGAAGGCCAGGACGCCGATCGGCAGGTTGATGAAGAACACCCAGCGCCAGTCGAGATTGTCGGTCAGCCAGCCGCCGAGCGCCGGGCCGAGGATCGGGCCGAGCACCGCGCCGGCGCCCCAGACGGCCATGGCCTGGCCGTGCTTCTCAGGCGGGTTGATGTCGAGCAGCACCGCCTGGGAGAGCGGAATCAGGGCTGCGCCGAACAGGCCCTGAAGCAGGCGGAAGAGAACGATCTCGGCCAGGTTGCCGGCGACGCCGCACAGCATCGAGGCGACCGTGAAGCCGGCGATGGAGACCAGGAACACCGTCTTGCGGCCAAGCCGGTCGGAGAGGAACCCGGTCAGCGGCGTCATGATCGTGGCCGCGACGATATAGGAGGTCAGGACCCAGGTGATCTGGTCGGTCGAGGCCGAGACGCTGCCCTGGATGTGCGGCAGGGCGACGTTGGCGATCGTCGTGTCCAGCGAGTTCATCACCGTCGCCAGCATGACGGAGATGGTGATCGCCGCCACGTTGACGCCATCGCCGGGCTTGGCGGCGGCGCTGGTCATTTCCCGAGCGCCGAGCGGACGTCGACCTTGGCGACGGCGCTGAGGCCGGAGCTGAGATTGGGGGCGGCCTCGTCGAGCGCCAGGCGCACGGGCAGGCGCTGGACGACCTTGACCCAGTTGCCGGTCGCGTTCTCGGCCGGCAGCAGCGCGAAGCTGGAGCCGGTGCCAGGGCTGAAGCTGACGACGTGGGCCTTCAGCTCGTGGTCATAGGCGTCGACCTTGACGCTCGCCGGCTGGCCGACCCGCATGTGGGCGAGCTGGTCTTCCTTGAAGTTGGCCTCGATCCAGGGCGTGCCGGAGATCAGCCAGAACAGCGTCTGGGCGGTGGCCACGCGGTTGCCGGGCTGGAGCTGCTCGACCTTGGCGACGACGCCGTCGGCGGGGGCCAGGACAGTGGTGTAGGAGAGGTTGAGGCGGGCGCGTTCCAGCTCGGCCTTGGCCTGCAGCACCTTGGGATGCTGGTCGGGCGAGGCGCCGGCGCGGCCGCCGATGTCGGCGAGGGCGGAGGCCATCTGCTGGCGGACCACCGCGACCTGGCGGCGGGCCTGTTCGGCCTCGTGCGCGGCCTGGTCGGCCTGGGCCTGGGTCGAGACGCCGGCGGCGGCCAGGCCCTTCTGGCGAACGGCCTCGCGCTCGGTGTAGCTGACCCGCTCCTGGGCGGCGGCGAGATCCGCGCCGCGCTGAGCGTAGACGCCCTGGGTGCTCTCGACGTCGAAGCGCGCGGCCGCCAGGGCGGCCTCGGCCCGGGCGACGGCGACCTCGTAGTCGGCCGGGTCGAGCTTGAACAGCACGTCGCCCTTGTGAACGGCCTGGTTCTCCTTGACGCCGACCTCGATCACTCGCCCGTCGATGCTGGGGCTGATCGCCGTGCGGGCGGTCTGGACGTAAGCGTTGTCGGTGGTCTCGTAACGCCCGCCGGTCAGCACGAAGTAGCCGACCACGGCCAGCACGAGGGCCGGGCCGCCGATCATCAGCGGCAGCCGCAGCTTCTGGCCAAGGGTGCGTTCCGGCGGCCGGTGGCTGGCTGCTTCCTGTTCGGCCTCGGCGATCGCCTGATAGCCTTCCGCGTCGCTCACGCGCTGCTCCAACGTCTGCGCGCGGCCGGTGGATCGCCGTCCGCGCAGGGTTCCGATTTGTGACGAGGCGGGGGCGGGGAGGCCCAAGCCGGAGCGCGGCAGATATGCCTCCCCTTTCCATGAGCCAAATGATAGTTCGTCACTACGAAAATGAATGATGCGCATTTCAATACGCTGGATCTGAACCTGCTGCGGGTGTTCCAGGCCCTGCTGGAAGAGCAGAGCGCCACCCGGGCCGGCGAGCGGCTGGGTCTGACCCAGTCGGCGGTCAGCCATGCCCTGGGGCGGTTGCGCGCCTCGTTGGGCGACGACCTGTTCGAGCGCGGGGCGTCGGGCCTGCAGGCGACGCCGCGCGCCCTGGAGATGGCGCCGGCGATCCGCGCGGCCCTGAAGATGCTGGAAGACGCCGTGTCGCCGAGCCGGTTCGATCCGGCGACGACCGATCGGCTGTTTCACGTCGCCGCCAGCCCCTACGCCAGTTCGGTGATCATGCCGGCGGTGGTGCGGCGGCTGCTGGCCGAGGCGCCCGGCGCCAAGCTGCACCTGGTGTCGCCGACCTCGAACGTGGTCGAGGACCTCGACCGCGGCCGGCTGGACATGGTGATCGGCGCCTTCGACCATGTCGACGACCGCTTCGAGCACGCGCCGTTGTTCGACGAGACCGGGGTCTGGGTGATCCGCGCCGGACATCCGGCGCTGTCGCCCGGCATTTCCGACGAGGTGCTGGCCAAGTTGCCGCGGTTGCTGATTTCCGGGGCCGAGCCGCGCGAACCGGCGCGCGGCCGGGGGCTTGGCCTGCAGCGGCTGTCCAACTGGCACGACTCCTACGCGCTGGGCGGGGTCGCGTTGCGCGAGGTCGACAGCCCGGTCAGCGTGCCGGACGCCTATTCGGCCCTGGTCATGGTGGGCCAGACTGATGTCGCCGCGCTGATGCCGCGGCGGCTGGCCATGCTGGCCGAGCAGGCCGGCCGGGTGGTGGTGATCGAGTCGAGCGGCGCCTCGCCGCCGTTCACCCTGGGGGCGGTGGTGCGGCGGGGCGAGCGCGGCGCGGTCGCCTGGCTGCTGGCCCTGATCGCCGAGGTCGGGCGGAAGATCTAGGCGCCGCGACGATTAGATCGGCCGGTTCGGTGCTGAGACCTTGATCGGCTGCGTCTTATGGACGAGCAGGTACGCCGGCTGCGGCGCAGCTCAGAGTCGGGCAGGCCGCTGGGGGGCGTCGTTATTTTCAAGTTGTCAGCCTTGGCCTGCGCGGGGGCGCTCGCCGCCGGCGCTGCGCCGGCCGCCGCCTCGGACGTGGACTTCCATTGGGACGGACGCCAGTTCGTGACCGCCGACGGCGGTTTCAGCCTGCGGCCGAAGGGGCGGCTGCTGCTGGACGCCTCGACGACCGACGGGTCGGCCTTCGCCGCCCGCAACGTCGTCGGCGACGAAATCCGGGCGCTGCGGTTCGGCGTCGAAGGCATGGTCGGCGAGCACCTGTTCTACACCGCCGAGGGCGATTTCGCCGGCGACAAGGCGATCCTGCGCGGGACCTACCTGGCCTGGCGCGACCGCTGGGCGGGCAAGGACGTCGAACTGGTGCTGGGCAACCGCCTGAGCGAGCGCGGGCTGGACGGATCGAGCAGCTCGGACGGGACGCCGTTCCTGGAGCGCAACGCGGTGGCGCTGTTGGTCATTCCGCTGAAGGGGTTCTACGGCTGGGGCGGCATCGCCAAGGTCTACGGCCCCGACTGGCATGTGACGGCCCAGGTGGCGGGCGACGATCCGGGCAATCTGGGGGTCGCCAAGGACGTGACCACCTATCTGGCGCGGACGCACTGGAACCCGGTGAAGTCGGCGGCCGGCGTCGTGCACCTGGGGGCCTGGGGCTTCTACGAGGACTTCCCGCCCGGGATGGACAGCCACTCGCGCAACACCGCCTGGGCCGGTCACCTCAACAAGGAGGTCCAGGTCCCGCTCGGCGCCTTGGCCGATCCGGTCTACGGGGCCGGGTACGGGGTGGAGCTGGGCGCGGCGCGCGGTCCGGTCTGGGGGTTCGTCGAGGCCGGCCGGCGGGTGATCGACACGCGCACCGACCACGTGACCGCCGATGCGACCGCCTGGACCGCCGGCTGGATGATCACCGGCGAGAACTCGGCCTATTCCAGCCGGGGCGGGACCTTTGTGAAGATTGCGCCGCGCGCGCCGGTCTCGAAGGGCGGACCCGGCGCCTGGGAGGTGGCGGTGCGCTACCAGAGCGTCGACAACACCGACGCGCCGCTGGGCGGCAAGGGCCAGGAGGCCGAGGTCGGGGTCAACTGGCGGCTGGAGGATTGGCTGCGGCTGATGGTCAATCTCAGCCACTGGGAAGTCACGCATCGGGCTGGCAAGTACGCCGGGGTCGACGACGGCGACAGCCTGGCGGGCCGGCTGCAGATCGCGTTCTAACGGACCCGGGCGGCGAGTGCGGCACGGTCGATCGCCTTCCACATCTGCGTGCGCGAGGCCAGCTTGGCGTCGTCCTCGCCATGGTAGCGGTGGACGGGCGTGCCCAGGATCAGCAACTGAACGTCGGTCGGCCGGCTGCGGTCGAAATAGGCTGGATTGAACTCGACCAGGGTCCGCTCGGGCGGGCAGGCGGGGTTAGCCGACAGTTCATATCCGGAGACCATGCAGGCTGGCTGGAGACGGCGGGCGGGGCTGAGGGCGGCGAGCGCCGTCTCGGTCTCGCGCACGACGATGTCCGCACCGTCGCGGCGGGCCTGCTCGATCTTCTCCCGCAGATAGCGCTCCATGCTGACCGGTCGGAAGGCGGGCGCGCGCCCATGGGTGATGATCGCGTAGTCGTCGCCGTTCAATTCGTACTCGACCAGCCGAGGATTGCGGGCCGGTTTGAAGGCCAGCACGTACCAGTCGCCGTCGCGCTCGTCGCGCCGAACATTGGCGCGGCTCGGGTCAAGCCCGGCGCCGGGCATGTTGACCTTCAGGATGATCCCGCCGCCGGTCATCCGGCTGCAGCGCCCGTCCCCAAAGCTGATCGGGGCCATGACCGCGATTTCGGCCCCCATGACCCCATGGGGATTGATCAGCTCGATCCACGACTTGAGCCGGTGACAGACCGGGGCGGGCGGCGCGTTGACGGCCGGCATGGCCGCAAGCTGCTCGATGATCGGCGAAATGGCTCGGCGAAACGCCGCGACCTCGCCTGGGCCGAAGCCGTCGGAGCGTGTCTTGGCGTCGATCTGGCGCTCGAAACGGCCGCCGGCGCCGGCCGGGACGATCGGAACGTCCTGCGCTCGGGCGGACGTGGCGGCGAGGATAGCGAGGGCGGCGATCAGTAGGCGCATAAACAGCTTCCGGTGATTGACCGGTCGCCGCTATGCGGGGGCGGGGCAGCTCTCAACGGCCCCGCTACGAAGGCGGCCTACGCTTCGACGTAGGCCGCCCTTGGCGCGATCAGTACCGCGACGGGATGACCACCTTCATCACCTCGTAGCCCTTCACGAAGGACGAGAGGACGCGCTTGGGCTCCTCGACCACGTCGATCGACGGGAAGCGCTGAAGGATCTCTTCCCAGAGGATCTTGAGCTGCAACTCGGCCAGGCGGTTGCCCACGCAGCGATGGATGCCGAAGCCGAACGACATGTGGTTGCGGGGCCGCTCGCGGTCGATGATGTAGGCGTTCGGATTGTCGATCACCTCGTCGTCGCGGTTGCCCGAGACGTACCACATGATGACCTTCTCGCCCTTTTTCATCTGCTTGCCCTGGAACTCGAAGTCCCGGGTCAGGGTGCGGCGCATGTGGGCCAGAGGGGTCTGCCAGCGGATGGTCTCCGACACCATCGACGGGATCAGCGACGGGTTGTCGTAGAGCTTCTTCTTCTGGTCGGGGTTCTGGTGCAGGGCCAGAACCGAGCCGGTCATGGTGTTGCGGGTGGTGTCGTTGCCGCCGACGATCAGCAGGATCAGGTTCCCGAGATACTCCATGCGGTCCATGTTCCGCGTGGCCTCTCCATGGGCGAGCATCGAGATCAGATCGCCCTTCGGCGGTTCATTGACCCGTTCGTTCCAGAGCCGCGTGAAGTAGTCCACGCACTCGAACAGCTCCATCTTGCGTTCTTGCTCGGCGACCTCGGGATCGGTGGAGCTGAACAGGCCCGACTCCGGGCCGGCGGTGGCCACGTCCGACCAGCGGGTCAGCTTGCGGCGATCTTCCCAGGGGAAGTCGAACAGCGTGGCCAGCATCTGGGTGGTCAGCTCGATCGAGACCTTGTCGACCCAGTCGAACTCCTCGCCGATCGGCAGGCTGTCGAGCGTGCGCTGGATGCGCTCGCGGATCAGCGGCTCAAGCGCATGCAGGTTGGCCGGCGAGACGATCGGGCTGACGGTCTTGCGCTGGACGTCGTGCTTGGGCGGGTCCATCGCAATGAACATCGGGAGGGTGAAGTCCTCCTTCTGATCGAAGATCGTGATCGACGGCTCGGACGAGAACACCTCGTGATTGGTGTCGATCGCCATGATGTCGTTGTACTTGGTCACCGACCAGTAGGGGCCGTCGTCGTGCAGGCCTTCCTTGTGGTAGTGGACAGGATCCTCCTTCCGGAGGCGCTCGAAGTAGGGCCACATGGTTTCGGAGCGGAACAGCTCCGGGTCGGCCACATTGAACTCATCGAGCGGCAGGGCGTAGGCCTTGGCCCGAGCTTCAGACTTAAGATCGACGGCGCCGTCGCTCATCACATTTCCTCCGAGTCCGGCCTTGAGTGACCGCTGTTCACCTGACAATGGCGCCGGAATGGCTTCAGGGGAAGTTGCTGGCGTGCAACAGAAAATCTGAACTGACAAAACGACCGGTCGTGCGTAAATCCAGGGTTCGCGAACACCTGTTTGAAACCGGAGCGACCATGTCGGCCGACATCCTCTTTAAGCCCTTTGAATTCAAGGGTCTGCGCCTTCCCAACCGTATCGTCATGGCGCCCATGACGCGTTCATTTTCGCCCGGCGGCGTGGCGACCGACGAGGTGGCGCAATATTACAAGCGACGCGCCGCGGCCCAGGTCGGGCTGATCGTTTCGGAAGGCGTGGGCGTCGATCGGCCCGCCTCGCTTAACGACAAGAACGTTCCGCGATTCCATGGCGACAAGGAGCTGGCCGCCTGGAAGCACGTGATCGACGAAGTTCATTCGGTCGGCGGGGTGATGGCGCCGCAGCTCTGGCACGTCGGCAACGTGCGGACCCGCGACCCGGAATGGAACCCGCCCGGCCCCTATGACAGCCCGTCCGGCCTGTCGCGCCCCGGCAAGGAATTCGGCGCGCCGATGACCGACGAAGAGGTCGCCGACGCGATTCGCGCCTTCGCCGAGGCCGCCGCGGCCGCCAAGGCGCTGGGCTTCGAGGCGATCGAGCTGCACGGGGCGCACGGCTACCTGATCGACCAGTTCTTCTGGGAGGGCACCAACCAGCGCGAGGACGCCTATGGCGCCAAGGACCTGCCGGGACGGGCGCGCTTCGCCGCCGACATCCTGAAGGCCGTGCGCAAGGCGGTGGGGCCGGACTATCCGGTGATCATCCGCATCAGCCAGTGGAAGCAGCAGGACTACGACGTGAAGCTGGCCCAAAACCCGGCGGCGCTGGAAGCCTGGCTTGGCGCGCTGGTCGATGCGGGCGCCGACATCCTGCACTGCTCGCAGCGCCGGTTCTGGGAGCCGGAGTTCGAGGGCTTGGACCTGAACTTCGCCGGCTGGGCCAAGAAGCTCACCGGCGTGCCGACGATCACCGTCGGCTCGGTGGGGCTGTCGGGCGAGTTCATCGCCGCCTTTGCGGGCGAGGGCTCCAAGCCGGCGTCGCTGGAGGAGCTTGAGCGCCGGCTGGACCGCGGCGACTTCGACCTGGTCGGCGTGGGCCGCGCGCTGCTGCAGGATCCGGAGTGGGTCGTGAAGATCCGCGAGGGCCGCACGGGCGAGCTCAAGAGCTTCGAGCGCGAGGCTCTGGCGACGCTGTACTAGGGGACCGGTAGATTCTCCCCTGTTGGGGGAGGTGGTCGGCGCATCGCGCCGAGACGGAGGGGGACTGCTCTTAGCTCAAGATTATCAAAGTCCCCCTCAGTCAGCCGTTCGGCTGACGGCTCCCCCAGCGGGGGAGCATTTGATCCTTAGGCGTTGAAGTTCAGCTTCAGGCCGGGACGCGGCCAGGTGGTCTTGTAGAGCTTGCCGGTCGAGGAGGCGGTGATCCAGGCCGTCTTCATGTCAGGGCCGCCGAAGCAGATGTTGGTGGTGATGAAGTCGGGCACCGGATAGTGCTCGACTGTTCCGTTCGGGTCGAACGCGGTGATCCCGCCATTGAGGATGGTCGCCACGCAGACCTTGCCGGAGGCCTCGACCGCCAGGCTGTCGAGGAACTGCACGCCGGGCAGGTTGCAGACCGAACGGCCGGGCGCGAAGCCGGCCGGCGGGGCCAGCACGCCCGGCTCGACGATGTCGAAGGCCCAAAGGCGCCCGAGCTGAGTGTCGGCGAGATAGACAGTCTTCTCGTCCGGAGACAGGCCTACGCCGTTCGGGGCGATCAGGTGGTCGCGCTGGCGGCTGACATGGCTGCCGTCGATCTTGGCGTAGTAGAGCGCGCCGAAGCGGCGGCCATCGGGCGTGCTGGCGCCGTGGTCGGAGAACCAGAAACCGCCCTGCTTGTCGAACACCAGGTCGTTGGGGCCGACAAAGGGGCGCCCGTCGCAAGCGTCGTAGAGCGTCTTCAGCTCGCCGGTGGCGAGGTCGAAGCGCTGGATGTAGCCGCCCTTGTGGGTGTCGGGGGTCGGGCCCGGGATGGTCAGGCCGTCCTGCTGGGGCCAGGTGAACGAGCCGCCGTTATTGGTGATGTAGATCGCCCCGTCCGGGCCGATGGCCGCGCCGTTCGGGCCGCCGCCGGTCTCGACGACCGTCTCCTTGCGCCCGTCCGGATAGACGCGGGTGAGGCGCTGGGCCTTGATCTCGGTGAGGATCACCGAGCCGTCGTTCATGGCGATCGGGCCTTCGGGGAATTCGAAGCCCTCGGCGACAAGCTGCATGTCCATGGTCGCGGTCCCTCCTTGGCTCGCCACTCGCAGCGGTGGCGTTGAGGCCGCGACTATGACCGATCAGCGCCGTTCCAACACCCGAATTTTAAACGCGTGTTCGTCGCCTTCGCCGGCGGGATGAGAGGTGCTGCTGACTTCGGTCCAGCGGCTCTCGTCGATCGGCGAGAGGGTGACGTCGCCGGTCACCTCGGCGTCGACCTCGGTCAGGTAGATGCGCTGGGCGCGGGTCAGGGCCAGTTCGAACAGCGAAGCTCCGCCGATGACGCAGAATTCGTCCACGCCGTCCTCGGCGGCCTGCTCGCGAGCGATCGAGACGGCCTCGCTGAAGTTGTCGCAGACCACGGCGCCCTTGGCCTCGAACGAGCCGTCGCGGGTGAGCACGATGTTGGTGCGGCCGGGCAGCGGCTTCTTGGGCAGGCTCTCCCAGGTCTTGCGGCCCATGATCACCGGCTTGCCCATGGTCACCGCCCGGAAGTTGGCGAGATCGGTCTTAAGCCGCCAGGGCAGGGAGCCGTCCTTGCCGATGACGCCGTTGCGGTCGCGGGCGAGAGGGCCAGCGGTGAGGATCGGGATGCTCATGTCACGCTCATAGCAGAGTCCTGGGATGGGCGACCCAGCCGATTGTCGGCCAGGCCGATCACCGCCCTCAGGCCGGGATGGGCGTCCTCCAGCTCGAGGGTCCCGCCATGCAGCTTGGCGCAGGCCGCCGCGATGGCCAGACCCAGCCCGCCCCCCGGCTTCGAGCGGGCCGTGTCCAGCCGCACGAACCGCTCGCGCACCCGGCCGCGGTGCTCCTGCGCGATGCCGGGGCCGCTGTCGCTGACCACGATGCGGATCAGGCCGGGCGTCTCTTCGAGGGCCAGGCGGACGACCGCGCCCTCGCCGGCATGGTGGGCGGCGTTGTGCAGCAGGTTGCCGACCGCCTGGCGCAGGATCAGTTCATGGCCCTGGACGACCAACGGGCCGCGCGGCTCCGGCGCGACGAAGGTCTGGCCGGCGTCCTCGATCACCGGGGCGAACAGTTCGCCGACCTCGGCGACCAGGGCGGCGAGGTCGAGCGGGGCCATCATGTCGCGTGAGAGCCCGGCTTCGGCGCGGGCGATGTCCATCAGCGCCGAGAGGGTCGAGAGCGCGCGGTCGGCCTCGCCGTGAGCCTGCTCGATGGCGTCGAGGCGGTCTTCCTCGCCGATCTGCGGCTCCAGGGCGCGGGAGAGGTCGGCGCGCATGCGGGTCAGCGGCGAGCGCAGATCGTGGGCGAGGCTGTCGGTGACCGTGCGCATGCCGGTCATCAGCTCCTCGATGCGGTCGAGCATGGCGTTCATGGAGAGGCCGAGCCGGTCGAACACGTCGCCCTTGGGGTGAACCTCGGTGCGGGCCGAGAGGTCGCCGTCGGCGATGCGGCCGGCGGTGACCGCCAGGGTCTCCATGCGCGCCAGCAGCAGGCTGTTGAACCAGATCGCCGCCAGCAGCACCGCGCCGATCGCCGCCAGCAGGGCCGCGGCGGCGCTGGCCAGCAGGGCGCGGCGGAAGGCGATGCGCTCGCCGATGTCCTCATAGACCACCAGGGAGCCGCCCATCGACAGCGGCTGGACCAGCACCCGCCAGGGCGAGCCGCGCCCGTCCTCGACGATGTCCAGCTTGGCCGCGCCGGAGGCCGGCAGCTGTTGGGCCGCCTCCAGGCGCGCGCCGCCGAGCAGCCGCCCGTCCGCGTCGTAGAGCGCGTAGCGGAAGGCGCCGCCCGGATCGGTCTTCTCACGCAGGTCGAGCGCGCGGGCCAGCGGCGCCAGGCCTTCCTCGTGGGCGAAGGCGACGAAGTAGTCGCGCGCGGCCTCGGCGACCTCGCGCTGGCGCTTGCCGATGATCGCTTCGCCGACCCGGTCGATCGTCAGCAGGCCGACCGCCAGGGCCGAGAGCGCCACCGCCAGCAGGACGAAAAACACCGCCCCTGGCCGCAGGCGCGAACCGAGCGGCCTCACGGCTCCTGCGACAGGCGGTAGCCCGTCCCGCGCAGGGTGTGCAGCAGCGGCTGGGCGAACCCCTCGTCGATTTTCTTACGCAGGCGGCTGATGTGGGTGTCGACGACGCTGGTGTGCGGGTCGAACCGATAGTCCCAGACTTGTTCGAGCAGCATGGTGCGGGTGACGACCCGATCCTTGTGCCGCATCAGGTACTCCAGCAGCTTGAATTCGCGCGGCAGCAGATCGAGCGTGCGCCCCTCGCGGCTGACCCGACGCGACAGCAGGTCGATCGAAAGGTCGCCGCAGACCAGCTTGGTCTCGACCTCCGCCCCGGAGCGGCGGCGCATGAGGTTCTCGAGTCGCGCCGACAACTCGGAATAGCCGAAGGGCTTGGTCAGATAGTCGTCGCCGCCGGCCCGCAGGCCCTTCACCCGCTCGTCCAGGTGGCTGAGCGCCGAGAGGATGATGATCGGCGTGGAAATGGAGGCGGCCCGCAGGGCCTTGATGACGCTCAGGCCGTCCATGCCCGGGACCATGCGGTCCATGACGATGGCGTCGAAGCCCTCGCCGCTGGCGGCGTAGAAGCCGTCGCGGCCGTCGGCGACGTGCTCGGCCGTGTAGCCTTCCTCGCGCAGGCCCTTGAGGATGTAGTCGGCCGTTTCGGCGTCGTCCTCGACCAGCAGGATGCGGCGGCTCATGGGCGGCGCTCCGAATTGCTCGGCGACGAGGATGGCGCGGTTTTGACGGGGCTCCAAGACGGTCGGGCGGCCGCGGGAGACCGGCCGCCCGACCAACGCACACTGGCGGAGCTGGGGATCACCCCTTGGCGACGCAGGCCTTCACGAAGGCGGCCTTGTCGCCGGTGTGCGTCTTCTGGCTGTTCCATGCCTTTTCGCACTCGGCCTTCTTGGCGGCCGGAGTCGGCTTGGCGGCCGGGGCCGGCTTGGCGGCCATGGCGGTCTTGGGCGGGGGGGCGGGCGCCGGGGTGGCGGCGAACGCGGCCGAGCCTGCGATCAGGCTGAGGGCGATGGCGGCGGGGGCGATGAGATGGCGCATAAGGCTCTCCTAGAGAATGTCGGCCGGATCCTTCCGGACGAGGAGAGCAGACACCGCAGGGCCCTCAGCCCCCGGTCGGCGAACTCGCAAGTTTGTAAGGTTAGACCGCGATCGGGGCTTCGATCTTGTCGTGGGCCTTGTAGCCGCGGAGCTTGAAGTCCTCGAACTCGAAGGCGAAGAGATCTCGCTTGTCGGCGATCTCCATGACCGGCAGCGGCAAAGGCTGGCGGGCGAGCTGCTCGCGGGCCTGGTCGAGGTGGTTCAGGTAGAGGTGCGCATCGCCCAGGGTATGCACGAACTCGCCGGGCTGCAGGCCGGTCACCTTGGCGACCATCATGGTCAGCAGGGCGTAGGAGGCGATGTTGAACGGCACGCCGAGAAACACGTCGGCCGAGCGCTGGTAGAGCTGGCAGGAGAGCTTTCCGTCAGCCACGAAGAACTGGAACAGGCAGTGGCAGGGCGGCAGCGCCATGTCGTCGACGTCGGCCGGGTTCCAGGCCGAGACGATGTGGCGGCGCGAGTTGGGCATGGTCTTCAGCCCCTCGACGACATTTGCGATCTGGTCGATCACCCGGCCGTCCGGCGCGGTCCACGAGCGCCACTGCTTGCCATAGACGGGGCCGAGTTCGCCGCTTTCGTCCGCCCATTCGTCCCAGATGCTGACGCCGCGCTCCTGCAGCCACTTCACGTTGGTGTCGCCGCGCAGGAACCAGAGCAGTTCCAGGATGATCGACTTGCGGTGCAGCTTCTTTGTGGTCAGCAGCGGGAAGCCCTTGGCCAGGTCGAAGCGCATCTGGCGGCCGAAGACGCCGAGCGTGCCGGTGCCGGTGCGGTCGCCGCGCTGGACGCCGTTATCCAGGATGTCCTGGAGCAGGTCGAGGTACTGCCGCTCGGGATGATCGGCGGCAGCTTCGGCGATGGCGACGTGGGCGTTCATCAGGCGGGACCGCTGGCTGTTCGGAACGTGATTCGGTGATGATTCGGTCTCGGCGTGAACGCCCCAAAGGGGAGTTCGTCCACAGCTGGACGGCAAAACCCAGATATCGCAGATTGTCTAGAGAAACCCCATGGTTGCGCTGTCGCCCGGCGCGCCGGCTTCAGGACCTGCTCGATGTTCGCTTCGCTCGCCTTCGCCGCGGTGCTGGCCGCTTCCGGCGCCGCTCCCGAAACCCCGTCGCCGCCCCCGCAGGCGGCCGCGACGCCTGCGGCTCCAGCCCCCGCGCCCGCCGCGGCCCCGGACAAGGCCAAGGAAGAAAAGCTCGTCTGCAAATACGAGATGGAGACCGGCAGCCGGTTCTCCAAGAAGGTCTGCATGACCTCGACGCAGGCCAAGGCCCGCCGCGACGAGGCCCGCAAGGCGGTGTCCGACATTCAGGCCAACTCCGCGATCGCTCCGGGCGTCGGGCCCTAGGCTCCTTGGATTTGGAGCATTTTCCTCGCCGAACCGGCGCCCGCTTCGGCGGAAAATGTCCTAGCCCGCGAAGCCGCCGTCGCTCAGGAACGCCAGCTCCTCGGTGGTGCTGACCCGCCCGAGGCAGGCGTTGCGGTGGGGGAAGCGGCCGAACCGGACGATGATCTCGCGGTGCAGGTCGGCCCAGCGCAGCGATTCCGCATCGCCGGCGTCGTCCTTCAGGCGGGTGAACAGGCGCACCGCCTCGTCCTGGTCGGCGAGATCCTCCGAATGCTCGAAGGGCAGGTAGAAAAACTGCCGCAGGCCCGCCTCGGTCGCGCGGTCGTGGCCTGAGGCGAGGGCGTTGCGGGCGACGTGGCGCGCCTTGGGGTCGGTGGCGAAGGCGTGGCCCGAGCCGCGGTAGAGATTGCGCGGGAACTGGTCGAGCAGGAGCAGCAGCGCCAGCGACCCCTCGGCCGAGGCCATCCAGCCGTCGTACTCGCCGCGGGCGGCGGCATGGTGCACGGGTTCGAAGCGGAGCGCGATCGCCTGGTCGAACTTGGTGCTCTTGGCGAACCACTTCTGGGGGCCGGCCGCCGTCCAGAAGCCGACCACGTCCTTGGGTGTCGCCGCCATTCATCGCCCTCCAGTCTGGATAGTCTATGTCCGACAGCGGCGGTTTCGGTTCAAGGGCATGCGTGCGCATTCAGTTTTTCCGGCGAAACGCCGCATCGCAGCGAGCTTCCCTTGACCTGCGCGCAAAATTCCCCTCCATAGCCCGGCCTTTGCTGCGGCGCCGTTGCGCGGAACCGTGGCTACCTTCGACTTCAGGAGAATGATCATGCGCGTCTACTATGACCGCGACGCCGACCTCGCCCGCATCCTGGACAAGAAGATCGCGATCGTAGGCTATGGCAGCCAAGGTCGCGCCCACGCGCTCAACCTTAAGGACTCCGGCGTCAAGGACGTCGTGGTAGCCCTGCGTCCGGGTTCGGCCACCGCCAAGAAGGTGGAAGCCGACGGCCTGAAGGTGATGACCGTCGCTGACGCCTCGGCCTGGGCCGACGCCATCATGGTGCTGGCGCCCGACGAACTGCAGCGCGGCATCTACGCCAACGAAATCGCCCCGAACATCAAGGACGGCGCGGCGCTGCTGTTCGCGCACGGCCTGAACGTGCACTTCAACCTGATCGAGCCCAAGGACACCATCGACGTGCTGATGGTCGCGCCGAAGGGCCCGGGTCACACCGTGCGCGGCGAGTACCAGAAGGGCGGCGGCGTGCCGTGCCTGATCGCCATCCACCACAACGCCACGGGCAACGCTCTCGACCTCGGCCTGGCCTACGCCTCGGCTATCGGCGGCGGCCGCTCGGGCGTGATCGAGACGACCTTCCGTGAAGAGTGCGAGACCGATCTGTTCGGCGAACAGGCCGTGCTCTGCGGCGGCCTGGTGGAACTGATCCGCGCCGGCTTCGAGACCCTGGTCGAGGCGGGCTACGCGCCCGAAATGGCCTACTTCGAGTGCCTGCACGAGGTGAAGCTGATCGTGGACCTGATCTACGAAGGCGGCATCTCGAACATGAACTACTCGATCTCTAACACGGCCGAGTACGGCGAGTACGTCACCGGCCCGCGCATGGTCACCCCGGAGACCAAGGCCGAGATGAAGCGCGTGCTGGAAGACATCCAGTCGGGCCGCTTCGTTCGCGACTTCATGCTGGAGAACGAGGCCGGCCAGCCGAGCCTGAAGGCGACCCGTCGCCGGGCTTCCGAGCATCAGATCGAAGACGTCGGCCAGCGCCTGCGCGCCATGATGCCGTGGATCACCAAGAACAAGCTGGTCGACACCGCCCGCAACTAAGGGCGCTGAACGCAGCGGAACATCGGAAGGCCCGGGTGCAAGCCCGGGCCTTTTGCTTTAGGCGCCGAAGCGGGTGACGTAGCGCTCGGTAAGGACCGCGGTGGCGTCCATCCGCTGACGGTCGGGGCCCATCAGTTCCAGATGGACGTGGTCGGTCATGCCGCCCGGATAGCGGGCCTGCAGGCCGTGGGCCGCGCCGATGTCCTGGCCCAGGCGGACCACGTCGCCCTCGGCGACGCTGGGGTCGATGTAGAACACCCGCGCCACGTAGCTGATCGCCGGATTGGTGATCTCGACGAACTTCAGGTGCTTGTCGTCGGCGTAGGCCATGCCGACCTTGGTGACGTAGCCGGAAATCGGCGCGGCGACCGGCTGGCCGGCCTGGGCGATGAAGTCGACGCCCTCGTGCTGGCGCGCGCCGCCGTCGCGGGAGGCGCCGAACGCCCCGAAGCCGTAGGCGTCGTGGGTGCGCGGGGCCTGGCCGGTCGGATTGACGAAGTCGGCCGCGCCGTCGCCGTCGACGTCCTTGCCCTGCCACGCCAGAACCTTCTCGCCGTTCGCCGGCGGGGCGACGGGCTCAAGCGCCAGGGCCAGCGGCTTGGTCCCATGGGCGCTGGTGAAATTGGCGCGGGCGGCGGCATGGGCGCCGGCCTGGAGGAAGCCTGCGGCGAGGACGGCGGCGCCCAGGGTCAGCCAGGTCTGCGTCATCCAGATCTGGAACTTGTCGGCGGCAGGCGTCGTCGTGGCGCGGAGCATGCGTCTGTTGTTTCCTCTTCCGGCGGCTGATCGGCGCGGGACGCTGGGCCTAGCTTCGCCCCTGGCGGTCCATATGGAGACTCGCGCCGGGCTGCAGCATGTGACCGGGTGTCGCTGGTCTATTTCCGCAAGGTCACGGTTGCGTGAGGCTGGGCGACGCGCCCCTGAGATGTGTTACAGAAGGGCCGCGAGTTGTTCGCAGTATCGCCCCGATGTCGGCGCGAGGGAGTGGGCGGAGCGTCCGCTTCGATCTGACCCGTTCGAGCGTTGCGTTTCAGATGTTCTGATCGCGGCCAGAGAAAGTCTCAAATACTGTTTGTAGAATTGAAATCTATACAAGGGCGTGCCCGCAAAGTGGCGGGGTGCGCGCGATGAGTCGTCTGATCGTCGTGTCCAATCGGGTGCAGCCGCCCGGCGACGGCGGCGAGGGGGCGGTCGGCGGCCTGGCCATGGCGCTGGCGGCGGCGCTGCGCGAGCACAGCGGCGTCTGGTTCGGCTGGAGCGGCCAGACGGTCGAGGAGTATTCCGGCCAGATCGCCGTCCAGAAGGTCGGCGGCGTCACCGTGGCGACGGTGGATCTCGAGGAGCAGGACCGCCAGGAATACTACAACGGCTACGCCAACCGGACGCTGTGGCCGTTGTTCCACTACCGGGTCGATCTCAGCGCCTATGAGCGGTCGTTCAGCGAGGGCTATGGGCGGGTCAATGCGCGCTTCGCCGATGCGCTGACCCCGCTGATCGGCCCAGACGACCTGATCTGGATCCACGACTATCACCTGATCCCGCTGGCCCAGGAACTGCGGCGACGCGGGGTGCGCAACCGCATCGGCTTCTTCCTGCACATCCCCTGGCCGGCGCGGCGGCTGCTGCTCACCCTGCCGGACCACGAGGCGCTGGTGGAGGCGCTGTTCGCCTATGACCTGCTGGGGTTCCAGACCGAAGATTCAGCCAGCGCCTTCCGCGACTATGTGATCTCCGAAGCCGGCGGCCGGGTCGACGACCAGGGCGTGGCCCATGCCTTCGGGCGCTCGGCGCGGGTCGGGGCGTTTCCGATCGGACTGGACGTCGAGAGCTTCGAGGCCGCAGCGTCCGGCGAGGTCGCCAAGGCCGAGTTCGAGCGGATGCAGGTCAGCCTCAACGGCCGGGCGATGATCGTCGGGGTGGATCGCCTGGACTACTCCAAGGGCCTGGAGGAGCGGTTCCTGGCCTACGAGCAGGTGCTGGCCGATCGTGAGGAACTGCGCGAGCAGGTGTTCCTGCTGCAGATCGCGACGCCGAGCCGCGAGGAGGTCGACGCCTATCAGGAAATCCGTGCGCGTCTGGACGCGGTGACTGGCCGCATCAACGGGGCCTTCGCGACCATCGACTGGGTGCCGATCCGCTATGTGAACCGCGGCTATCGCCGCGATGAGCTGGCGGGGGTTTACCGCGCCGCGAAGATCGGTCTGGTGACGCCGTTGCGGGACGGGATGAACCTGGTCGCCAAGGAGTATGTCGCCGCCCAGGATCCAGCCGATCCGGGCGTGTTGGTGCTGTCGCAGTTCGCCGGGGCCAGCGAGCAGATGGGGCAGGCGCTGATCGTCAACCCATTCAATCGCGAGGAGGTGGCTGAGGCCATCGTGCGGGGCCTGGCCATGGAGCGGGCCGAGCGGGTCGAGCGCTGGAGCGCCCTGATGGACGACCTGCGGCGGACCGACGTGTCGGCCTGGCGTGACGCCTATGTCGCGGCGCTGGCCGGCGACTAGACCGGCCATATCCCCTGATGGAGGACCACGCGGTAGCCGTCGGGGTCCTCGTAGGTGACGCCCTCACGATCCCAGTACGGATTGAACGAGTCCACCGGGCGGTGGCCGCGCCGCTGCATGACCCCGATCATCCGACTCCAGGCACGGGCGTCGGGCATGTAGACCACCAGCAGGTTGTCGGGCGTCGGCGCACGGCCGGCGGACCGGCCGTGGGCGTGGGTGAACTCCAGGTGATAGGGCGCGCCCGGAAAGCCGAGGATCGCGCCGTCGAACCCGTCATGGCCGGAAAAGCGGGTGAGCTCGGGAAAGCCCAGGCCGTCACGATAGAAGGCGACGACGGCGTCCATCTGATCGGTCGGCCGCACCACGCGCAGAACGCACCCGGCCAGCGGCGGTCGTTCGAGAGTGATCGGCGACATTGCGGCCTCCTGATTTGGAAAGGTTATGCTTTCCTAAAATGACCGACTAATTTTGTAAACTATGGGCTTTGCAAAAAGCGATGGCCTGCGAGGTCATCGACGCCGGCGGCGCGGCCGGTCACGCTGGACCGATGACCGACGCCTCGACCGGACTGCATCCCCTCGACGACGCCGTCCGCCTGGAGCCGACGGGGCCTGGCGCCTACCGCGACGCGACCTCGGCCGCCTACTGGAACATGGCTGGGCCGTTCGGCGGGACGACCGCGGCGATCCTGATGAAGGCCGTGCTTGATCATCCGCAGCGACGCGGGCGGCCAGTGGCCCAGACCGTCAATTTCTGCGCGGCGGTGGCCGAAGGCGCGTTCGACGTGAGCGTGCGGCTGGTGCGTGACGGGCGCTCGACCCAGCACTGGCAGGTGGAGATGCTGCAGGCCGCCCAAAGCCCGGTGCTCGACACCGCCGACCGGTCCGGTTGGCGCGGCCGCTACGAGTTCCGCTTCGAGGGCGGGGAGCCGGTCGCCGGGACGGCGAGCCCGCAGACGCCCGGGGGCGGCCTGTCGCACAGCTGGGTGCGGGACGAGCCGCCGCGGCCGTTGGATTACGCGTCGTTGGCGGCGATCTGCGACACCTTCGTGGTCAAGATCCTGCAGGTGCGCGGCGACATCCCGCCGGTCGCGACGCTCTCGCTGTCGAGCTGCTTCATGGCCGACGAGGCGGCGCTGGCCCGCCAGGGCGCGCGCCCGGTGCTGGGCGTGGCCGAGGCCCGCGTCTTCCGCCACGGGTTCAACGACCAGAGCGCCGGGATCTGGTCCGACGACGGCGTGCTGCTGACCATCTCGCACCAGGTGGTGTGGTTCAAGGGCTAGCTCCAGCCAAGGGCGGCCTCGCCTCGCAGGATAGCTTCGGCCTCGTCGGTGTGCTTGGCGCCTTCGCGCGGATGCAGGATGAGCGCGGGCAGTAGCTGCAGCGGCGCCTTGCCGGTCTTGAGCGCGCGGACCAGCACGCGCTTGGCCGGCGCGTCGACGTGGGAGTGGATCGGCCTGATCAGGAACGAACCGGCCTTGGGCGCGAGCAGGGTCAGGATGTCGGCCAGGCGGTCGGCCCGGTGGATCAGGGTGATGGAGCCGCCCTCCCGCACCGCCTTCAGCAGAAAGCCGGTCCAGGCGGCCAGGCCGCCGTCGGCCATCCAGGCGCCGGTCTTCTCGGGCGCCGGCGCGCGCAGGACGCCTGGATCGTCGAAGAACGGCGGGTTGGCCATGACCGCGTCAAACGGCGCCAGGCCAAGCTGCTTAAAGGGCAGGGCGACGTCGCCCTCCAGGATTTCGACTCGGGCCTGCAGGCCGTTGGCCTCAACGTTGCGGCGGGCGAGGGCGGCGGCGGCCGGATCGCGCTCCACGCCGACGAAGCCGGCGCCCGGGCGGCGGCTCGCCGCAGCCAGCAGAGCCCCGCCGGCGCCGCAGCCGGCCTCCAGCACCCGCGCGCCGTCGGCGGCGTCGCAGGCGGCCGCCAGCAGGGCCGCATCCATACCCGCGCGGTATCCCCTTACACCCTGGCGTAGCAGCACTCGCCCGCCGAGCAGGCGGTCTTCTGAATTTGCTGGGTCTGTCAGGTCTGACACTGGTTCCATTTGCGCTCGGAGACGGCTAAGCCCGCCTTGACCCTGGTCTATCCCGTGACCATTGTCGCCCGCAAACGCCGGCCCCCCTGTGCGGGGCGCCGAACGCCTTGGAGTTTCGGTATTTTGGACGCCGCCAGCGCCGCGATCGCCCGCGAAAAACCCGTCTCGATCGACGGGCTCCTGGAGCTCGCGAAGCCCGACATGGCCAAGGTCGACGCCCTGATCCGTGATCGCATGCAGAGCCCCGTTTCGGTGATCCCGGCCCTGGCGGAGCACCTGATCGGCGGGTCGGCCAAGCGCCTGCGGCCGCTGCTGACCATCGCCGCCGCGCGGGTGGCCGGGGCCCAGGACGACGCCTGCCTGAAGCTGGCCGCGGCGGTCGAGTTCATCCACACCGCCACCCTGTTGCACGACGACGTGGTCGACTCCTCGCAGCTGCGCCGCGGCAAGGTCGCCGCGCATCTGATCTGGGGCGCGCCGGCCAGCGTGCTGGTGGGCGACTTCCTGTTCGCGCGCGCCTTCGAGTTGATGGTCGAGGCGGGCTCGATGCAGGCGCTGGAGATCCTGGCCCGTGCGAGCCGGGTGATCGCCGAGGGCGAGGTGCTGCAGCTGACCCGCGCCCACGACCTGAACCTGTCGCAGGATCTCTATCTGGAGATCATCAAGGCCAAGACGGCCGAGCTGTTCGCCGCCGCCGCCGAGGCCGGCGCAGTGTCGGCCGGCGCCAGCCCGGAAGGCTGCGAGGCGCTGCGCAGGTTCGGCCAGGACCTGGGCCTGGCCTTCCAGCTGGTCGACGACGCGCTCGACTACAGCGGCGACGCCGCCACCCTGGGCAAGAACGCCGGCGACGACTTCCGGGAAGGCAAGGCGACGCTGCCGCTGCTGCTGGCCATCGCCAAGACCGGCGCGGCCGAGAAGCCGTTCTGGGATCGCACGGTCGGCCGCCGTGAGCAGACCGACGAGGACTTCGAGCGGGCCCGCGGCCTGGTCGCCTCGACCGGCGCCGACGCCGCCACCCTGGCCCTGGCCGGCGACTACGCCGCGACCGCCAAGGCGCAGCTGGCCGATTTCGCGTCGAGCAACAGCTGGCGCTCGGCGCTGGAGGACCTGGCCGACTTCGCGGTTCAGCGGAAGTCGTAGGCTCAGAAGCCGGTAAAGAGACTGTCGAGTACGCGGCGTATGGCGTCTTCGTGTTCGCGAAGACTGCTGACGGGCCTTTGCAGGTGACGCGTTTCGATGACGGCCAGTTCGCCGATCAGAACAATGTAGCCGCCGTCCCCGACGCGCACGTCGATGCTGGTCTCGGTGAAGGCCGAGCGGCGGTCGTGCGGAATCATAGGGGCGACCAGCGTCGTGTTTGACACGAACAGGTGCGACTGGACGACGACCACAAATGGAATCCGCTCACGCGAGCGTGACGATGGATTCGGATAGACGTCGAACTGCTTCAAAACCTACCAGGTCCGCAGGTCTTCGCCGAAGATCCCGACCGCGTCGATGCGCTCGCGCTGCGCCTTGATCGCTTCGGCGTTCTCTTCGGCCCAGCGGCGGGCCTTCTCTTCGTCGCTCAGCGCCTGCTCGACGGCGAAGTCCGGCGCGCCGTCTTCGGCGACGCCGCGCGGCGGCAAGGCGTGCCGGAGCGCGTCTTCGACAAGCCCAGCAATGTCCAGCCCACGCTCACGGGCCTGCTCCAGAAGCGCTTCGTCGACCTCGATATTCAGTTCGGCCTTGCCCATCGACGGAGGCTAACCCGGAAAGGCGCCTCCGTCACGCAAGGGGCCTGGATCAGCCGGGGCTGATCATCTTTTCTGGGCGCACCAGGGCGTCGAACTCTTCGTTGGTCACGTAGCCGCCGCCGACGGCTTCCTCGCGCAGGGTGGTGCCGTTCTTGTGAGCCGTCTTGGCGATCTTGGCGGCGTTGTCGTAGCCGATCTTGCCGTTAAGGGCGGTGACCAGCATCAGTGAGCGCTCGAGCGCGGCCTTGATGTTGTCTTCGCGGGCTTCGATGCCGACCACGCAGTTGTCGGTGAACGAGATCGCCGCGTCGGCCAGCAGGCGGCAGGACTGCAGGAAGTTGTAGGCCATCACCGGGTTGAAGACGTTCAGCTCGAAGTGGCCCGAGGCGCCGGCGAAGGTCAGCGTGGCGTTGTTGCCGAACACCTGGGTGCAGACCATGGTCAGGGCCTCGCACTGGGTCGGGTTGACCTTGCCCGGCATGATCGACGAGCCGGGCTCGTTTTCCGGCAGGGCCAGTTCGCCGAGGCCCGAACGCGGGCCGGAACCCAGGAAGCGGATGTCGTTGGCGATCTTGAACAGCGAGCCGGCCATGGTGTTGATCGCGCCGTGGCTGAAGACCATGGCGTCGTGGGCGGCCAGGGCCTCGAACTTGTTCGGGGCGGTCACGAACGGCAGGTGGGTGATGTCGGCGATCTTTTTGGCGACCAGTTCGGCGAAGCCGACCGGGGCGTTGAGGCCGGTGCCGACCGCGGTGCCGCCCTGGGCCAGTTCATAGAGGCCGGCCAGGGTGTCCTTGATCCGGCGCACGCCGTTGGCGACCTGTTGCGAGTAGCCGGAAAATTCCTGGCCCAGCGTCAGCGGCGTGGCGTCCTGGGTGTGGGTGCGGCCGATCTTGATGATGTGGTCGAAGGCCTTGACCTTGACCTTCAGCGCCGCGTGCAGGTGCTCAAGCGCCGGCATCAGTTCCTTGGCGACCTGCTCGGCGCAGGCGACGTGCATGGCCGTCGGATAGGTGTCGTTGGACGACTGGCTCATGTTGACATGGTCGTTCGGGTGCACCGGGCTCTTGGAGCCCATGACCCCGCCCAGCATCTCGATGGCGCGGTTCGAGATCACCTCGTTGGCGTTCATGTTCGACTGGGTGCCGGACCCGGTCTGCCAGACCACCAGCGGGAAGTGGTCGTCGAGCTTGCCGTCGATGACCTCCTGGGCGGCCGCGACGATAGCCGCACCGATCTTCGGGTCGAGCTTGCCGAGCTCCATGTTGGCTTCCGCGGCGGCGCGCTTGACGATGCCCAGGGCGCGGATCACGGACTTGGGCTGGCGTTCCCAACCGATCTTGAAGTTGCCGATCGAGCGTTGCGACTGCGCGCCCCAATAGACGTTGGTCGCGACCTCGATGGGTCCGAAGGTGTCGGTCTCGGTGCGGGTCGCGGTCATGATGTCTTCAGCTCCGGTGAGTTCGCAGCGCCGGTTTAGCGAACGCGCGCGAGACTGCAAGGCGCGCAGGCCCTAAGGAAGGGCATGGACGGCGATTGGATATCCCACGGAAAGGTGCGCGCCCGCGAGAGCGAGGGCGCCGTCGAGGTCGTGGTCGACGGCCTGACCACCCAGACCAAGTACTACAAGCCGCTGGTCTATGAGTTCTTCCGGAAGGCCTGGCGCGGTTCGCGGCCGAGCTGGGGCGAGTTCGGCGTCGACATCGTCATGGAGTATGTCGGCGACCCGCCGTGGATCGACCTCGACAACCTGGCCAAGGCGATCCTGGACGCGATCAAGGGGTACACCTTCCACGACGACGCCCAGGTGGCGCGGCTGCTGGTGGAGCGGCGGGCCGGCGAGCGCGAGCAGATCACGGTCACCGTGCGCAAGCTGTCGGACGTCAATCTCCTGGGCGCGGCCTACCGGCGCTGAAAACGAAAGCGGCCGCGCCCTTGCGAGGCGCGGCCGCGGTTCGCTGACCCCGGAGGGGTTCTACTGGGTCAGCGGTACTGCTGCAGACGGGTCGTGCGCAGGCCGGCGAGGCCATGGCGATCGATCGACTTTTGCCAGGCGAGGAATTCCTCGTTGGTCAGGGAGTAGCGCTCGCAGGCTTCGTCGAGCGTCAGCAGTCCGCCGCGCACGGCGGCGACCACTTCGGCCTTGCGACGGATCACCCACCGGCCAGTGTCCGGCGGCGGCAGATCCTTGATCGTCAGGGGCGCACCCGTCGGACCAATGACGTACGCCTCGCCGCGGCTGTTCGTGCGCGTCTGCTGTTGTTGCAACATGGCTTTACGCCTTTCCGACCATCACTGTTCGGGAAGAATGTAACGAGTGGGACATAACGGGCGGTGAATCACGATAGTAAACAATTCCTTGCTCATGATTCGCCGTTGTCCGTTTTTGGTACAGTCTAAGTTATCGAGTGATGTTGAGAGTTGTTAACGGGAAATATTACCTCTTAATATTGATCAACTCCTCAAGCATCTGATCGGCGGTCGTGATGATCTTCGAAGATGCAGAATAGGCTTTCTGGGTCGTGATCAGTCCAGTGAACTCGGCCGACAGGTCGACGGTCGAAGCTTCCAACGTGCCCGGAGCAATTTCACCGGCGCCGCCGATGCCCGGCTGCTTGATCACGAACTCGCCCGAAGGGATCGTCGGGCGGTAAGCATTGCCGCTGACCGGGGCCAGGCCGTCAGGATTGGCGAAGCTGGCCAGGCCGATCTTGGCGATCTTTCGGACTTCCGAGTTGTCGAAGATCGCGGACACGACGCCGTCTTCGCTGACCTCGACGCCGACCACGTTGCCGACGTTGGCGCCGTCAGAATTGGCCGAGTTCAGGGTCGAGGGCGAGGCGTACTGGGTGACCTTGCTCCAATCGAGGGCGATGTCCGAAGCCTCGACGCCGAGGCTGTCGGCCCAGCGGGGCGATCCCGCGGTTCCCGAGGCGCCGAGGTTCAGGGTGGCGGTCGGGCCAAACAGGGTGGTGTCGACGTGAGCGAGGTCGAGCTGACCGTCGGCGGTGAACATGACGTTGCCCGACGCGATCAGACCGTTGGTGGTCCCATCGTCGATATCGGTGGCGGGGACGGCGTACATTTCCGCCTTCCACATGTTCGGCGTCGAGTCGTCTTTAATGAAGGCCACGGCGACCTTGTGAGTGGCGCCCACCGAGTCGATGACGTTCATCTCGAAGGTGAAATCGGGCTGCACGCCGGTCGCCGGATCCTGGGTGAGGGCCCACTCGGCCATCGCGCCGGGGCCGAGCGTCGTGTAGCTCGTGTTCTTGGTCGCGTCGGCGGTCAGGCTCTTATTGAGGTTGGCGTTGACCACGACGTTGCTGGTCGCGCGGACCGCGGCGCCCAGGTTCTTGACGTTGATCGACTGCATCATGTTCAGGTCGGACGGGTTCGTGTTGAACGTGCCGTCGTCCTGCACCGGCCAGCCCTGCAGGTAGAGCTTGGCGTCGTTGACCAGATAGCCGTCGGCGTCGACGCTGAACGAGCCCGAACGGGTGAAGACCCGCTCGTCGTTCGCGGTCAGGGTTCCGCCCTTGGTTGCGACGACGAAGAAGCCGTCGCCCGAAATGCCGAGGTCGGTCGGCGAGGTCGCCGACTGGATCAGGCCCTGCTGGCTGATGAACTGGCGGGTGACCGCCTGAACGCCGCCGGCCGAGTAGCGGCCCTTGACCGCCTGGGCGGTCACAACGTTGGCGAAGTTCACCTGGTTGCGCTTGTAGGCGGTGGTGTTGACGTTGGCGATGTTGTCGGAGATCGCCGCGAGGGCCGAGGAGTTGGTGATCAGCCCGGAAACGCCGGAGAGCATGGCGCTGTTGATGCTCATGGGTGTCTACCTTTCTATGCGAATGGGGTGAGGGCGCGCGCTCAGGTGGCGGCCTGTTCGGACGGCGGGTTGTCGCTGTCCGAGTTGTCGGGGTTCGTATCGGCGGCGGCCGTCTGCTGGGGCGCCTCGGCGATCGAGGTGACCTTTTCCCAGCCGATCTGCACGCCGTTGATGGTGATCAGGGTCTTGCCGTCGGTCTGTTCGACGCCGGTGACGACGCCCTTGATGAAGTTGGTGACGCCGACAGTCGCGCCCGCCGAGTCCTTGGCGGTGATGCGCAGGGTGTAGGTGTCGCCGTTCGGCAGCTGGGCGCCGGTGCGGTCCTTGCCGTTCCACGAATAGGTGTGGTCGCCGGCCTTGAGGTCGTCGCCGCTGGCCTTCTCGACCTGGACGACCTTGCCGAGGCTGTTGACCACCTCGATGGTCACCTCTGTCGCCTCCCGGTCGAGCTTGTAGGACCAGTCGGCCTTGCCGGCTGAGAGCTTGGCTTCGTTGTGCAGGGCGCGGACCTCGCGACCCAGCAGGCTGACCGAGGTCTGGATGCCCGAGCCGGTGTTGGTCACGAGCTTTTCGAGCAGATCGTTGGTCAGCAGCTGCTGTTCCACGCCGGTCATCTGGACCAGCTGCTGGGTGAACTGGGTCGAGTCCATTGGTGACAGCGGATCCTGGTTTTTGATCTGCGCGGTCAGGAGGTTCATGAACGTCTCGTAGCTGTCGGCCAGGCGCGTGCGCCCGGTGCTCGAGGCGCTGGCGTTGCCGGCCGCTGCGGTCGCGTCGATCGCCATGGCGGTCTCCCTAGATCCGAATATCCACGCCGGTCGCGGACCGGCGGGCGTATTGAAGGGCGGCGACGGCCGCGGTCTCGGCCGCCTCGCCGGCGGTGCCGAGCACCGCCTGGAAGGCCCGGCCGCGCGAGGCTCCGTCGTTCTGCTGTTGCTGCTGGCCCAGGCCGCGGCCGTCGTTGCCGCGCTCGCCGTTGACGTCGAAGGACAGGCCGCCGGTCAGGTCGAAGCCGGCCTGCTCGAGGGCGCGCTGCAGCTCGTGCGAACGGGCGCGCACCTCGGCGGCGGCCTGCGGCGAGTCGAACGACATCGCCGCGGTCATCTTGCCGCTGGCGGCGATTTCGACCGAGACGCTGACATGGCCGAGACCGGCCGGGGTCAGCTCAACGTCGAATTTCGTGGCCCGGCCTTCCAGCTTCTTGCTGATCTGGGCGGTCAGGTTGGCGATGGTCTCGGAGGTGGTGACGCGGCCCGGGGCGGCCTGGCCGCCGACATGGGCGTGGGCGGCGGGAGCTGCATGGGCGGGAAGCTGGACGTCCGGCGCGTCGGCGGCGGCGGCCGGTTCGCTCTTGGCGTCCTTGGGGGCGGGCGGGGCGAGTTCGGTCTCGAGCGAGGCGGCGGCCTTGCCGGCGTCGCCGGCGCTGGCCGCAGCGGTCACCGCATTGGGCGACACGACGCCGTCGGCCGTCGGAGCGGGGGCGGCGGCGTGGGCGACGTCGCCGCGACGGCGAGCGTTGTCGGCGTGGCGCGCCGGGCGGGCCGCCTGTTGCGGCTCCTGCGGCTTGACCTCGTCGGCGATGGCCGGGGTGGCGGCCTCGGCCTGGGCGAGCTGGGCTTGCGGCGCGTCGGTCGCCGCAGCCGCGACGGCCGCCTGGGGCGCCGGAGTCGGCTGCGCGGCTTGGGTTTGAGGCGCCGGAACCGCAGGGCCGTTCGACTTGGGCTTGGTCTGCGGCTCAGCGGCGACGGCGGGCTTGGCCTGGGGCGTGACGGCCGCGAGCGTCTCGGCCGTTACCGGCGTCGGCTGAGCGAGGTCGGGAGAGGCCGCTGCCGGCGCATCGGTCTGGACCTTCGACGCGGCGACGGGCGCTGCATCCGCGGCCGCGAGCGGCGCGAAGGCGGCGGCCGGAGCCGTGGGCGTCGGGGCGGGCGGCTCGCCGGATACCTCGCCGTCGGCGGCGATCGGCGCCTGGGGTTGCGGCTGGGGGACGACCTGCGGGGCGATGAGCAGGGCGGCCATGGTCATGGCGTCGGGCGCGGCGGCGGTCGTCGGCGCTTCAGGCTCCGCCTCGCCGGCGGGGGCCAGCTCGCCGTCGGGAGACTCGGACGTCGCGGCGTCGGTGGGAGGCGCGAATAGGCCCGCCGTGGCGCCGGCGCCGGCGGCGGTCTGATCTGTCGGCCCGAAGAACGCGGCCAGCAGCGCCTCGAAACCGCCCAGCGCGCCCTGGCCGCCGTTGGTGGCGGCGGAGGGCCCGGCGATCGGGCTCGTCATCGGCAAATTGAACAGTGGCGCTGTCATGGCTTCCGGTGAATCCGCCCGGCGCGTGTCCGGGCTTATCGATGGGAGCGCTTCTGCGCCGCGTACATTCGGCGTTCTCCGAGCAACCTTTGCGCCAACTGCGCAGAGCATTGATAAATATACGGAAATGTCACTTCCGATGGGGCGGCGAGGTGGTCGGCGTGGCGTTTTTTGCCGGGCCGAAGCTGCGCGATGGGTCGTCCCTGCCGCCCTGGTCGCGGGAGGTCGCGTGGCATGGGGCGGCGGGGCGCTGCAGAACTGGCGCCGGTCTTGCGCCGGATCATGGCGGTTCGGCGGGCCTCAAAGCGAGGTTCGTTGAAAAGATTGGATTTTTGCATGGCCCACGCGCGGGCGTTCACCAGTATCCCGGCAGATTTCGCCGGGTCGCGCGTCAGGCTTTGCCGGGCGGAGGGTAAACCGTGTCACTGACGGCTATGCTAAAAACGGCTTCGTCCGGGCTGAACGCGGCCCAGATGAACCTGCGGGTCACGTCGGACAATATCGCCAACGTCAACACGTCCGGCTACGTCCGCAAGCAGGTGGACCAGGCGCCGCTGGTGGTCGGCGGCAAGGGCATGGGCGTCGACATCGTGGGGGTGCGGCGTATCACCGACCAGTACCTGCAGCTGGCCTCGCTCACCGCCTCTTCGGACGCGGCGCGATGGGACGTGTTCTCGCAGTACCTGGACAACGCCCAGAGCCTGTTCGGCAACCCGGGCAAGGAGACCTTTTACTTTTCGCGCCTGGACCAGATCTTCTCGGCCTTCGCGGCGGCGGCGGACGATCCGTCGTCGAGCCTGCTGCGCAGCCAGGGCATCTCGAAGGTCGAGGATTTCCTGACCGAGACCGGCCGGATCAACTCCCAGATCAACGAGCTGGGCGAGACGGTGGACGCGCGGATCTCGTCGGATGTGAACCGCATCAACGACCTGCTGCGCCAGATCAATCAGATGAACGCCGACATCAGTCGCGCGAAGCTGACCAGCGGCGATGCGTCCGGGTCGGAGAACATCCAGAGCCAGCTTGTCGACGAACTGTCGACCCTGATGAATGTGCAGGTGGCCCAGCGCGCCAACGGCGGGGTGACCGTCCGCTCGGCCGAAGGGCTGCTGCTGGCCGGCGACGGCAAGGCTGCGACCCTGACCTACAACCGCACTGACGCCACCAAGGGCTATATCGCGGTCGAGCCGGACGGCGGGGTCGGATTCGCCCAGCCGATCCAGATCTCCGGCGGCGAGATCCGCGGGCTGATGGACCTGCGCGACGAGACCCTGCCGGGGATGGCCGACCAACTCGGCGAGTTCATCTCGCGCACGGTCGAGCAGATCAACGCCGCGCACAACAAGACCACCGCCTCGCCGCCGCCCAAGGCGCTGAGCGGCCGCGACACCGGCCTGGACCTGCCGACCGCGGTGGGCGGCTTCACCGGCAAGACCACGGTGGCGATCCTCGACAAGGACGGCGTGCTGCAAAGCCGCGTCGACATCGATTTCGACGCCGGGACGATGGTCCCGGGCGGCGCGTTCACGCCCGCGAGCTTCCTGACCACGCTCAACACCGCCATGGGCGGGGCCGCGACGGCGTCGTTCACCGACGGGGCTTTGAGCATCGCCGGGACCGGCGACAACCGGCTGGCCATCGACGAAGGCACGTCGGCCAAGGCCGGCCGCGGCTTCTCGCATTTCTTCGGCCTCAACGACCTCGTCCGCTCCGGTGGGATGATGAGCTACGAGACCGGCCTGAGGGGGACCGACCCGCACGGGTTCACCCCCGGCCAGACGATCAGCTTCCGGCTGGCCCAGGCCGACGGCAAGCCGATCCGCGACATGACCTTCACCGTGCCGGGACCGCCGGTCACCTCAATGAACGATCTGGTCGCCGCCCTGAACGACCCGGCGACCGGGGTCGGCGTCAACGGCGCCTTCAGCCTGGACGCCAAGGGCGCACTGACCTTCACGGGCTCGGCGCCCCAGAACGCGACGCTGTCGGTGACGCAGGACCAGACACAGCGCGGGGCCACCGGGCCGTCGATGAGCCAGCTGTTCGGCCTGGGCGTGATCGAACGCAACGCCCGCGCTGGCCGCTTCGAAGTGGACAAGGCGATCGCCCAGGACCCGATGAAGCTCGGCCTGGCGACGCTGGACCTGTCGGTGGCGGCGGGCAAGCCGGCGGTCACGGCCGGCGACGGCCGCGGCGCGCGGCTGCTGGCGGCGGCGGGCGACGCGACCACGACCTTCTCGCCGGCGGGCACGCTCGGCGCGGTGACCATGACCCTTTCGCGCTATGCGGCCGAGTTCGGCGGCTCCATCGGCCGCCAGGCCGAGGCGGCCGATAACCGCAAGAGCGCGGCGGAGTCGGTATCCAACGAGGCCCAGGCGCGCCGTGACGCGATCGAGGGCGTGAACGTGGACGAGGAACTCGTCCGCCTGACGACTTATCAACAGGCCTTCAACGCTTCGGCCCGCATGATCCAGGCGGCCAAGGAGCTGTTCGACGTCCTGACGAACATGGTTTAACGGAGCCTGACGATGTATCGCGTCACGACCGGCGGCAATTACAGCCTGGTTCTTCGGAACATCATGCTGGCCCAGCAGAAGCAGATGAACGCGGGCGACCGCGTGGCGACCCAGGAAAACGGGGCGAACCTGAAGGATTACTCGCGCAACGCCGAGATGCTCACGGCCATGCGTTCGGTGGAGACCCGTATCGGCGGCTATCTCGACCAGAACAAACTGATCGCCGACAAGCTGACCACCCAGGACTTCGCGATGACCCAGCTGGGCGACGCGGCGGCCGGCACCAAGCAGGCGATCGAGGAGGCCATCGCCACCGGCCGCACCGACACCCTGATGCAGGAGATCGAGGCGCAGTTCCGCAACGCCGTGTCGTCCATGAACTCGCGGTATGGCGGCAAGTACCTGTTCGCCGGCGGCAAGATCGACACCATGCCGGTCACCGCCGACGCGCTGTCGGACCTGACCAACCCGCTGACCCCGCTGATCTCCGACTTCTTCCAGAACGACGACTTCATCACCGAGCACAAGGTCGACGACGCCACCACGGTGAAGACAGGACTGCTGGCCGACAACCTGGGGACCGACCTGCTGCAGGCCTTCAAGACCCTGCAGGCGTTCCACGAGGCGACGCCGTTCGGCGGCACGATGACCGACGCCCAGCGGACCTTCCTGACCAACGAGCTGGCCAACTGGGACTCGGTGTCCAGCGACATCATCGACAAGACCGCCCGCAACGGGATGGTGCAGGCGCGGGTGGACGACGTGAAGGTCGATCTGACCGCCCGGCAGAACAGCCTGAAGGGCATGATCGGCGATATCGTCGACGCCAACATGCCGGTGGCCTCGGTCGAGCTGGAGAAGGCGACGTTGGCGCTGCAGGCCTCGACCCAGGTGTTCATCACCCTGCGCGACTCCTCGCTGCTGAACGCGCTGAAGTAAGGCCGGCGCGCTCGCGGCCTCGCAAATCGGGGCGCCAACCGCTACATAGCGCGCCATGAACGCGCTTTTCGCAGACGCCGCCGTGGAAGCCGCGCGCGCCGCCGTGGGCCTGAAGCCCGGCGCGCGGGTGGTCGCGGCCATGTCCGGCGGTGTGGACTCCACCGTCACCGCCGCCCTGCTGGCCAGGGCCGGCTACGACGTGGTGGGCGTGACGCTGCAGCTCTACGACCACGGCGCGGCGATCCAGAAGAAGGGCGCCTGCTGCGCGGGCCAGGACATCCATGACGCGCGGACCGCCGCCGACGTCATCGGCATCCCGCACTACGTCCTCGACTACGAAAGCAAGTTCAAACAGCAGGTCATCGAGGACTTCGCCGACGCCTATCTGCGCGGCGAGACCCCGGTCCCGTGCATCCGCTGCAATCAGACGGTGAAGTTCCGCGACCTTCTGGACGTGGCGCGCGACCTGGGCGCCGAGGCCATGGCGACCGGCCACTATGTCCAGCGCGCCGAGGGGCGCGACGGGGCGCAGCTGCTGCGCGCCAGCGATCCGGCCCGCGACCAGAGCTACTTCCTGTTCGCGACCACCCGCGAACAGCTCGATTTCCTGCGCTTTCCGCTGGGCGGCCTGCCCAAGCCGGAGGTGCGGCGGGTGGCGGCGCAGCTCGGTCTCGCCGCGGCGGACAAGCCCGACAGCCAGGACATCTGCTTCGTGCCGGAAGGCCGCTACACCACGGTGATCGACCGTCTGCGGCCGCAGGGCGCGGAGGCCGGCGATGTCGTGCACATGGACGGCCGCGTGCTCGGCCGCCACGAGGGGGTGACCCGCTATACGATCGGCCAGCGCCGCGGCCTGAACATCGCGGTCGGCGATCCGCTGTTCGTGGTCAAGATCGACGCCGAAAAGCGCCAGGTGGTCGTGGGCCCCCGCGAGGTGCTGCTGACCAGCGCGCTGACGCTGAAGGAAACCAACTGGCTGGGCGAAGGCGACGACATGGCCGGCGCCGCCGGTCGGCCGGTGCTGGCGCGCGTGCGCTCGACCCGCGAGCCGGTCCCTGGCCGCCTGGCCGTGCGCGGCGGCGTCGCGGCGGTCGAGCTCGACACTCCCGAAGAAGGCGTGGCCCCTGGCCAGGCCTGCGTGCTCTATGCGCCCGAGCAGCCGGAACGGGTGCTGGGCGGCGGCTTCATCGACAAGACCGAGCGGGCGATCTAGCCCGCCTGTCCTGACCGGCGCCCTTGAGTGCTGACGCTGCGGCAGCATTCCAATTCGCCAGGCGGAGAATTATATCGGCGGTATGACCCAAGCCGCCGATCCCGTCGTCATCGCTTCCTACGCCCGCACCCCGATGGGGAGCTTCCAGGGCGCGCTGAGCGCGCTCAAGGCTACCGAGCTCGGGGCCGCCGCCGTGCGCGCGGCGGTCGAGCGGGCAGGGGTCTCGCCCGAGGCGGTAGAGCAGATCTTCATGGGCTGCGTGTTGCCCGCCGGCCTTGGCCAGGCGCCGGCCCGCCAGGCGGCGCTGGGCGCGGGACTGCCGAAGTCGGTCGAGGCCACGACCCTGAACAAGATGTGCGGTTCAGGGATGCAGGCGGCGATCATGGCCCATGACGCCCTGGCGGCCGGCAGCGCGGACATCATCATCGCCGGGGGCATGGAGAGCATGACCAACGCGCCGTACCTGCTGAACAAGCACCGCGGCGGCGCGCGCATCGGTCACGACACGGCCTTCGACCACATGTACCTGGACGGCCTGGAAGACGCCTACGAACCGGGCCGGCTGATGGGCTCGTTCGCCGACGAGACGGCGCGCGCCTACCAGTTCACCCGCGAGGCGATGGACGAGTTCGCGATTTCGTCGCTGGCCCGCGCCCGGGCCGCGACCGAGAGCGGGGCGTTCGCGCGCGAGATCGTTCCGGTCGAGGTCGTGAGCCGCAAGGGCAGCGAGACGGTGGCGACCGACGAGCAGCCGTTGAAGGCCGATCCGGCCAAGATCCCGACCCTGAAGCCGGCGTTCGGCAAGGACGGCGCGATCACCGCGGCCAACGCATCGTCGATCTCGGACGGCGCGGCGGCGCTGGTGATGACCCGCGCCTCGGTCGCCGAGAAGCTGGGCCTGACGGTGGTCGCCAAGGTGGTGAGCCACGCGGCCCACGCCCATCAGCCGGGGCTGTTCACCACTGCTCCGGTGCCGGCGATGCAGAAGGCGCTGAAGAAGGCGGGCTGGAGCGTGGGCGACGTCGACCTGTTCGAGGTCAACGAGGCCTTCGCGGTGGTGGCGATGATCGCCGAGCGTGAACTGGGCATCGACCGCGCCAAGCTGAACGTCAACGGCGGCGCCTGCGCGCTGGGCCACCCGATCGGGGCCAGCGGCGCACGCATCCTGGCCACCCTGATCGCCGCCCTGGAAGCCCGCGGCGGCAAGCGTGGAGTCGCCAGCCTGTGCATCGGCGGCGGCGAGGCCACCGCCATGGCGGTGGAACTGGTCTAGAGGCTGGCGGACGGCGCCGAACGATGAGCAGCGAACTTCGCGATAACAAGGTCGAGCAGCGGTTCGAGATGACCGAGCAGGGCATGACCTCCTGGGCCGACTATCGCCTGGCCGGCGACCGGCTGTTCATCGATCATGTCGAAAGCCCGGTCCCGCTGCGCGGCACGGGCGCGTCAGGCCGGCTGATGGCGGCGCTAGCCGCCGACGCCCGCGCGCGCGGCCTGAAGATCGTGCCGATCTGCGGGTTCGCCGCCGCCTGGCTGCGGCGTAGTCACGAGTTTCGGGGCCTGTTGGCTTAGGTTCGGCCGGCCAGCGCCTTGATTGTGTTGCCGCTGGCCTCGCACTCGGCCGACAGCCGTCGGGCGATCTCACGCACCCCGACCGGATAGGCCTCGCCGCCGTCGGCGATCTCGCCCGACAGCCGTTCGACCTCGGCCATGGCGGCTTCCAGCGCGGCAATATGCTCGCGCGCCAGACTCCGTGCTTGAGCCTGCAGGCGGCCGATCCGGTCGGCGAGGCTGGGCGCCGCCGCCGCGGCTTGATGTCCGGCCACCACGCTGAGGGCCGCTGACGCACGCATCCGATTGACCATCTGACGCTCCCAATGCTGCACAGTCCGGAAGCGCTGCTGCAGAATGCGGGCCAAAGACGGGTCAGACGCGTGAGGAGATCGCCTCGAGGGTCTGCACCTTGGCTTCGCAATCCTCGGCCATGCGGCGAGCAAGTTCTCGGACGCCCGCGGGATAGGCCTCGCCGCCGTCGGAGATCTCGGCCGAGAGGCGCTCGACCTCGATCAGGGCCAGGCTCAGGGCCTGGATATGCTCGCGAGCCAGGGACTTGGCTTCCGCCTGGAGCCGCCGAATGCGTTCGGACAGCTCACGGCCAGTAAGCGGCTTTGACTTGTCGGCCGAGTTGTCGGCCACCACGGAAAGCGGAGGCGTCATGGGGTGTTCCCTAGGCGGAGCATCCTGCCCGCGGCCCCCGTCGGACCACCTCGACAGCGCTCCCCAATCGACAGCACTACGCACGAAGCGGGGCCGTGGTTCCGACGACCCGAAACTTAACGATAGGGGCCTGTTGCACTGTGGAGTTTGGGTGACAGGCGTGCGGTCAAGCTGGCGCCACGCTCGGTTGTTTTTCGAGCCGGTACAAGGGGTTGTCCCTATTGCGGGCCTAGCGTTTCCCCTTGCGGAACCGCTCCTGAGCTTCGGCCCGGGCCTCGGCGCGGACCTTCTTGACCACCTCGCGGTCGGCGGTCTCGCCCTCGCCGGTGAGGGCGTCGTTGGCGAACTCCAGGTCGAGCAGCTTGAGACGCTTGATCTCGTCGCGCAGGCGCGCGGCGGTCTCGAACTCCAGGTCGGCGGCGGCCTGGCGCATCTTGGCCTCGAGGTCGCGCAGGGTGGCCTTGAAGTTGTCGCCCAGGAACGGCTTGCCGGCCTCCTCGGCGACGCCGGCCGGGACCAGCACGCGGTCCTTCTCGTAGGGGGAGGCGAGGATCTCCTTGATCTGGCTCTTCACGCTCTCGGGCGTGATGCCGTGCTCGAGGTTGTAGGCCTCCTGCTTCTCGCGGCGGCGCTGGGTCTCGGCCATGGCCCGTTCCATCGAGCCGGTGATGTGGTCGGCGTAGAGGATGACCTTGCCGTCGACGTTCCGGGCTGCGCGGCCGATGGTCTGGATCAGCGAGGTCTCCGAGCGCAGGAAGCCTTCCTTGTCGGCGTCGAGGATGGCGACCAGCCCGACCTCGGGGATGTCGAGGCCCTCGCGCAGCAGGTTGATGCCGATCAGCACGTCGAACGCCCCGAGCCGCAGGTCGCGGATGATCTCGATGCGCTCCATGGTGTCGATGTCCGAGTGCATGTAGCGCACGCGCAGGCCCTGCTCGTGCATGTACTCGGTCAGGTCCTCGGCCATCTTCTTCGTCAGGACGGTGATCAGGGTGCGGTAGCCGCGGGCGATCGTGTCGCGCGCCTCGGCGATGACGTCGTCGACCTGGCTGTGATTGTCCTTGGAGACCGGGCGCACCTCGACCGGCGGGTCGATCAGGCCGGTGGGGCGGATCACCTGCTCGGCGAAGACGCCACCGGACCGCTCCAGCTCCCAGGCCGCCGGGGTGGCCGAGACGTTGACCGTCTGCGGCCGCATCGCGTCCCACTCCTCGAACTTGAGCGGGCGGTTGTCGAGGCAGGAGGGCAGGCGGAAGCCGTACTCGGCCAGGGTGAACTTGCGCCGGTAGTCGCCGCGGTACATGGCCCCGATCTGCGGCACCGCCTGGTGGCTTTCGTCGATGAACAGCAGGGCGTTCTCGGGAATGTACTCGAAGAAGGTCGGCGGCGGCTCGCCCGGTCGGCGGCCGGAGAGGAAGCGGCTGTAGTTCTCGATGCCGGCGCAGGAGCCGGTGGCCTGGATCATCTCCAGGTCGAAGGTGGTGCGCTGTTCCAGCCGCTGGGCTTCCAGCAGCTTGCCGTTGGCGACCAGCCAGTCGAGCCGTTCCTTGAGCTCGTCGCGGATCTGAATGACTGCCTGGTTGAGCGTGGGGCGCGGCGTGACGTGGTGGCTGTTGGCGTAGATCTTGATGCCTTCGAGGTCGGCGGTCTTCTTGCCGGTCAGCGGGTCGAACTCGCTGATCGCCTCGACCTCGTCGCCGAACAGGGAGATGCGCCAGGCGCGGTCCTCATAGTGGGCGGGGAAGACTTCGATGGTGTCGCCGCGGCGGCGGAACGAGCCGCGCTCGAACGCCTGATCGTTGCGCTTGTACTGCAGGGCCACCAGGTCGGCCATGAGCTGCTTCTCGTCGAGCCGCTGGCCGGGCTCGATGGTGAAGGTCATGGCGGTATAGGTCTCGACCGAGCCGATGCCGTAGATGCAGCTGACGCTGGCCACGACGATGACGTCGTCGCGTTCGAGGATCGCGCGGGTGGCCGAGTGGCGCATCCGGTCGATCTGCTCGTTAATCGACGAGTCCTTCTCGATGTAGGTGTCGGTCCGCGGCACGTAGGCCTCGGGCTGATAGTAGTCGTAGTACGAGACGAAGAACTCGACGGCGTTGTCGGGGAAAAAGGCCTTGAACTCGGAATAGAGCTGGGCGGCCAGGGTCTTGTTGGGCGCGAGGATCAGCGCCGGTCGCTGGGTCTCCTCGATCACCTTGGCCATGGTGAAGGTCTTGCCCGAGCCGGTGACGCCCAGCAGCACCTGGTCCTGCTCGCGGCCCTCCAGGCCGGCCACGAGGTCGGCGATAGCGGTCGGCTGGTCGCCGGCCGGCTGGAAGTCGCTGACCAGCTTGAACCGCTTGCCGCCTTCGGACTTCTCCGGGCGGGCGGGCCGGTGCGGCTTCCACAGCATCGGCATGGCGGTTTCGTCGTAGTCGAAGCTCGCCGACATGTCGGCGACGCCGGGGCCTGGAGCAACTGAGCGGGGCATGGACGCCAAGGTAGGATCGTTCATGGTCCGATGCTAGCGGGAGCGGGCGCCAGAACCTGTCAGCAGGCTGTCAGCCGGCGGAGCCCTCGACCCTGTTGATCCCAGTTGGCTTGATTCAAGCCCACTGGGACAGGGGCTAGCGCTCGGCGCGCTGGGCGCGGCGTTCGAGCGCCTCGCACCTGGCGGGCGTCACCTGCGGCCAGGGGCCGGGATCGGCGCCGATGCGGCGCAGCGCCTCGTCTTCGCTGATCCGCTCGCTGATGGCGAGCTGCGCGGCTGCGCGGTCGGCGAAGGCGCGGCCTGAGCGCATGGCGCTGTCGAACTGCGCGCGGGCCGCGGCGTCCTCGCGACGGGCGACCGCGACGCGGGCCCCGCCAGTCGAGACGGTGGTGGCCTCGCGGCCCCAGGTCGAGCTCGGGAAGGCCGGCGTCGCCCGAAGATAGCGTTGCATCGCGCAGGCCTGCTGCACCCGCCAGTTCGGCGCGGCGACGGCGGGCGTCGCGAGCCCGACCGCAGCGGTCAGCAGGATGATGAGCTTCAGCATCGGCGTCAGTTTGAGATCAGAATTGGGGCGCGGCCGTGGCGAACTGCGCCTTCGCGGGCTGCAGGTTGGCATGCGCGCGCGCCGTTAACCAG
The DNA here is from genome assembly GCF_027286305.1 of Phenylobacterium sp. NIBR 498073. NCBI lineage: Bacteria > Pseudomonadati > Pseudomonadota > Alphaproteobacteria > Caulobacterales > Caulobacteraceae > Phenylobacterium > Phenylobacterium sp. NIBR 498073. The sequence goes on from NZ_CP114599.1 coordinate 1,561,934, forward strand.
ACTCCGTTCGACGAACGCTGGCTGAAAGCGGCGGGTGCGCGCCGCGTCAGGCGGGGAAGACCCCGCCCTCGCGGCGCGCGGGCGATCCTTTCCGGGGGGAGAGGATCCTGTTGGTGACTACTTGTCGGCCGCCTTGCTCACGACGGTGCCTGCGGCCGCGCCGGCGACCGCGCCGACCGGTCCGCCGACCACCGCGCCCGCCGCCGCGCCGGTGGCTGCGCGCTGCTCGACGTTATGTCCGCAGGCCGCCAGCGTCAGGGCGAGGCCTGTGGCGGCGAGCAGGGCGAGGGACTTGCGCATGAGGTGACGTCTCCGCGTTCTGAAAGCTTCGCAGCCGGAACGGCGGGACCTGCTGGAGGTTCCCTGCGCGGGTTCGCGTCGTTAACGAAACCTGAAAAAAATCGCGTGCTGCGACGCAATATCCCATTGCGAATCCGCTCGGCGATGGTCATAAACCACCTCAACTTCGCCGTAGCCTGTCACTCCACGTGTAATCGACAGGCTCTCAGTCGCGCCGCCGCCAGCATGAGCAGGGGCCCCGCGACGACGATGTCGGGGGGCGGTTTCGCCCTCGCCACACGGGACACGATCTTCTTGAAATTCAATGGTAAGGCTCGCGCCGAATGGCGTGCGCCCGCATGCGCCGCATTGATCGGTTCAGGCATTGGCCTGGCCCTGGGCGCGACATACATGGCCGGCGGCTTGGCCCGCACGGCGGCCGACGACGCTCGCAACGCGCGTATCGCGCAGGCGGCGGCGGGCGGCTTCTCGGAAGCCACGCTGCAGGCCGCCGCCATGGACCCCGGGGTCCTGCGCGTCGCCACCCGGCATGATCCGCTCAACGCCGGCGGCACGGCCCAACGCGATCGCCAGAGCGCGATCCTGGCGGCGCGGCTGGAGAAGGCGCCCAGCGCCAAGCCGGACATCCCGCTGCGCGGCGTGATCGACGCGGCGCTGCCGGTCGCTGCGCCGTTCCGGCTGGCCGGCGCGCTGGAAAGCTCGCGCGAGCTCGAATGCCTGACCCAGGCCGTCTACTTCGAAGCCCGCGGCGAGACCCCGGCCGGCCAGGCCGCGGTCGCCCAGGTAGTGCTCAACCGGGTTCGTCATCCGTCGTTCCCCAACAGCGTATGCGGCGTGGTCTTCCAGGGCGCCGGCAAACGGGTCGGCTGCCAGTTCAGCTTCGCCTGCGACGGCTCGATGCGGCGCGGCCGCGAGGTCGCGGCCTGGAACCGAGCCCGGAAAGTCGCCTCCAAGGCGCTGGCGGGCGGCGTCATGGCGTCGATCGGCGACGCCACCCACTTTCACACCACCAACGTCGCTCCGAACTGGGGCCCGCGCCTGGTGCGCACGGCCGAGGTCGGGATGCACGTCTTCTATCGCCTCGGACGTGGCGGCGGCGCTGCGCCGAAGGCGCAGGACCGCGTCTACTACGCCAGCTATGCGGCGACCCCGGCGCCGGCGGCGATCGAGGTGACGGGCGACATGCGCGCGGCGCTGATGAAGACCGAGCGCAAGCCGGACGCCGTCGGCCAGGCCGACCTGAAGCCGGAACTGCTCAAGGAAGCCGACACGGCGGCGCCGAAGCTGCTGCCGATCGCGGCCCATCCGGCCAAGGGGCCGGCCTCGCGGCCGGCCGCCGAGGCCGAGGCGATGGTCGGAGACGACTGATCGCGCGGGCCCGAAGGGGCCCGTTCTCCTCGGCCTCGCCCTGAGCCATGCTCCATCATACTGGAGCAGGCCCAGGGCGAGTCGAGCGAGGTGCGTAATGAGCGATGCGGCGGCGCGTGACGAGCTGGCCCGGGGCCTGCTCAACTGCAGCTATGACGACCTCAATCCGGTCCAGAAGAGCGTCATCGACCTCATCGTCACCGAAACCCCCAGCCGGGCGCCGGGGCTGACCCGCGACGATCGGCGGTTCGGCGAGCGGCTGGCCGACAGGGTCGCGGCCTTTGGCGGCTCCTGGGCCTTCATCATCGGCTTCGGCGTCGCATTGCTGCTCTGGATGGGGTGGAACGTCGCGACCCGCTCGCTGCACCTGGCCTTCGACCCCTATCCGTTCATTTTCCTGAACCTGGTGCTCTCGACGCTGGCGGCCTTGCAGGCCCCGGTGATCATGATGAGCCAGAACCGGCAGAGCGTGACCGACCGCAAGGCGGCCGAGTACGACTACGTGGTCAATCTGCGGGCCGAGCTGGAGATTCTGCGGCTGCACGACAAGCTTGACGCGCTGCGCGGCGAGGAACTGGCGGCGTTGCTGGTGGAGCAGGGCGACCGGATCGAACGGCTGAGCCGCGAGGTCGCCGCGCTGTCGGACGCACGCCGCTAGGCGCGCGCGGCCCGGCGCAGGGCCTGGGGCGGCTGACCGAAGGCGCGCAGGAACGCCCGCCGCATGCGCTCGGGATCGCCGAAGCCGGTCGCTGCGGCTACCCGGTCGATAGGGTCGGCCGAGCCCTCGACGCGCTCGCGGGCGGTCTCCAGGCGCAGGCGCTCAACCGCCTTGGCTGGGGTCATGCCGGTCTCGGCTGCGAACGCGCGGGCGAAATGGCGCGGGCTCATCGCCGCCTGATCGGCCAACCGCTCGACGCCGAGCGGTTCGGCGAGCCGCTCGCGAATCCAGTCCAGCAGGCCCGCGAACCGGCCGCCCTGGCCGCCCATCTCCAGCAAGGCCGAGAACTGCGACTGGCCCCCGGGGCGGCGATGATAGACCACGAGTTGCTGGGCCACCGCGCGCGCCAACTCCTCGCCGTGGTCGTCGGCGACCAGGGCCAGCGACAGATCGATGCCGGCGGTGATCCCGGCCGACGACCAGACGTCCCCGTCGCGGACGAAAATCCGGTCCGGCTCCAGCCGCACCTTGGGATAGCGGCGTGCGAAATCGGGGCAGCGCTGCCAGTGGGTGGTGGCCCGCCGCCCGTCGAGCAGCCCGGCCTCGGCCAGGATATAGGCGCCTGAGCAGACGCTGGCGGTGCGCCGGGCCTGCGCCGCGGCGCTGCGCACCCAGTCGAGGGTGCGTGCGCAGATCGCCGGCCCGCGGGTGCCTTCGCCGCCGGCGACCACCAGGGTGTCGAGCGGCGCGCTGGTCATCGGCGCGGCCAGCACCTGAACGCCGGAACTGGACGTCACCGGACCCGGATCGCGCGCCACCAGTTGCAGCGCGTAGGCGCCCGGCACGAAGCGCGCCGCGATCTCGAACACCGCCACCGGGCCGGTGGCGTCGAGGATCTGGAAGTCCGGAAAGACGAGCAGTCCGACAGTGCGGGTCATGGCGTGAAACGAGGGATGTTTGTCATTTCGGCCGGAGGCTAGGTCGCGCACAGTCGGTCGTCAAATCTCTTTGGAGGCCGCATGCCCAAGCTGCAGATCGTCATCGCGCTCTATCCGGGCGTCACCCACCTCGACTTCACCGGGCCGCATCAGGTGTTGTCGCGGCTGCCGAACGCCGATGTCGTGGTCGCCTCGCTCGGCGGCCAGGACATCGAGGCCGAGGGGCTGACCTTCGCCAAGCTGGCCGACCTTGCGGCGCTCGAGCGTTGCGACGTGCTGTGCGTGCCTGGCGGGCTGGGCACGACCGACGCCATGCAGGACGAGGCCTTCATGGCGCAGATCCGGCGGCTGGGCGCGGGCGCGACGTACCTCACCAGCGTCTGCACCGGGTCGCTGATCCTGGCCGCGGCCGGGTTCCTGAAGGGCAAGCGCGCCGCCTGTCACTGGGCCTGGCGCGAGTTGCTGGTCCCGTTCGGCGCCATCGTCGACGAAAGCCGAGTGGCGCGGGACGGGAACATCATCACCGGCGGCGGGGTGACGGCGGGCCTGGACTTCGCCTTCGTGCTGATGGCCGAGCTGGCCGGCGAGACCCTGGCCAAGTCGGTGCAACTGGGCCTCGAATATGCGCCGGCGCCGCCGTTCGCCTCCGGCCGGCCGGAGCTGGCCTCGCCCGAGATCGTGGCGGCGGTCAGGGCGCGCATGGAGCCGCTGGCCGGCGGCCGACGCGAGGCCGTCGAAGCGATGGCGGCGCGCCTGGAGGCCGCCGTCTAGGTTCAGGCCGCCAGGGCGCGAACCAGGGCGGAGGGCTCGATCGGCTTGCTCAGATAGCCATTGAAGCCGAGCGCCAGCAGGCGCTCGCGCTCGCCGGTCATGGCGTCGGCGGTCAGGGCGACGACCGGCAGCGCCTGGCGGCCGGCGGCGCGGATGGCCGCCAGCGTCTCGATGCCGTTCATCTCCGGCATGTGAATGTCCATCAGCACAACGTCGAAGTCGGCGTCCTCCAACCGCGCGAGGCCTTCGGCCCCGCTGGACGCGGTGGCGACGCTGGCGCCGATGGCCTCCAGCAGGGCGCGGGCGACCTCCCGGTTGGTCGAGTTGTCGTCGACGACGAGCACCCGCAGGGCCGCTTCCAGGTCGCCGGGGGCGTCGGCGAACTCGTCCTGCGCCTCGACCTGCGGCAGCGGCAGTTGGAGCGTGAATCGGGCGCCGTCGCCGAGCCGGCTTTCGACAGTGAGATCGCCGCCCATCAGCCTGGCCAACTCGCGCGATATGGCCAGGCCGAGCCCGGTCCCGCCGAACCGGCGCGAGATGCTGCTGTCGGCCTGGGTGAAGCCATGAAACAGGCGCGCCTGGGTCGCTGCGTCGAGACCTGGGCCGGTGTCCGAGACGGTGAAGGCGAGACCCGAAGCGGTGCGCTCGATGGTCAGCCGCACCTCGCCCGAGGCCGTGAACTTGACGGCGTTGGACAGCAGGTTCTGCAGGATCTGGCGCAGGCGGGCGTCATCGCCGGAGACCCAGCGCGGGATGTCGGCGGGGGCGTCACAGGTCAGTGACAGGCCTTTGTCCTCGGCCGTGTGGGTCCAAAGGTCGAGGGTGCGGGCGACCGTCTGGTGCAGGTTGAAAGGGCGCGTATCGATGTCGAACTTGCCCGCCTCGATCTTAGCCAGGTCGAGGACGTCGTTGAGGATGGTCATCAGCCCGCCGCCGGAACGCAGCAGGGTCTTCACGTACTGGGCCTGGCGCGCGTCCAGGTCGGTGCGGTCGAGCGCGTGGGCCATGCCGAGCACGCCGTTCATCGGCGTACGCAGTTCGTGGCTCATCATCGCCAGGAAGGTCGACTTGGCCTCGCTGGCCGCGCGGGCCGCGCGGGTCTGTTCCTCAAGATCGCTCAGGGCGGCGCTCAACTGGCGCGAGGCGGCCACGCCGCGGGCGGCCGAGATGACCGCGTAGCCCACATAGACCATCACCCCGAGCGTCACGAAAGCCTGCTGCGGGCCATGGAAGCGGGGGAGGATCAGCGGCGAGAGCAGGATGCACAGGCCGCTCGGCGCGCCGAAGACCAGCGAGGCGAGGGGGGAGCGGTAGGCGTGGCTCATGCCGTTGAACAACAGGGCCGACCAGACCAGCAGCGCGAAGTACTCCGAGCCTGGGAAGTCGGCCATCCAGTAGGCGACGCCGAGCCCGACCCAGACGCCGTTGATGGCGATGGCCGAGCCGAGATACGAGATGCGCTGAGCGCGGGTCGGAACGCCCCGCGCGTGCGGGGCGGTGGCGATCATCGTCCAGACCTCGGCGAGGGCGAAGGACGCGACCCATCCGACGGCTATGGCCGGCGACAGGGTCCAGGCGACCAGGATGGCGTAGACCGCCACCGTGATCCATCGCGACGGCGCCATCCTGCGGGCCGCCCGTGCGACGCCGTCGAAGCCCTCGTCAAACTCAAAAACCGGTAACTTCATTACGCCGCCCGACCAACTAGGGCGCAGCTTGCAAAGAAAATGCGCAAAAGAGGCTTAACGCCTCAAAAGTGGTCTTTGCGGAACGGTGCTATCCAGGGGCGAGCGTCAGCGATCCTGGGTGCGGGCATGCACGGTGTCGACGTTCTGATGAAGGTTGCCTTGCCGGCCCTGGCTCTTGAGGTTGAAGTCGTCGCCATGGCCGGGCGAGAAGACGCCGGTCTTGGCGTCGCGGCGGTCGCGGGCGTCGCCCTGGATGTCAGGCCGCTGTCCGCGGAAGGACCGTTGTTCCTTGGGGATCGGGGGCGCCTTGCTCATGGGAGGCTCCTTTCCGTGATCTGGAAGGAACCGCGCGAGGGCCGGCTTGTTCCCCGCTCAGACCGCGTCGAGGCCGATATCGAGCACGCTGGCCGAATGGGTGAGGGCCCCGACGCTGATCACCTGCACGCCACTGGCGGCGATGCCGCGTACGGTCTGCAGGTTGACCCCGCCGGAGGCCTCCAGGGTGGTGCGGCCGCCGGTCATGGCGACGGCCTTGGCCAGGTCCTCGAGGCTGAAATTGTCGAGCATGATCACGTCGGGACGATGGGGCAGGGCCTCTTCGAGCTGGGCCAGGCTGTCGACCTCGACCTCGATCTTCATGAGGTGGCCCGCCGCCGCCCGCGCCCGGCGCAGGGCTTCGCCGACCCCGCCGCAGGCCGCAACATGGTTGTCCTTGATCAGGATTGCGTCATCCAGGCCGAAGCGGTGGTTGATCCCGCCGCCGCAGCGCACGGCGTATTTTTCCAGGTGACGCAGGCCGGGAGTCGTCTTGCGGGTGTCGGCGATGCGCGCGCCGCTTCCGGCGACGGCCTGGACGTAGTCGCGGGTCAGGGTGGCGACGCCCGACAGCCGGCCAAGAAGGTTCAGGGCGGTGCGCTCGGCCGACAGCAGCGCGCGGGCGTTGGCCTCGACCTTGGCCAGGACCTCGCCCGGCTGAACCTCGTAGCCGTCGGCGACCATGGCCTCGAACTTCGCTGCGGGGTCGAGGGCCAGGACCGCCAGGCGCGCGCAGGCCAGGCCCGCGACTACTCCGTTCTGGCGGGCGGCGAACACAGCGGTGAGGCGCGCATGGGCCTCGATGCAGGCCTGGGCGGTGACGTCGCCCGCGCGGCCGAGGTCTTCGGCCAGGGCGGCGGACACCACCGGCTGGATGAGCAGGTCAGGGATGGGAGCGATCATTCGGCGGCGAGGCTGGCGGCCGGGGAGGCCAGGTTGAGAAACGTGCGGACCGGTGCGGCGTCGGGCGGGCCGTCGGCGCGGAAGTGGGCGCCCAGGCTGGCGGGACGGTCGAGCGCGGCCTGGGCGACCAGGCGGGCGGCGACCAGCGGCGGCGCCTGGCCGTGGGCGGCCTCCAAAGCGTCGATCAGGCCGATCAGGCGGGTCAGGCCGGCGGCGTCGCGCACCACGCCGGCGTCGCGGCTCATGGCCGCGCGCAGCTCTGCCAGCGCAGCGTCCGGCAGGTCGGGGGCGGCGGCCGCGCGCAGCGGCCGGGTCTTGGGATCCTCGAACGCGACGGCGGCGCGGCCGGCGCGGGCGCCGAACACCGCCGCTTCGAGCAGCGAATTCGAGGCCAGACGGTTGGCGCCGTGGACCCCGGTCGAGGCGCACTCGCCGGCGGCGTAGAGGCCGGGCAGGCTGGTCGCGCCGTCGGCGTCGGTGACGATGCCGCCCATATGGTAGTGGCAGGCGGGCGCCACCGGGATCGGCTGCACGCGGGGATCCACGCCGCCGGAGAGGCAGGCGGCGAACACCGCGGGGAACTCGTCGGGGAAGTGGGCGCCGACGGCGGTGCGGGCGTCGAGGAAGGCGCCGCGACCGGCCTCGCGCTCGGCGTGGATGGCGCGGGCCACCACGTCGCGCGGCGCCAGCTCGGCGTCGGGATGATAGCGGGCCATGAACGCCTCGCCGGCCCCGTCGATGAGCTTGGCGCCTTCGCCGCGCAGGGCTTCCGTCGCCAGCGGCGCCGGATCGCGGCCGATGTCGATGGCTGTCGGGTGGAATTGCACGAACTCGGGATCGGCGATCATCGCCCCGGCCAGGGCGGCCAGGGCCAGGCCTTCGCCCTTCAGTTCGGGCGGGGTGGTGGTCACGCCATAGAGGCCGCCGACGCCGCCGGTCGCCAGGATGACGGCGGGCGCGACGAACTCGATCAACTGGCCGTCCTCCTCGGCCAGCACGCCGCGCACGCGGCCCTCGGCGTCGCGCAGCAGGCCGCGCAGCCGGCAGCCGGCGCGGACCTTGACGTGGCGGGCCGAGAGGGTGGCGGCGATCACCGCGTCCATGATCGCGCGGCCGGCCTGGTCGCCCTTGACCCGGGCGACGCGGGCGCGCGAATGAGCGGCCTCAAGGCTGGTGGCGAAGTCGCCGTCGGCGGTGCGGTCGAACGGCGCGCCAAGCGCGGCCAGGGCGCGGACGGCCTGCGGCCCTTCCTGCGCCAGGATCGCGGCCATGGCCGGATCGACTAGGCCTGCGCCGGCTGCAACGGTGTCGGCCGCGTGCAACTCGGGCGCGTCCTCGCCGCTGAGGGCGGCGGCCATGCCGCCCTGCGCCCAGGCCGACGAGCAGCCTTGGCTCAGCGGAGCGCCGGTCAGGACCAGAGCCTTTCGCGGCGCGGCGGCCAGAGCTGCGGAGAGCCCGGCCAGGCCGGCGCCGACGATCAGCACGCCGTCGTGCTTGATCCGCTCCATGGTCAGATCAACTCGACGTCCACGTGGTGACGAGCCTTCACCAGATCGTAGCGGGCCGGAACCGCCGGCGGCGGCAGGTCGACCATGCGCTGGACGGCCAGGCGCGCGCGCTCGGCGATCGCCGGATCGACGGTGACCTCGAAGCGGTTGTGCAGCAGCGCCTCGTAGATGTTCTGGAGGCTGATCTTCTTCATGTGCGGGCAGAGGTTGCACGGGCGCACGAACTCGGTCCCGACCGCGTCGGCGGCGACGTTGTCGGCCATTGAGCACTCGGTGATCAGCACCACCTGCTTGGGTTTGCGCTGCAGGACGTAGTCGTTCATCGCCGCGGTGGAGCCGGCGAAATCGGACACTTCCAGCACTTCGGCCGGGCATTCCGGGTGGGCCAGGATCTCGGCGTTCGGATAGGACGCCTTGAGCTCCAGGATGTCTTCGGCCGTGAAGCGCTCGTGCACCTCGCAGCGGCCCTTCCAGGCGATGATGCCGACGTCCGTCTGGCGCGCGACGTTGCGGGCCAGGAACTCGTCGGGGATCAGGATGACGCGGTCGACGCCCCATTCCTTGGCGACGTGCTCGACCACCTGCACCGCGTTGGCGCTGGTGCAGCACACGTCGGTCTCGGCCTTCACGTCGGCGGTGGTGTTGACGTAGGTGACGACCGGCAGGCCCGGATAGCGCTGCTTGATCAGCCGCACGTCAGCGCCGGTGATCGAAGAGGCGAGGCTGCAGCCGGCGGTCAGGTCCGGGATCAGGATGGTCTTTTCCGGCGACAGGATCTTCGAGGTCTCGGCCATGAAGTGCACGCCGGCCTGGACGATGATCGCCGCATCCGACTTGGCCGCTTCCTTGGCCAGGCCCAGGCTGTCGCCGACATAGTCGCCGACCCCGTGGAAGATCTCAGGCGTCATGTAGTTGTGCGCCAGGATGACCGCGTTCTTCTCGCGCTTCAGGCGATTGATCTCGGCGATCAGCGGGGCGTGGAGGCGCCACTCCATCGGAGTGACGTGATGCTTCACCTTCTCCCACATGGGCGAGGTAGCGGCTTCGACAGCAGGCGTGAACGCGAATTGCGAACCGTCAGCCATTGTATCCCTCCTTATGCTCAAATTGAGCATTTCGTCGGCCTCAAAAAACGCCGCGGGATGTCTGCAGCGCCCCGTCGGCGTCCTGATTATGCTCAAAACGAGCAAAACCGATGACTGTTGATATAGACCCGCGTCCCGGCGCGCACAAGCCCACAATATCTTGAAGCCCTGTGAGGGAAGGCGTCAGGCGGCCGGGATCCGCGGGGCGACGTTTTCGGCCAGGGCGCGGCCCAGGGTGTCGGCGGCGTAAGGCTTTCGCAGCAGCGGCCAGGGCGTTTCGGCGGCGAGCGGCTGGGCCTCGCCGGCATAGCCGGTCGAGAGGATGACCGACAGGCCTGGGCGCCGCTCGCTGACCGTGGCGGCCAGATCGAGGCCCGAGCGGCCGCCCGGCATCACAAGGTCGGTGAGCACCACGTCCAGCTCCGGATGGCGGTCGAGGGCGGCCAGCGCCTGGTCGACGTCGACGGCGCGGACGACCGCATGGCCGAGTTCGGCGAGCATGGCGCTGACCATCGCTCCGACCTCGGCGTCGTCCTCGACCAGCAGCACGTTCAGCCGCCGTGCGGGCGGGGCTTGCGCGCGCTCGGACTCGGCGGGCGCGGACTGGGCTGGGCCCTCGCCGCAACGGGGCAGGTAGAGGCTGACGACCGTCCCCTGGCCGGGGGCGGTCTGGATCGCGACGCCGCCGCCGCTCTGGCGCGCAAAGCCGTAGGCCTGAGAGAGGCCGAGCCCCGTGCCCTTGCCGATCTCCTTGGTGGTGAAGAAGGGCTCGAAGGCGCGGGCGAGGACATCGGGGGCCATGCCGACGCCGTCGTCACGCACCTCCACGCGGACATAGTCGCCGGTCGCGACGTCCTGCACCTCGCCGTCGGCGAGGGCGCAGGCCTCGGTGCGGATTTCGATCGCGCCGCCCTGACCCACGGCGTCGCGCGCATTGACCACCAAGTTCATGATCGCCGCGTCGAACTGGCCCTGGTCGATCATGGCCACGGCCTGCGGCGCGCCGGCCGTCAGGGTGAGCTGGACGGCCTCGCCGACCGCCCGGCGCAGCAGCGGTTCGCTTTCGGTCAGCAGGTCGTCGATGCGCACCGCCGCGGGCTTGAGCGCCTGGCGGCGGGAGAAGGCGAGCAACTGGTGGGTCAGGCGCTCGCCGCGCCGCGCCGCGCCCAGCGCCGCCTCGATCATCCGATCGCGACGCTCGACGTCGTCGGGCCGGCGCTGGATCAGGTCCAGCGCGCCGGTGATGACGGTCAGCAGGTTGTTGAAGTCGTGCGCTACGCCGCCGGTGAGCTGGCCGACGGCCTCCAGCTTCTGGGCGTGATGCAGCCGGGCCTGCGCCTCGTCGCGCTCGGCCAGGGCCGCTGCGACGCGTTCAGCCAGCAGGTCGTTGATGTCCTGCAGGTCGTGCTCGGCCTCCTTGACGTCGGTGATGTCGATGCCGATGCCGATGAAGCCGGAGAAGGTCCCGTCCGGTCCGAAGCGCGGTTGCGAGACCGAGCGGATCCAGCACCACTCGCCGGTCTTGCGCCGATAGCGCGCCTCCAGCCGGAACGGCTTGCGGGAAGCCTCGCCGGCCACCTGCTCCTCCAGGATCCGCTGCAGGTCGTCCGGGTGGAGCGCCTCGCGCCAGTCGAACTCAAGGGCCTGCTCGTAGGGCCGCCCGAGATAGTCGACATAGGCTTGGTTGACGAACTCCCGGCGGCCGTCGGGCCGGGAGACCCAGAGCAGGGCCGGAGCGCTGTCGGCCAGGACCCGGAAGCGTTCTTCGCTTTCGCGAAGTTTTTCAAAAGCATGGCGGCGATCTGTGATGTCGATGTTGACGCCGACGGCGCGCACGGCTCGCCCCATGCCGTTGACCAGCACCTCGCCGCGCGAGAGCAGCCAGCGGATTTCGCCGTCCGGCCGGACGATGCGGTACTCGCAGGGCGCCATCTGGCCGCTGCGGATCGCCGCCATGTTGTTCTGGCGCACCCGCTCGCGGTCTTCAGGGTGGACCACGTCGAGCAGCTTGCGCACGCCGGCCCGGGTGCCGATCGGCAGCCCGAGATTGCGATAGAGGGCCGGCGACCAGAAGCCTTCGCCGCTCTCGGCGTCCCAGTCCCAGAGCCCGACATCGCCGGCGTTCTGGGCCATCTGCAGCCGCGCCTCGCTGCGGTCCAGCGCGGCCTGGGCCTCGTCGAGGCGCAGGACGATCTCGCGCAGGGTGGCGGCCACGAACACCGTGACCGCTCCGGAGAGCACGTAGAGGACCGCGCCGGCCCGGATCGCCGGATCGGTCGGCACGCCGCCGCGCACCGCCAGCGAGGTCGCCAAGGCGGCGACGAGGCTGATCCAGCCCCAGCGCTGGCCGGCGAACAGGGTGGCGACGATGAATGCGGGGAAGTGGGTGACCGAGAGGGCGAAGGCGGTGTCCCAGCCGGCGAACAGGCCGCGGATCGCGACGGCGGCGGCCATCGCCCCGAAGCTGATGGCCAGCGCGGCGAGCAGCGGCGGCGAGCGTCGCGGTATGAAACGCAGCTGTGATCCGACGGGCGTCATGTCGGCGGACGCTCTGCTGATTCCGGCCCCGAACGGGTCGTTACCAGGACCATGCGAGCCTGGGCGCATGGGTGCAACACTCGATCTTGGCGGGTTTGGCCCCTATCTTGCCAGTTTCCGGCTGCATGGAGCCGGGACTGAAACAGATCGGGACTTCGCCGCTGCCACTGTCGCAGATCATCTCCCAACGCGGCCTGATTGCGGCCCTGGCGGCGACCTGCGGGTTGGCGGTGATACTGCTTGCCTGCGCGAACCCCCGCTACGCCGATGGTAGCGACGGGCGGTCGCAGGGCCTGGCGCAGGTGGCGCGGACCTTCTCCGAACGTGGGCTGACGCGGCTGACCGCCGACATGGACCCGGCGATGCTGGCCCTGGCCAAGCGGCACGATCCGCTGGCCCGGCAAGCCGATCCGTGGGGGCGGACGGTCGGGTGGACCAGCCTCGACATCTCCAAGATTCCCGACCTCGGGCTCGACACCAGTTCGGTGGAGACGGCCGAGGAGATCAACGCCATGCGGGCGTTTTCCAAGCTGCCGATCCGCCCGATGCGGCCGTTCGTGCTGCACGCCGGCGGCCAGGACGCAGGCCGGGCGCTGAAGTGCCTGTCGGAGGCGGTCTATTACGAAAGCGCGCGCGAGCCGCGGCTCGGCCAGGAGGCGGTGGCCCAGGTGGTGCTGAACCGGGTGCGTCATCCGGCCTATCCGAAGTCGGTCTGCGGCGTGGTCTATCAGGGCTCGGCCCGGACCACCGGCTGCCAGTTCAGCTTCACCTGCGACGGCTCGCTCCGCTACGCGCCGGAACCGGGCCTGTGGCGGCAGGCGCAGGAGGTGGCCCGGCGCGCCCTGGCCGGCCACGTCAACAAGACCGTCGGCTCGGCCACCCATTATCACGCCGAGTATGTCGCGCCGTACTGGGCGCCGACCCTGGTCAAGATGAAACAGGTCGGGCTGCACATCTTCTACCGCTGGACCGGCCCTTGGGGGGAGCCGCCGGCCTTCACCGGCCGTTATGCCGGCGGCGAGGCCTTCATCTCGCCGGCGATCCTCGGCGGGCTGGACGCGCGCACCAACGGATTGCTCAACCCTGAGACCCAGGGGATCGGCGGCGGCCGGCAGGTCACCCTGGCCGTGGCCGGCGAGGTGCGGACCTACAATGTCGCCGACGCGTCCGCGGCGGGCGGCGAACGGACCCGGGTGCTCGGCACGCTCTACGCCCCGCGGCGCAAGCCGACCGCCCAGGAGATCCAGGAGATCAACCGCTCGCTGGCGGCCATGGAGACCAAGGACGACGCCGGCGTGGCCGACGCCCCTGCGCACAAGACCTCGCCCGATACTGGCGCAGGCGCGCTGCAGGAGTAAGCTTGGCGGTCATGACCGCCGTTCTCGCGATCCACGCGCATCCCGACGATATCGAAACCCTCTGCGCCGGCACGCTCGCCGTGCTGGCCGCGGCGGGGCATCAGGTTCGCATCGCCACCGTCACTGGCGGGGATCTCGGCTCGACGGTCACCGCGCCGCATGAGACCTCGGCCATTCGTCAGGCCGAGGCGGCGCGGGCCGCCGCCCTGATCGGCGCGGAGTACCGCTGCGGCGGGGTTCCCGATCTCGGCGTCTTCAACGACGACCCGACCCGTCGCCGGGTGACCGAGCTGATCCGCTGGGCCCAGGCCGAGGTGGTGATCACGGCCTCGCCGGCCGACTACCATCCCGACCACGAGGCCGTGAGCCAGCTGGTGCGCGATGCGTGCTTCGCCGCCTCGGTGCCGAACTATGCGACCGGCGAGGCGGCGCCGTTGGCGGCCATTCCGCACCTCTACTTCATGGACCCGATCGGCGGGCGCGACCGCGAGGGCGTCTGGACGGATCCCGACTTCGGCGCCGACGTCGCCGCCGTGTTCGAGACCAAGCGCGCGATGCTGGCCTGCCATGTCAGCCAGGACGCCTGGGTGGCGCGCCAGCACGACATTCCCGACCACCTGGCCTCGATGGAGAGGTGGACCCGCCGCCGCGCCCGCGATTTCGGGGCCGAGCTGGCCGAGGGCTTCCGCCAGTATCGGCACCACCCCTATCCAAAGACCCCGCTGCTGCAGGAGATGCTGGGCGCGAGCCTGCTGGCGCCGCCGCCTCAGGCTCCGCGCGCGGCGTCGTAGCGCGCCCACATCGGGCCGCAGTCGAGCATCTCGCCGGTCTGCATCGCCTCGTCGATGGCCATGACCGTGAGGCCGGCCTCCATCGACTCGAACGGCGTCACCGGGAAGTCCTGACGCCCTTCCAGGGTCGCCAGCAGATCGCGGGCCATGGCCTGGTCGGCACCGTTGTGGCTGTCCTCGGTGCGTCCGCCGTAGTCGATGCGCTCGGGCTTGCCGCGGTCCATGGCGCGGCGGACCATCAGCTTGTTGCGCACCAGATCGGCGATCAGCGTGCCCTCGGTCCCGGCCACGTACCAGCGGCGCTCGGGCAGGGCGACGTGGCTGTTGGCGTGGAACGACAGCCGCACGCCGTTCTCGTACTGCACCAGGGCGTTCTGGTGGTCGGTGACGTCCATGTCGGAGTGGAAGGCGTCGTTGGCGCTGGCCCAGCCGGCGTCGCGCAGGGCGTAGGCGAGCTGGCCGTCGCTGTAGGCGTAGTGGCCGGCGCGGTCGGGGGTGAAGATGTCGCGGCCGCCGAAGCTGGCGACCTTGGCCGGCCGCGAGCGGGTCAGGCGGCCGAAGATATCGAAGTCGTGGCAGACCTTGTCGAGCAGGTACGATCCGCCATAGGCCTGCTTGCGCCGCCAGTTGCGGGCCAGATAGCCGCCGTGCTCGGGCGGCAGGTGCTCGGTGGCGTCGATGGAGATCACCTGGCCGAGCTGGCCGCCGTCGACCCGCGCGATCGTCTCACGCACGATCGACATCGAGCGCATGACGAGGCCGATATAGAGCGGCGGACCGCCGCCGGCGGCCAGTCGATGGGCCAGGGCCAGGGTCTCGGACTGGGTCCGCACGATCGGCTTCTCGGCGAAGATCGGCCAGCCGGCGTCGAGGGCCAGGTTGAGGTGCTCGAAGTGCAGGTGGTTGGGCGAGCCGATCATCACCAGGTCGTAGGGGCCCTGGGCGAGCAGCGCGGCGGCGTCGGGGAGTGCCGGGCCGGGATCGATGCCGGCGGCCGCCAGGATCGGCGCGCCGACTGGGGCCGGATCGGCGTGCGCGACGACCTGCAGGCTCCAGCCGACCTCCTGCATCGCCGCCAGCACATGAGCGATGCGCTGGCCCAGTCCGATGACGCCGATACGGTAGGTTTTCATGGCCGCCTTCCAGAAAGCTGACGGCGCGAGCTTAGCGCGGACGCGGCGGCCGGCTAGTGGCCTTCGCCGCCGCCGAAGGCGTCCGGGTAGGCGACCAGCAGGGGACCGTCGAGCGCCCCGTCCTCAAGCGCCAGGGCCATGAAGGCCGGACTGCCGGAGTAGGGCGACTTCACCTGGGCGGCGGCCTGAGCGCTGAAGCCGAACTTCGGATAGTACTCGGGATGGCCCAGCACGATGACCGCGTGGGCGCCGAAGTCCTTGGCGGTCTCGATCGAGGCGGCGGTCAGGCGCTTGCCGACGCCGTCGCGCTGGCGGTCCGGGCGCACGGCGAGCGGTGCGAGCGCGGCGTAGAGGTTCACGCTGTCGGCCCACAGCCGGCTGTAGAGGATGTGGCCGACGACCTCGCCGTTCTCCTCCTCGACCAGTTCGAACATCACGTCGTCGGCGGCGCGCAGCCGCTCGACGAGGTCGGCCTCGTCGGCTTGCCCGAAGGCGGCGGCGACGATCTCGCGGATGGCGGCGTGGTCGGCGGGGCGGGCGTGGCGGATCATGCCGCCAGACTAGGCCGCTTTCACTTCAGGGGAAGGCAGATTTCAGTAAGCAACTCGGCTGGCGGCGTATTGCTAGGATTGTTCAGGTTGACCTCGAACAGCGGGGCGTCGGCGGGCTCCTCGCCGCTGGCCGTGAGCCAGGCGAACAAGGCGTCGTAGGTGCGGGGCAACTCGGCGTAGGGGCCCTTGTGCAGGGCGACGGCGTGCTTGCCGCCGGGGATGTCGTGGATCGCGACTCCATCGCTCCCGGCGATGGCCGGGCCGACGGTCAGGCCGACGAGGACGTGCCGGCCGGGGGGCGGGGCGTTGCAGTGATCCCCCTCGGGGTAGACCGCCACGCCATACGACGTCGAACCGAGCATGCCGCGAGGTCCGGCCCAGGCGGCGAGGCGCTGGAAACTGCGGCCGATCTCGGCGTAGGGCCCGGCGTGCTCGATGGCGGCGATGCGCAGGGGCGGGAGGTCCCTGACCTCAATGGTCATGATGCGGGCTCCTTGAGACATGCGGGCGGCCAGATTCAGGCGGTGCGACTTGCGGAAAGCGTCGGGCGGCTGGCCGTAGGCGGCGGAGAACGCGCGACTGAAGGCGGCGTCAGACCCGTAGCCGGCGCGGCGGCGGACGTCGGCGACTGGAAATGCGGTGCGCGCCAGGTCGGTTGCGGCCCGGGCGAGACGCAGGCGCGTCAGAGTCTCGGCCGCCGTTTCGCCCATCGCGGCCCGGTAGACGCGGTGGAAATGATGGGGCGAGTAGCAGGCGATCTGCGCCAGCCGGGCCAAGTCAAGCGGCGCGTCCAGATTGGCCGCGATGTGGTCCGCCACCCGTTGCAGGCGGCGTCCGTAGTCGAGGCTGGTGTTGGCTCTCTGCATGAAGAGACCATACCGCGCCGCGGTTGATCGCGATTGCGGACTATCGAGGCCTACTCCGCGGCCAGGGCCGTGGGCGCGGCCTGCGGGCCGCGGATCAGCTTGCCGGGCATTTCGCCGGTGGCCTCTCCGTGCTCGAAGGTGATCACCCCGTCGACGACCGTGGCGCGATAGCCGCTGGCCCGCTGGACGAGCCGGCGGCCGTCGGCCGGCAGGTCGAAAACCATCTCCGGCGCGTGGATCTGCAGCGCGTCGAAGTCGATGACGTTGAGGTCGGCCTTCATTCCCGGCGCGATGACCCCGCGGTCGTTCAGCCCGTAGAACTGGGCCGTCTCGCGGGTCTGCATGGAGACCACCTTTTCCAGCGGCAGGCGCTGGCCGCGCGAGCGGTCCCGCACCCAGTAGGTCAGCATGTAGGTCGGGAAGCTGGCGTCGCAGATCACCCCGCAGTGCGCGCCGCCGTCCGACAGGCTGAGCACGGTGTTGGGGTCGTGCATCATCTCGACGATGTGGTCGAAGCTGTGCTCGGCGTAGTTCAGCAGGGGCAGGTAGATGTACCCGGCGCCGTCGTTCTCCATGAGCATGTCGTAGACGGCGGCCTCGGGCGTGACGCCCTGGCGGGCGGCCTCGGCGGCGACGGAATCCTCGGCGCGCGGCTCGTAGTCGAGCCGGCCCTCGCGCTCCAGGCGGAACATGTTGCCGAAGTCCTGCAGCAGCGCGCCCATGGCCGGAGCCTGGGGCGTCACCTCGGTGATGATCGCCTCGCGGACCGTCGGATCGCGCAGGCGCTCCAGCCGCTCTGCGAAGGGCAGGGCGGCGATCGCCCGATAGGCGGTCTTGCGGATGAACGGGTGCACCGTCGACTGCCAGCCCAGCACCATGCCGGTGGGGCGACAGGCGATGCCGGCCTTGATGTTGGCGCCCTCGGCCTGGGCCTTGGCGGTCAGGGCCAGCATGTCGCGCCACTTGTTGGGCTGGAACGGCGACTGCAGCAGGCTGTAGTTGACCGGCAGGCCGGTCTCCTTGGCGAACGCAGCCATCCAGGCGAATTCGTCCTCGGGGATGGTCATGTCGGAGGCCAGCTCGAACACGCCATGGCCGGCCTCGCCGAGGGCGCGGCCGATGCCGATCATCTCGTCGGCGCCGGCGAAGGTGCCGGGGATGACCTCACCGTCCTTGGTCCGGTGCAGGGCCGTGCGCGAGGTCGAGAAGCCGACCGCGCCGGCCTGGACCGCCTCGCGGGTGATGCGGGCCATCTCGGCGATGTCCTCGGGGGTGGCCACCTCGTTACGCGCGCCGCGTTCGTCCATGACATAGGCGCGGATGGCGCTGTGCGGGGCCTGGGCGGCGACGTCGAGGACGCGCGGCTTGCGCTCGAGGCTGTCGAGATATTCGGGGAAGGTCTCCCAATCCCATTTCATGCCCTCGGCCAGGGCTGCGCCGGGGATGTCCTCGACCGCCTCCATGATGCCGATCAGCCACTCGTGGCGGTCGGGCCGGGCGGGGGCGAAGCCGACGCCGCAGTTGCCCATGACCACCGTGGTGACCCCGTGCCAGCAGGAGGGGCTGAGGTAGGGATCCCAGGTCACCTGGCCGTCGTAGTGAGTGTGGATGTCGACCCAGCCCGGAGTGACCAACAGCCCGTCTGCGTCGATCTCGCGGCGGCCCTTCTCTGGAACAGCGCCGACCTTGTCGATGACGCCGCCGGACACCGCGACATTGGCCTGACGGGGCGGAGAACCCGTACCGTCGACCACCAGACCACGCCGAATGACCAGATCGTACATGGCTTCCTCCCAGGAAATTTTTGGAAGGCTAGGTACGGTGACGCAACGTCATTCAAGAGGGCGCGGCGGGCGCTGTGGGACGGTCTGCTGAACCCACGTCCTCCGGGCGCGTTCCACAAGACCAGCGCAACTCGAGAGGGGCGACATGTCCATCAACAACCGCCGCGAACTCAGCCTGCTCAACCACGACGAAGGCGAACTGATCCGGGCCTCGCACCATCCGGCCATCGCCCAGCTCGACGCCAAGGATCTGGCCGAGACGCGCAAGCGTCTGCGGGCGATGCGCGATAAGGAGCGCACCCTGGCCCGGCAGAAGGTCCGCGAGGTCCGCGGCAAGGGCGAGCCGCGCGGCGGCGGCACGGCTGAGCATCTGCAGGAGCGCAAGCAGGTGTTCGCCAGCGCCCTGCGGCGGGTGAACAAGCAGGCGCACCGGATGGAGGTCGAAGAGGCGCGGGCCGCGCATGTCGAGGCCGCGAAGAAGGCCCTGGCGATGCGCCGGGCGGCCGGCGCATCGTCGCGTCCGGCCCCAGGCAAGACCGCCAGCGCCGGGATGAACCCGGTCGCGAACCAGAAGACCGCCTCCAAGGTCGCCCCGGCCAAGGTCGGCAGCGTCTCGCAGGCGACCAAGAACGCCCAAGCCAAGCGGGATAACTGAATTGCCGCGAATTGCTCCCCCTACGGGGGAGCTGTCGGCCGAATGGCCGGCTGAGGGGGATTGCTGAGTCAGCGAGCCCCCTCCGTTGCGCTGCGCGCGCCACCTCCCCCAGGGGAGGAATTAGGTTGCGTCAGTCGCCGGCGACCCAGCTGACGTCGGCGCCGAGGGCGTTGAGGTTCTCGACGAACTTCGGGTGGGCGCGCTGGATCGGCGAGGCGTTGAGGATGGTGCTCTCGCCCTCGATGCTGGCGGCCAGCATGAAGAGGGCGATGGCGACGCGGATGATGTAGGGGCTCTCGACCGTCGCCGGGGTCAGCGGCTTGCCGCCCCAGGTGATCAGGCGGTGCGGGTCGCAGAGCAGGGCGTGGGCGCCGAACTTGCCGAGCTCCGAGTGCCAGCCGAGCGCGCCGTCATAGACCTTGTTCCAGAACATCACCTGGCCTTCGGCGCGCACGCCGAGCGCGACGAAGATCGGCAGCAGGTCGGCCGGGACATAGGGCCAGGGCGCGGCCTCGACCTTGGTCAGGATGTTCGACGTGAAGGGCTCGCGCACCTTCAGCTTGCCGTCGACGCGGGCGCGGCTGAAGCCGTTCTCGTGGGTCACCTCGACGCCGAACTTGGCGAAGGTGCGGTCCAGCAGCGGGAACTGTTCGACCGAGCCGTTCTGGACGGCGATCTCGCCGCCGGTGATCGCGCCCATGGCCAGAAAGGTGGCGACCTCGTGGAAGTCGTCGGCGAAGGTGAACTCGACCCCGCCCAGGCTGTCTACGCCCGAGACGGTCAGGCGCGAGCCGCCGACGCCCTGGATGCGCGCGCCCATGCCGGCCAGGAACTCGCAGAACTCCTGGACGTGCGGCTCGCAGGCGGCGTTGGTCAGGCGCGAGAGGCCCTTGGCGGTAGCCGCGCAGAGCACGAAGTTCTCG
Organism: Phenylobacterium sp. NIBR 498073; assembly: GCF_027286305.1. Lineage (NCBI taxonomy): Bacteria > Pseudomonadati > Pseudomonadota > Alphaproteobacteria > Caulobacterales > Caulobacteraceae > Phenylobacterium > Phenylobacterium sp. NIBR 498073. Next base: position 1,582,067 of record NZ_CP114599.1, read on the forward strand.
GTGGTGGTCACCGAGGCGTAGTCGAGCCAGTGCTGGGTGGCGGTGAAGCCCTTGTCGGCGTTGATCACCGTCGCGCCGGGTTCGCTGGTGACCTCGGCCCCGAAGGCGCGGAACACCTCGATGTGCGGGTCGATCTCACGCGAGCCGAGGGTGCAGCCGGTGACGTCCTCTTCCAGGCTGGCGCGGCCGAAGCGGTGCAGCAGGGCCGGGATCAGCATGATCGACGAACGCATGCCCAGCGGCAGGTGCGCCGACTTCGGGTCCAGGTCGCGGCCGTGGTGCAGCCGCAGCGTGCCGGTGGCGTAGTCCATCTCGACCGACGAGCCGAGCTTTCCGAAGAAATCCAGCAGCTTGCGGACGTCGGTGATGTCCGGCACCCGGTGCAGGATGATCGGCTCGTCGCTGAGCAGGGTGGCGCAGAGCACCGGCAGGACGGCGTTCTTGTTGGCGGACGGCGTAATGGTTCCACGCAAGGCGCGGCCGCCTCGCACGATCAGGTTCGTCATGGCGGCGCGTGGCCTCGTCTTTCGGGATGGGGCGGCCGGCGGCCGCCCGCTAAGTTGAACTCGTGGGCGCTGTCAGAATGTCACCAGGCGCCGATGCGCTGGGCCTCGTTATGGCTGATCGGGTGCTTGGCCTTCTCGTGATCCTCTTCGGCCAGCAGTCTTACCGCTTCCAGCGCCGCCATGCAGCCCATGCCGGCGGCGGTGACGGCCTGGCGGTAGACGTCGTCGGTGACGTCGCCCGCGGCGTAGACGCCCTTGATCGCGGTCGCGGCGCTGCCGGGGACGACCTTCAGATAGCCCGAGCCGTCCATCTCCAGTTGGCCCTTGAAGAGTTCGGAAGCCGGGGCGTGGCCGATGGCGATGAAGACGCCGTCGGCGGGGATTTCGCGGACGTCGCCGGTGTTCACGTCCTTCAGCTTGACGCCGGTGACGCCGAGCGGCTCGGAAGTGCCGACCACCTCGTCGATGGCGACGTTCCAGATCACCTCGATCTTCGGGTGGGCGAACAGGCGCTCCTGCAGGATCTTCTCGGCGCGGAACTCGTCGCGGCGGTGCACGACGGTGACCTTGGAGGCGAAGTTGGTCAGGAACAGCGCTTCCTCGACGGCGGTGTTGCCGCCGCCGACCACCACGACCTCCTTGCCGCGATAGAAGAAGCCGTCGCAGGTGGCGCAGGCCGAGACGCCGAACCCCTGGAACTTCTGCTCGGTCTCCAGGCCCAGCCACTTGGCCTGGGCGCCGGTGGCGATGATCAGGGTCTCGGCCAGCCAGACCTCGCCGGAGTCGCATTCCAGGCGGAACGGGCGTTGGCTGAGGTCGGCCTTGACGACGATGTCGTTGATGATCTCGGTGCCGACATGGGCCGCCTGGGCCTGCATCTGCTCCATCAGCCACGGGCCCTGGATGACGTCGGCGAAGCCCGGATAGTTCTCGACGTCGGTCGTGATCGTCAGCTGGCCGCCGGGCTGGATGCCGGCGATCAGCACCGGTTTGAGCAGGGCGCGCGCGGCGTAGATGGCGGCGGTGTAGCCGGCCGGGCCGGAGCCCAGGACGAGGCAGCGGGTGGTGCGAGGAGCATTCTGCGACATGGCGTCTATGTAGGGGAGATTCTGAGCCGTTGCGACAGGCGCCGGGCGCGGTCGGTCAGCGCACGGCTGCGCGGCCTCAGACGCCGGGATCGCGGGCGGCCAGCCGCGGGGCGGAGATCACTTCCAGCAGAGCTTCGGCGGCGCGCTCGGCGCCCCGGCCGTCGCAGAGCTCCAGGCTGGCGGCGGTCAGGCGCGTGCGGGTGGCGGTGTCGTTGAGCAGCCGTACGGCGGCCCGGTCGAACGCGGCGGCGAAATCCGGATCAGCGGCGTCGACCACCAGGGCCGCGTCACGGTCGGCCAGGGCGCGGGCGGCCGGGCGCTGGTTCTCGGCCAGCACCAGCAGCACGGAAGGCAGGCCCAGGGTGCAGCGCTCCCAGGTGGTCGATCCGCCGGCCCCGAAGGCGACGTCGGCCTCCAGCGTCAGGCGAGCCATGTCCTGGGCGTCGATGTGCAGCATGACGCGCGGATCGTGAGCGGCGACGCGGGTGAGGCCGGGCAGGCTGGGCGCCTCGGAGCCGAGCACCACGTCGAAGGCGAGGTGGCCGTTGCGCTGGCGCAAGCGGTCGAGCACCCGCGAGGTGACGCCGCCGACGTCGGTGAGGCCCAGGGCGACCAGCACCCGCTGCACAGGCCCGCCGCGGCGAGCGATCGCGGCCTCGCGCAGGGCGGCGAACTCCGGCCGCAGCGGCGCATAGCGCGGACCGAGCAGAAGGCGCGCGCCGCCAGCGAGGTCGGCGTAGTCTTCCTCTGTGCGGGCCGGGCCGGAATCGAGCACCACGTCGGCGGCCAGCGGCCGGTCGGCGAGGTCGTCGATGACCAGGGTCGGGCGGCCTTGGGCGATGAACTGGTGATCGGCGCGGCCCAAGCCGTAGTGGTCGAACACCACGGCGTCGAAGGCCAGGCCGGCGACTGCGGCGGGCAGGTCCGCGGCGGCGACCGAGGCCACCGCCTCACGGCTCATGTCTGGTGCGAAGGCGTCGAGGATGCCGGCGACGACCGGCGGGGCCAGGAACACGCACTCCGCGCCGTGCTCGCCCAGCGCCCTGGCCAGGCTGAGTGAGCGCATCACATGCCCGCCGCCGACCGCCGGGCCGGCGTTGGCGATGAAGAGGATGCGTGGTCGCAGAATCATCTTGCAACCATGGGACGCCGAAAGCTGCGGCTTGGAAAGGGGCGGAGCTCAGCGCGGCAGGCGCACGAAGAACAGCTCGGGATCGCCGGGATCCAGGTGGTCGACCTGCCCGGCCGGCAGGTAGCCGCGCGCGAGCAGAAGGGCGCGCATGATCGCGTTGGAGACATTGGTCGAGACGAACAGCTTCTCGGCGGCGTGCTTCCGCTCGATCTCGTCCAGCAGCGCGCTGGCCACCCCGCGGCGCCGGAACCGCGGATCGGTGACGATCAGGTCCAGGAAGGGGTTGCTGAAGAACCGGCCCATCACGGCGAACCCGGCAGGTCGGCCGTCGAGATAGGCCATCTGCGCCCCGCGGCCTTGCTCCCCGGCGAAGGCGCGGCGCAACCAGTCGGCGCGGTGGGCGCTGGTCGCGGCGGCCGGATCGATCGCCAGGGCGATGGCGGCGTCGTCGGCTCCGGCCAGGCGGATCGCGACGGCCATGGTTCAGGCCTTGCGGGCGTCCAAGCGGCGCAGCACCTCGTCGGCCGCGCGCTCGGTCTCGGCCAGCGGCTCGTAGGTCCAGCGGTGGAAGGCGCCGCCGAACGGTCGGGCCGCGCCCAGGCGCTCCAGGTCCTCGTGGAACAGCCGGAACTTCAGGCTCTCGCCGTCCATCTTCATCACGAACACCGGCTTGCCGGTCGAGGCGGCGTCGGTGGCCAGGTTGGTCGAGTCCTCGGTGACCAGGATGTAGTCGGCCGCCGCCAGGTAGGCGAAGTAGGGATTGTCGCCTTCGCCGTCCCAGATGACGCCGGGCAGGTGTCTGAGGCGGGCCTCGAGGAGGTTCTTGGCCGGCTCGGGGGTGCGGCGGGTGAAGCTGACCATCACCGAGCCGCCTTCCTGAACGACCGGCAGCTCGATCTCGCGGGCCATGGCGGCGGCGCGCTCGGGCGAGATGTCATGGGCCTTGGACTTGCCGCCGATGATCACCGCCACGCGCGGGCGGGGCAGAGCGTCCAGCTGTGCCTGAAAGCGCTGCAGGTCGACGGCCATGCGCTCGGCGTTCACGCGACCGGGCGAGCCGGTGATCGGAAAGACGTTGTCGCCCTCCAGCCGGTCATGCCGGGGCGGAATGACCAGATCGAACAGCCGGGTCGGCATGCGCGGGTCCTGGACCTGGACGACATAGGTCCGGCGGCCCGACCAGCGTCTCATGCGGATCGACAGCGGCAGGGTCGCGCGGCCGGCGGCGATCCAGAGGTCGGGCCAGGGGGGGGCGATGTCGCTCTGCGGGGTCAGCAGCCGGCGCGGAAAAGGCGTCAGCCACCACGGTAGGCGGCCGATCCAGCTCTTCCAGCCGATCTGCTTGACGACGACCTGGGCGGGGCGCTTGCGCGCGATCGCATTGGCCAGACCGACGACTTGGGCCTCGATGCCCGCGCGCCCGTCGGACACCGCCCAGATGACGAGCGGCGCGGTGGGCGGCGGGTTTTGAGCTGACAAGCCGGGAGGGCCTAGATCCACTCGACCTTGAGGATCTCGTAGGCCTTGCCGCCGCCGGGGGTGTTCACCTCGACGACGTCGCCGGTTTCCTTGCCGATCATGGCGCGGGCCAGGGGCGAGACGATGGAGATCTTGCCCTGTTTCACGTCGGCCTCATGTTCGCCGACGATCTGGTAGCGGGCCTCTTCCTCGGTGTCCTCGTCGACCACCGAGACGGTGGCGCCGAACTTCACCTGAGTGCCGGAGAGCTTGGATACGTCGATGACCTGAGCGCGGGCCATCTTGTCCTCGATCTCGGCGATCTGGCCTTCGATCCAGCCCTGGCGCTCCTTGGCGGCATGGTACTCGGCGTTCTCGGAGAGGTCGCCATGCGAGCGTGCTTCAGCGATCGCAGCGATCACAGCGGGACGCTCGATAGTCTTCAAACGCTTCAGTTCATCGTCGAGAGCTTGCCAGCCCTCGGCGGTCATCGGGACTTTTTCCATCGTGGATGAGGACTCGGATTCGCCCTTTTGGGAGTTCGTTGCCGGCCGCGGGCGCAGGCGTCCGGGGGGCTAGAGATTAGATGTCGCAGCAGAAAAACTCAAGGGTGCGCGGGCAGGCGGCCCCTGGAACTGGGTTCGAAAGCTGTTGAGAAGCGTGCGGGACGCTACGGAGTCAGGTGCTTTCGGAGACGATTGCGCCTTGCAGCTCGCTGGCGTCGGGCGCCTCGAACACTCCTTCGATGAAGTCGAACATCTCTGGCGTCACCCCGATGGCGAAGGTCTCGCCGCGGACCTCGTTGCGCTCGAGCACGCGCGCGCGGCGCACCTCTTCTGGGGCGGTCACGAAGTGGAACTGTATCGGCAATTCCACGGCCTGGGCGATCTCGGCCACGCGGGCGCGGTCGGAGCGCCGCAGCAGGCCGAGGTCAAGCACCACCGAGGTTCCGGCGGCGATGACGCCAGCAGCGGTGGACCAGATCTGGGCTTCGCAGCGTTCGACCCGCTCCATCATCCAGTGATATTCGATCGGCTCGGGCATGTCGGCCGCGAACAGCCGCGCCATCCAGTCGTCGATGGCGAAGTGGACCGCCGGTTCGCGCCGGGCCAGTTCCTTGGCGTAGGTGGACTTTCCGGCCCCCGAAGGGCCATAGACGACGTGAAGCATGGCGGTCATGCCCCGCCCGTAGAACATTTCCGCCGGGGCGGAAATGCCGAACGGTCGGGGCCGCCGCGACTATTTCACCGAGAGGCCGCCGTCGATGACCAGTTCGGCGCCGGTGACGTAGCGGCTCTCGTCCGAGGCCAGCCACAGCACGCCGTTGGCGATGTCTTCCGGATAGCCCTTCACGCCGAGCGGCACGCCTTCGGCGCTCATGGCGTCCAGCGCCGCGCCGCGAGGCGGACGGGCGTTGTCGCCGACCTCGCCGGTCCCGACGATGGTGTCCCAGATCGGGGTCTCGATGATGCCGGGGTGAACCGAATTCACGCGCACGCCGTCCTTGGCCGCCGCGCATTCCATGGCCACGGCCTTGGTGAACAGGCGCACCCCGCCCTTGGTGGCGCAGTAGCCGGCCAGGATGGCCGAGCCCTTGAGGCCGGCGACCGAGGACATGTTGATGATCGAGCCGCCGCCGTTCTCGCGCATCAGCGGGATCGAGTGCTTCACGCCGAGGAAAACGCCGTCGAGATTGACCGCGGTCTGCTTCTGGAAGTCGGCGAGGGTCATGGTCAGCACCGAGCCGCCGATGCCGATACCGGCATTGTTGACCAGGATGTCGAGCCGGCCGTGCTTGGCCTTCACCGACGCCACCGCGTCGATCCAGGCCTGCTCGGAGGTGACGTCGTGGTGCAGGTAGCTGGCCTTGCCGCCCATCGCCTCGATGGCGGCGACGGTCTGGGCGCCCTTGTCGTCCTGAAGGTCGGTGACGACCACCACGGCGCCTTCCTGAGCCAGCCGTTCGGCGCAGCCGCGCCCGATCCCGCTCGCCCCGCCGGTGACCAGCGCGACCTTACCCTCGACCCGACCGGCCATGCTTCGACTCCCTAAGTGATCGTTGTTCAGTTTTCTTACGCCTAGCCTAGCTTGGCGATTGAGGCCAGCCTCCCGACCCAGTGAAAGATTCGGAGTTACGGTATGTCGATCAGCATTCGTCCCTGCGTATCCGGCGACGAGGCGGCCCTGGCCCTGGTCGGGCAGGCGACGTTCCTGGAGACCTACGCCGGCGCGCTGCCGGCCGGCGACATCATCGCCCACTGCCGCACCCAGCACGCCGAGACGCTCTACGCGCAATGGCTGGGCAAGCCCGGCTATCGGCTGTGGCTGGCAGAGATGGAGGAGGGCGGGGCGCCGGTCGGCTATGCGGCGCTGACGCCGCCCGACCTGCCGGTGGCGACCGGGGAGGGCGATGTGGAGCTGAAGCGGATCTACCTGCTCAACCGCTTCCACGGCACGGGGCTGGGCGGTCGGCTTATGGCGACGGCGCTGGACAGCGCAGCGCATGCGGGCTTCACCCGCATGCTGCTGGGCGTGTTCGGCGGCAACGCGCGCGCAATCGCCTTCTACGCGCGCCAAGGCTATGTCGAGGCGGGCGTGCGCAAGTTCCGCGTGGGCGCCAACGAGTACGACGACCTGGTCCTGGCTAGAGCGCTCTGACCGGCGCCGTACTCGCGTTTAGGGTTGGCGTCCTACCAGGTGACCTTGCCGTTGGCGGTGAGCAGGCCAATCAGCATGGCCGCGCCGAGAGCGATGATCAGACCCACAACGATAAGGTCTGTGTACCCCTCGAAGCGCTCCAGCAGGTGCTTGTTCTTGTGATGGTGGACCTCACCTTCGTGGTGTCCGGATTGCATGGCGTTTCCCTTCGCACACTGAGACAGAGGACACGTCCTCGCCAGACTGCGACAGGCGCCCATGCGGGCCGACCGGCTGGTCATCAGGGGCCGCCGGAACGCGCCCACTACGCGCCTGCAAAAGCATGGCGACGCTCTGAGGTTGCGCCCCGGAATAACGTCGGTCAATCAGCAAATGCGCGTAAGTGTTTCACAAGCTTGCGCTTGCGAGGCGCTCGCATGCAGCGTCTTCGCGCTTAGATAGAGGTCTGAGGTCGGGACAGATGATGGATCGCAAGACCTATCTGAGACTTCTGCGCGGCGCCCAGGGGCGAACGCGTCGCGCCGGCGAAGCCGAGGACCTGCTTCAGGCCGCGCTGCTTTGCGCGGTCGAGGCCGGGCGTGGCGATATGAGCGCGAGCGAGAACCGGCGCTGGCTTGGCGGGGTGTTGCGCAACCGGGCCCTGCACGAAGCCCGTTCCGCCGCTCGCCGACGTCGACGTGAAGCCGACTACGCACTCGACGCCGCAGCGGAGGCGGAGGCGGGGGCCAGCGCCACCGATCCGGCCGACTTCATCGCGACGCTACCGCCCGGTCTGCGGACGACGGCCCTGCTCGTCGTGACCGGTCATACGAAGCCGGAGATCGCCTGGTTGCTGAATCTGTCGGACGTCGCCCTGCGCCAGCGGATCAGCGAGTTGAAGCGGCGCTGCCTGCAATTGGGCCTGCGCGGCGCGATCGGGGGCCGGGCCTTGCTGGGGGATCTGCCGTTCGGCCTTCTGCGCCGAGCCCTGATCGGCGTGGTTCGCCTGGTCGCGACCGAATTCGGAACGCACGACCCAGACGGGCATCTGTTCGTCGTGTCCTCACAAATCGACGTTGCGCGGCAACTAGGGGCGTCCAACATCTGAAAGGGAGAGACACATGTTCGGCAAAGTGCGGATTGGGACCGTCTGCTTCTATGTCACCGATATAGCGCGAACCGAAAAATTCTACCGTGACGTACTCGGGCTCGACGTCACCAACATGGGGGACGACGGCGCCGGGAACGACTGGCTTCAGGCCAACACCGTGGGCGGCGTTGAGCTGATCTTCTTCAAGGCGGAGTGCCGGCCGGGCAACTCGCCGATCATCGTCTTCGATCTGGCTGAAGGCGGCATCGACACCGTCGTCGCCGCGCTCGCCGAAAAGGGGGCGACGATCGTAACGCCGGTCAGTCATGCGCCAGGCGGATGGTCGGCGGAGATTTCCGACCCGGATGGGCACATGATTTCCATGTACCAGTCCGAGGAGGCTCCGCGGGCGATGGTCTCTGCGTAGAGTTCGGCCGCGAGAGGCGTTCTTCGCCTCTCGCGGCCGGTCTGTCAGGCGTAGCTTTGCAACGGACGCACGTCGAGGGTGTCCTCGACGGTGGCCACGATGGCCTGGGCCGCGGCCAGGGCGCCGGCGGCCGTGGTGAAGTACGGGGTCTTCATCATCAGCGCGGTGCGGCGGATTTCGAAGCTGTCGGCCAGCGATTGCTTGCCCTCGGTGGTGTTGAACACCAGCTGGACCTCGCCGTTCTTCATCGCGTCGACGATGTGCGGGCGGCCTTCCAGCACCTTCTTCACCTGCTCGACCTCAAGGCCCTGTTCGGCCAGGTAGTCGCCGGTGCCGGCGGTCGCGAGGATCTTGAAGCCCTGGGCGAGCAGCAGCTTCACCGGCTCGACGATCCACGGCTTGTCGCTGTCCTTGACCGAGACGAAGACGCTGCCGGTCTTGGGCAGCTTCACGCCGCCGCCGAGCTGGCTCTTGGCGAAGGCGCGGGCGAAGGCCGCGCCGTTGGTCTCGCCCGGGCGGATCCAGTCCAGGCCCATGACCTCGCCGGTGGAACGCATTTCCGGGCCCAGCACCGTGTCGACGCCGGCGAAGCGGGCGAACGGGAACACCGCCTCCTTCACCGCGATGTGGTCGTAGGGCTTTTCGGTGAGGTCGAAGCTGGCGAGCTTTTCGCCGGCCATCAGCTTGGCGGCGATCGAGGCCAGCGGCTGGCCGATGGTCTTGGCGACGAACGGCACCGTGCGGCTGGCGCGCGGGTTCACTTCCAGCACGTAGATGCGCGGATTGTCGGAGTGCGGCTCCTCGATGGCGAACTGCACGTTCATCAGGCCGCGGACTTCCAGGGCGCGGGCCATGGCCTCGGTCTGGCGCTTCAGCTCGGCGATGGTCTCCGGCTTCAGCGAGAACGGCGGCAGCGAGCAGGCGCTGTCGCCCGAGTGCACGCCGGCTTCCTCGATGTGCTCCATCACCCCGGCGACGAACACTTGGCCTGCGTCGTCGCACAGGGCGTCGACGTCCACCTCGGTGGCGCGGCTCAGGTACTGGTCGATCAGCACCGGGCTGTCGCCGGACACCTGCACGGCGGTGTTGACGTAGCGCTCAAGCTGCTCGTCGTCGCGGATGATCTCCATCGCCCGGCCGCCCAGCACGTAGGAGGGGCGGATGACGATCGGGTAGCCTACCTTGTGCGCGCCCTCGAAGGCCTCTTCGCGCGAGCGGGCGATGGCGTTGACCGGCTGGGCGATCTTCAGCTTGTGCAGCAACTGCTGGAAGCGCTCGCGGTCCTCGGCCAGGTCGATGGCGTCCGGCGAGGTGCCCAGGATCGGGATGCCGGCGTCTTCCAGCGGCTTGGCCAGCTTCAGCGGGGTCTGGCCGCCGAACTGGACGATGACGCCCAGCAGCTCGCCGCGGGCCTGCTCGACGGCGATCAGCTCCAGCACGTCTTCGGCCGTCAGCGGTTCGAAGTACAGGCGGTCTGAGGTGTCGTAGTCGGTCGAGACGGTCTCGGGGTTGCAGTTGACCATGATCGACTCCACCCCGATGTCGTCGAGGGCGAAGGCCGCGTGGCAGCAGCAGTAGTCGAACTCGATACCCTGGCCGATCCGGTTCGGACCGCCGCCGAGGATGATCGCCTTCTTGCGGTCGCTCGGCTCGCTCTCGCACTCGGGGATCTGGCCGAGCACGCCGGTCTCGTAGGTCGAGTACATGTACGGCGTGGCGGCGCGGAACTCGCCGGCGCAGCTGTCGATGCGCTTGAACACCGGGCGCACGCCATGGGCGCGGCGCTGTTCGCGGACCTCGGCCTCGGTGGTGTGGGTCAGCTTGGCCAGGCGCGCGTCGGAGAACCCCTGGGCCTTCACGGCGCGGAACTCGGCGGCGGTGGCCGGCAGGCCGCGGTCGCGGATCTGGGTCTCGACCGCGATCAGGGCCTGAAGCTGGCGCAGGAACCACGGCTCGTACGAGCAGGCGGCGTTAACCTCCTCTACGCTCAGGCCGTGGCGGAACGCCTGGGCGATGACCAGCAGGCGGTCGGGGGTCGGCTGGCCCAGCGCGCGGATCACCGCGGCGCGGCCGGTCTCGGCGTCGTGGGCGCCTTCGATCTCGACCTCGTCCAGGCCGGTGAGGCCGGTCTCAAGGCCGCGCAGGGCCTTCTGCAGGCTCTCGGCGAAGGTGCGGCCGATGGCCATGACTTCGCCGACCGACTTCATGGCGGTGGTCAGGGTCGGTTCCGAGCCCGGATACTTCTCGAAGGCGAAGCGCGGAATCTTGGTGACGACGTAGTCGATGCTGGGCTCGAACGAGGCCGGCGTCGCGCCGGTGATGTCGTTCATAAGCTCGTCGAGCGTGTAGCCGACGGCCAGACGCGCGGCGACCTTGGCGATCGGGAAGCCGGTGGCCTTCGAGGCCAGGGCCGAGGAGCGCGACACCCGCGGGTTCATTTCGATGACGACCATGCGGCCGTCAGCCGGGTTCACCGCGAACTGGACGTTGGAGCCGCCGGTCTCGACGCCGATCTCGCGCAGCACGGCGATCGAGGCCGCCCGCATGCGCTGGTATTCCTTGTCGGTCAGGGTCAGGGCCGGGGCGACGGTGATCGAGTCGCCGGTGTGCACGCCCATCGGATCGATGTTCTCGATCGAGCAGACGATGATGCAGTTGTCCGCCTTGTCGCGGACGACCTCCATCTCGTACTCCTTCCAGCCCAACACGCTTTCCTCGATGAGGACCTCGGTGGTGGGGGACAGGTCGAGACCGCGTTCGACGATCTCTTTGAATTCCTCGACATTGTAGGCGATGCCGCCGCCGGTGCCGGCCAGGGTGAAGGACGGGCGGATGATCGCCGGCAGGCCGACGAACTCCAGGCCTTCCATGGCCTCGTCCATCGAGTGGGCGGCCTTGGACTTCGGGCTCTCGAGGCCCAGCTTGTCCATGGCGTCGCGGAACTTCTGGCGATCCTCGGCCTTGTCGATGACCTCGGCCTTGGCGCCGATCATCTCGACCCCGTACTTGGCCAGCACGCCGCGCTCCTCGAGCGCCAGGGCGGTGTTCAGCGCGGTCTGGCCGCCCATGGTCGGCAGCAGCGCGTCGGGGCGCTCCTTGGCGATGATCTTCTCGACCATCTCCGGGGTGATCGGCTCGATGTACGTGGCGTCGGCCACGTCCGGGTCGGTCATGATCGTGGCCGGGTTCGAATTGACCAGCACGATACGGTAGCCCTCAGCGCGCAGGGCTTTACAGGCCTGGACGCCGGAGTAGTCGAACTCACAGGCCTGTCCGATCACGATCGGCCCGGCGCCGATGATGAGGATCGAGGAGATGTCAGTGCGTTTCGGCATGTCCACTCGCGCGCATGGGCGGTCGCACTCTTCAAGCGCGCCCGGTCCCGGTCAATCTGCAGGTTAAGGGGGCCGTTTAGAGGGGGAGTCGCCCGCGCGCAAGCGGCGATGGCGGCAATCTCGCCGCAGGCGGCCGCTTCCGGCCCGTCACGGACGACGCATACGAAAACGGGCCGGCGTTTCCGCCGGCCCGCAGCCGTTTCGATGCAAGGGCCCAGGGGCCGTTTGCGGAACCGCTTAGACTTGCAGGTTGCCGGCGGCCATCTTGCCGCTGCGACGGTCCTGCTCGAGTTCGTAGGTGATCTTTTGGCCTTCGTTCAGGCTGCGGAGTCCGGCGCGTTCAACGGCCGAGATGTGAACGAAGATGTCCGCGCCGCCATCGTCGGGTTGGATGAAGCCATAGCCCTTGGTTCCGTTGAACCATTTAACAGTGCCGGTAGCCATAGAAGTGTCGTCCTTGGGTAAGTCGTTCCGCAACCCAAGCCTTTTGAGTCACGCATCAAATTTCGGGAGGGTCGGGGAGCAGGTTCGGTGCGCCAGGAATGTGGAGCGTCGAAAATCAGCCGAACCATACGAGTTTGACGGACTGAGCCTAGCGCGCTTCAAAGCCCCTCGCAAGGCGCTCCATGGAACGGCGCTCTGCCTCGTGAAGCGAACCCCAGCAAGCGATCCCGGCCCTTTCCTGCCGGCGCGAAGTGCGGCAGCTTCGGTGGTCTTCACGGTAGGGACCGCCGCAATCGCCACGCCTGACCCCTTGGCCGAGCTGATGCTGCAGATCGCGGCGGGCGATCGCACGGCGATGCGCCGGCTCTATGACGCCACCTCCGCGAAGCTTTTCGGCGTCTGCCTGCGTATCCTCTCCGACAAGGACGAGAGCGAAGACGTGCTGCAGGAGGTCTATCTCACCATCTGGCGACGGGCCGACCGCTACGAGGCCGAGCGGGCCAGCGTCATGGCGTGGATCTCGACCATCGCCCGCAACCGCGCCATCGACCGGCTGCGGGCGCGGGGCCCGCTCGCCTACGCCGAGCCGGTGGAGGACCTGCAGCTTGAGGACGGGGCTCCGCGGGCCGAGGCGCTGCTGGAGGCGGCCCAGGACGGCCAGGCGCTGGCCCGCTGTCTCGACGAACTGGACCCCAGGACCCGGGGTGCGATCCGCACCGCCTTCTTCGAGGGGCTGACCTATGAGGCCCTGGCCAGCCGACTGGACGCGCCGCTGGGCACGGTGAAGAGCTGGATTCGGCGCGGCCTGCTGAAGTTG